>CAYWRT010000095.1:0-8747 GCA_964460815.1 uncultured Dehalococcoidaceae bacterium
ATTGTTTCGTTATCTTAACCCCACCCCCTGCCTCCCCTCGTTTCTAATCTAATCCCACCCGGCCGCCCCCGTATCGCCCACGGCTTAGCCCGTTAATCTTCCGCCACACTTTATCCCCCCTCTTTTTATCTCCTTCCCTTGAGAAAGGGTAGATTTCTTGTCTACCTCACTCCCTGTATCCCCCTCTGCTATCAAGGAGAGGGGGAAATATTTTGAGAGAGGGGCTAGCGCCCCTCTCGGCTGGCTACTCCCCTTTTAACTTGGCTATGCTTTAGGGAAAGGTGCTGCTCTTATTTTTTGATTGGGGGGTGGTGGGGTGAAAACTACGGGATAAGCCGTAGATGATGCGAGGGCGGCGGGTGGGAATAGATAAAGCAGGCTTGGTTCTCATCTTGCATTTAGAATTAGCTTGGTGCGGTGTATTGATTTCGGGTAATTCTCAAAGCCCAGGGCGGCGGCAACCTGTTCCGGCCTCCCCGAGCCGCTGCTGTCACAGCGCAATCTCATCCCTATGGTGCCACAGCCGGTACCACCGTCAACGACCCAAAGGTCATCAATTAAAGCCCTGAGGTCGTAGCGCCGCGGGCCGGTATCTCGCTGGTGCTGCCACGGCAGGTGCTCTGTTGCCAGCAGGGAGGCAACCGCCGAATCTATGTCCTTCGGCCCTTTCCCGGTTTCCAGTTCAACGATATATTCCGCATAACGAACCTGCGATTGCAGTGATGGCAAGGTCAGGGGTATGTTATAGACCTGCTGGATTTCGATGCCGCGCGGCAACTGCCGGCTGACCGCAGCGGTGAAGGAGTGAGGGGAAGCCCATTTGGCCAGGACAATATCCATTAACTCGGCTTCGCTGGTTACTCCTAAGGCGAGCGGTGCCGCCAGTGATATCCTGGGGTGGGGATTAAAACCCTCCGAGTAAGCCAGTGGTATTCCCGCCCGGATAAGCGCCCTTTGCCACAGGCGCATTATATCCAGATGGGAGATGAACTTTAACTCTTCTCCCCGGCAGAATTTGATGCGTAGGCGTTGCATATTCCTCATAAGGTCAGAATAGTGTCAGTGAAGAGGGTTTTCAGGCATTCTGGTCTTCAGCGGTTTCTTTTTCAGCTTCTTCTTTTGTCTTTCTCCGAACCCTATGTGCTGCGGCGGCTTGCCGTTCCTTGGTCAGCAGGATTTTCTCAATCTTCAGCCCCCGCATCTCGGTTATCACCATCTTCAAGCCCTTATACCGCAGCTGTTCGTGGCGTTTGGGTATATGCCCCAGGAGGCTGAGTATGAAGCCGGCGACGGTTTCATAGTCTTCCCCTTCCGGCAAATCCAGCTCCATCTCTTCATTGACTTCTTCAATGCGCATGCTGCCGTCAATCTGGAAGGTGTATTCGTTGATTATCTCGTAGTCCTTTTCTATCCCGGCGAGTTCATCGCCTACCTCGCCCACAATCTCCTCAACCAGCCGGCTGAGGCTGACGACACCGGCGGTGCCGCCATACTCATCCACCACCACACACATGCGGTAGTTCTCGTCGCGCATTTCGGCGAAGAGTTCATCAATGTGCTTGGACTCAGGGGCAAAGTAGGCGGGGCGTATCAGGTCGTCAATGGTACTCTCGTCACTGACGGTACCCTTGGCCAGAGCCATGAGCACGTCCTTTACCGAGAGAATGCCGACGACATTATCCATATTCTCTTTATAGACCGGAAAACGGGACATGGGAGATTCCACATAGAGAGCCAGCAGGTCAGATAGCTTTGAGCCCTGCTCGATGGCAAAAACCTCCAGGCGGGGCACCATAACCTCATAGACCGGACGGTCTCCAAACTCAAAGACCTTGTGCAGCAGCTTGGCTTCGTGTTCCTCCACTGTCCCCTCCCTGTGTCCCACCGATATCATGGTGCGGATTTCCTCGGCGCTGGCCAGTGATTTGGGAACCGGTGCCCCACCTATTGTTTTAGCAAACCCTGAGGCTATCCAGCTCAGTGCCAGCACGAAGGGAGTAAGCAGCCAGGATACTATCTGGAGTGGTCGGGCAAATAATAGAGCCATCCTCTCGGCATGCTGGGCGGCGAATGTCTTGGGGGTGGTTTCAGCAAATATTAAAATTACTATGGTAACACATATCGTAGCAATAATGATACCCTGTTCCCCCCAGATGGAAACCGCCAGTACGGTCACCAGAGCCGCCGCTGCTGTATTGGAGATATTAATTCCCAACAGAACAACGGAGAGGAGCCGCTCCGGTCGTTCCATCATATTGGCTACCAGCTTGGCTCCTTTTACCTTGGTGCTGACCAGGTGCTCCAACCTCACTTTTTGCAGGGAAAGGAAAGCTGTCTCTGAACTGCAGAAGAAGGCAGTTAGAATAACAAAGACAATAATAAGCACTATATATAATAATTCGTTACCAGCCATCTCTCATTACTCTGCCTTTGTCTGGCGCTCGGCTTTTGCCTTCCTTTCCTTGGTCAGAAGTATTTTCTCAATCTTCTGTCCCCGCATCTCGGTTATCACCATCTTCAAGCCCTTATACCGCAGCTGTTCGTTGCGTTTGGGTATATGGCCCAGGAGGCTGAGTATGAAGCCGGCAACGGTTTCATAGTCTTCTCCTTCGGGCAGGTCCAGCTCCATCTCTTCATTGACTTCTTCAATGCGCATGCTGCCGTCAATCTGGAAGGTGTATTCGTTGATTATCTCGTAGTCCTTTTCTATCCCGGCGAGTTCATCGCCCACCTCGCCCACAATCTCCTCAACCAGCCGGCTGAGGCTGACTATTCCCGCCGTACCGCCATATTCATCGACAACTACTGCCATCCTGTAGTTATTATCGCGCATTTCAAAAAAGAGCTGGTTGATAAGTTTGGTCTCGGGGGTAAAGTAAGCCGGGCGGGTCAGGTCGTCAATGGTGCTCTCACCGCTAATGGTACCCTTGGCACGAGCCATGAGCACATCCTTTACCGAGAGGACCCCCACGACATTATCCATGTTTTCCTTATATACCGGGAAGCGGGAAATAGGTGATTCGGCGTAAAGTCTGAGGAAATCGGATATCGTGGAACCCTGCTCCAGGGCAGCGACTTCCAGGCGCGGCACCATGACCTCGTGGACCGGACGGTCACCAAAGTCAAAGACCTTGTGCAGCATTTTAGCCTCGGCTTCCTCCACGGTTCCCTCCTTGCTTCCCACCGAAATCATAGTACGGATTTCTTCATCGCTGATTATTGACCGGGGCACCGGTGTCCCGCCGGCAATCTTGGTAAATGCCGAGGCTATCCAGCTGAGTACTATCACAAAAGGGGTAAAAATCCAGGAGATAAGCTGTAGAGCACGCACCAAGAGTATTGACAACTTTTCGGAATGCTGGGCAGCCACAGTTTTGGGGGTAGCCTCACAGAATATCAGGAGAATGATAGTCAGGGCGATAGTGGCGAAGATGATGCCCCGCTCTTCCCAGAAGAAGACGGCTATGGTAGTGGCGATGGCGGCGGCCGCGGCATTGACCAGGGTATTACCCAGTAAGACGACCGAGAGAAACCTCTCGGGTCGCTCAATCATTCTGGCCACCCGTCTGGCTCCCTTCACCTCGGTACTGATTAAATGTTCGAGCCGGAACCGCTGAATTGAAATAAAGGCGGTTTCCGAGCCGGAGAAGAAGGCGGACAGCACCAGACAAATCACCAGGAAGGCTACGTATATTTCGATACCGGGCATATGGTGTCACACCATTTATATGGTACTACTACGATGAGATAATGATAACACTGGTTTGTTGGGGTGTCAAAAGGGGGGAGGGGGATATTCGCGGGCTAAGCCACAAATGAGCCGAGGGTGGTGGGTGGGAAAAGATAATATGGAGGAGGCTCGGGGGCGGGGGAAAGCCATAAACCAGATGCAAATAAAACCCAAATAATCACTTATTGTTGCTTAATCTCATGTTATGGTAGAATTGAAAACGCAGGCAGTCTTTTCGGAGCATCGGAATTTATTACCTGTGGCTTGAATACCACGCGAAGTCATACCTGGTAAAGACGTGCCTGTTGACCGGTGTTGAGAATGGCAAATAATTTGCAACTGCTATCGGGAAATGAGGCCCTGGCGCTGGGGGCCTACCACGCTGGTGTCAGAGTGGCGGCGGCCTACCCCGGTACTCCCAGCTCTGAAATACTTGAGTCTCTGGCTCGCTTTGACGGTGTTTACGCCGAATGGTCGACCAATGAGAAGGTAGCTGTGGAGGTGGCACTGGGGGCAGCCTATACCGGGGTTCGTTCCCTGGCATCCATGAAACATGTGGGGCTGAACGTAGCCAGTGACGCTTTCATGGCTGCCTCAATAACGGGTATCGTTGGCGGGATGGTGGTGATAAGTGCTGACGACCCGGGGATACACAGCTCCCAGAATGAACAGGACAACCGCCACTATGCCAGGTTAGCCAAGGTACCGATGCTGGAGCCAGGCGATAGCCAGGAAGCCTATGACCTCATGGCTTATGCCTTTGAAATAAGTGAGAGGTTTGATACCCCCGTCCTGGTGCGCAGCACCACTCGTATTTCCCACTCCAAATCGGTGGTAAATGTGAACAGGAGCCGTGTCGTGCCGGACCGGCGGCCCCAATTCCATTATAATCCGCCGAAATATGTCATGCTACCGGTCTATGCCCTGCCCAGGCATACCCTGGTGGAGGAGCGCCTGGTCAGGCTGGCGGAGTATGTCGAGACCTTCCCCTCGAACCAGGTAATCTGGGGCAAGCGTGACCTCGGCATTGTGACCAGCGGTGTTGCCTACCAGTATGCCCGGGAGGTCTTCCCCGAAGCTTCTTTTCTCAAGCTGGCAATGACCTATCCCCTTCCCCGCAATTTAATAAGTAAATTCGCGGCTCGGGTGGACAGGTTAATCGTTGTTGAGGAACTTGACCCGTTCCTCCAGGAGAATATCCAGGCGATGGGGATAGAGGTTACCGGTAAAGAGTTCATTCCCAGGGTGGGGGAACTGAACACGCGTATCGTGGAAGAAGGCAGCCGCTGTGCCGGGTTGCTGTCCGGGAGTGCCTCCAGGCAAATTACGCCCCCGGCTACGGGGTTGCCCCGGCGTCCACCCCTGCTCTGCCCGGGCTGCCCCCACACCGGCGTCTACTTTGTTCTGAACACTATTGGACAGCGCTCCAGGTTGTTGGAGTCGAAGGCTGAGGCACCGCCGGAGCCGAAATTAATTATTACCGGGGATATCGGCTGCTACACGCTCGGTGCCTATCCCCCGCTCAATGTTCTGGACACCACCGGCTGCATGGGTGCCGGCATCGGGCAGGCGCTGGGTATGGAGAAGGCCGGCGTCAGGAGCCGGGTGGTGGCTGTTATCGGCGATTCTACTTTCCTGCACGCCGGTATCACCAGCCTGGTTAATGCCGTTTACAACGAGGGGCAGATAACGATTATTATCCTGGACAACCGTACCACAGCAATGACGGGTCATCAGGAGCATCCGGGCACGGGCATTTCAGCCCGGGGTAAGGAGACACAGGCAGTGGCGCTGGAGAGTCTGACACGCGGTATCGGTGTCAGAGATGTTAAGGTAATCGATGCCTTTGATTTGAAGGGGCTGAGGGCCGGTGTCCGGGATTCCTTAAACAGGCCGGAGGTTTCCGTTATTATCGTGCGCGGCAACTGCGCCATGCGCGTGAGAACACGCACCAGTCCCAGAGTCATTAATACTGAGAAATGCAACCAGTGCGGCACCTGCCTTCGTCTGGGCTGTCCGGCTATTCAGAGCGATAACGGGCAGCTTTTTATTGACCCGGCTCTCTGTGCCGGCGATGCCTGCACTCTCTGTGAACAGCTCTGTCCGCAGCAGGCGATTGCTGTGTAGGCTGTGATTTAAGGAAGTAAAGTGAAGAAGATGGACCTGCTTATTACCGGGGTAGGTGGCCAGGGGGTGGTTCTGGCCAGTGATATCTTTGGTGAGGCCGCTCTGGCTGCCGGCTATGATGTCAAGAAGACCGATACGCTGGGTATGGCCCAGCGCGGCGGCAGTGTCATCAGCCATGTGCGGATAGCTGCCGAGGTCCGGTCTCCCCTGATTAAAGAGAGTGAGGTTGACCTGCTGCTCGCCCTGGAGAAGCTGGAGGCAGCCCGGTGGAGCCACTATCTTCGCCCCGGAGGGATAGCCCTCGTCAACAACCATGAACAACCGCCGCCGTCGGTCAGCCTGGGAAAGGAAAGATACCCCGGTCTTGAAGAGATTGCCGATATCCTGAAGCGGCAGACCGACAGCGTCTATTTTGTAGACGGAACCAGGCGGGCCGGAGAGCTGGGTAATGTCAGGACGCTTAACATTTTTATGCTGGGCTGCTTATCACTGTTTGCCCCGCTCAAGGTAAATATCTGGAAGGACAGCATCTCCCGGCGCCTGCCGGCGAACATACGTGAGATTAACCTGACCGCTTTTGAGCAGGGCAGAAAGGAAATGAGGGGTGTCCGTATCAGAGAAGATTAGGAAGAATATGGAGGAGGGGTCGTGGATAAGGCGGATGTTTGAGGAGGGGATTGCCCTGAAACAGCGCTATGGCGCGGAAAACGTCTTTGACCTGTCTCTGGGCAATCCGGTAATGGAGCCTCCTGTTGAGTTTGCGCAGGAACTGAAGCGGTTGGCGGAAAATCCCCTGCCGGGGATGCATGGCTATATGGAGAATGCCGGCTACCCGGAGACCAGGGAGGCGGTGGCGGCACAGCTGGCGCAGGAGACCGGCATCAGGCTAGCTGGCAAGGACGTTATCATGACCTGCGGGGCGGCGGGGGCAATCAACGTGGTGTTGAAGACGATTCTTAATGAGGGAGACGAGGTTATCCTTTTTGTCCCCTGGTTTGTTGATTACCATAACTATGTTAATAACCATGGTGGCGTGGCTAAGGTTATACCCACCGATGAGCAGTTTATGCCCCGGCTGGATGTTCTTGAGGCTGGCATCGGGCCGAAAACTAAGGCGGTTATCATAAACTCTCCCAACAACCCCACCGGAGTTGTCTATAATGAGGAGCTGATACACGGTTTAGGGGAATTACTCAGCGCTAAGGGGGTTCAATACGGGACAGACATTTTTCTCATCAGTGACGAGCCATACCGCAGGATTATCTACGATGGATTAAAATATCCTTCACCCCTGAACCATTACCCGCAAAGCATCATCGTTACTTCACACTCCAAGGATTTATCACTGGCCGGTGAGCGCATTGGCTATATCGCCCTGCACCCGGACTGCCCTCAGCATGAAGAAATGATGAATGGCTTTATCTTCTGCAACCGGACGCTGGGATTTATCAATGCCCCGGCGCTGATGCAGCACCTGGTGCGCCGCCTCCAGCAGGCGACTGTCTCGGTGGCTGATTATCAGCGCAAGCGGGACTTTCTATATGGTCATCTGGTTGACCTGGGCTATGCGGTGATAAAACCGCAGGGGGCTTTCTACATGTTCCCCAAATCTCCGCTGGCGGATGATGTCGCTTTTGTGAGGGAGCTACAGCAGTGGCAGGTGCTGACAGTGCCCGGCAGGGGCTTCGGCTCACCCGGTTACTTTCGGCTCGCCTATTGCGTTGAAGACAGGGTACTGGAAGGTTCACTGGCTGGTTTTCGTAAGGTTGCCGAAAAGTTCGGAATGGGGAGGTGACATACCTCACCCTCTTGAGCTTTTATCTACCTCACCCCCTTAGTCCCCCTCTCCTATCAAGGAGAGGGGGAAGAGATAGAAAGAGAGGCTTCGCCTCTCTAGGACTCTCAAAGGGGTGGTGGTAATAAAACTATGGGATAAGCCGTAGATGGTGCGAGGGCGGCTTGGGTGGGAATAGATGAGAAAGAAAAAAATACCATGCGGGTTGGTTCATCCAGAGAAGAACGGAATAGCCTTCAATATCATTGGGGTGGTGGGTCATGAGCTTTCGGGATAAGCCGTTGATGATGCGAGGGCGGCAGGGTGGGAAAAGATAACAAGGGGTGGAGGTCATGGGGTAGGTTATTTAACAATATATTTTGGGGTGTTGATTTTTTTTCAAGAGGTGTGCTATACTAGCCAACGGCTGTTGTCTAGTCTGAATAGTTAAGGAGACAAGTTGCTAGCAAACTACGGTTTAATCGGTTTGTTTCTTGTTGTCGTCATCCTTTTCACTCTGGTAATGGTTATTATCCCCATTGTCCTCAGGTTCCTGAAAATTGTCCCCAGTAATCCCAATCCTGTTAAGAGTTCCATCTTTGAATGCGGCATGGAGACCATAGGCAAGACCTGGGTGCAATTCAACTTCCATTATTATTTCTACGCCCTGGTCTTTTTAGCTCTTGATGTCCTGGTTGTTTTTCTGTATCCGTGGGCAGTCCACCTCAGGCAACTGGGGCTTTTCAGCCTAATCACCGTGTTGATTCTTGTTGTCATTGTTCTTATTGGCTATATATATGCCTGGAAGAAGAAGGTCCTGGAATGGAAGTAAGCAGCAACAGGGAGTATATTTATTCCGATACCGAGCTTGACCGGTATGAGGGTCAGGTTATTGAGGAACTGAAAGCGAGCAGTCAGGAGGCGATTCCCGACCCCGATGAGTGGCTGGATGAAGAACTGGACAGGAATATCCTGCTGACCACGGTGGATGCCGTGATTAACTGGGGGCGGCGCTCATCGCTCTGGACGGCGATGTGCTTCCCCGCCTGCTGTGCCTTTGAGTTAATTGCCGTCGAGGGCCCCCGTTTCGACCTCTCCCGCTTCGGTATGGAGATA
>CAYWRT010000096.1:0-8666 GCA_964460815.1 uncultured Dehalococcoidaceae bacterium
ATCCCACCCTCTCCGCCAAGAGAGGTATTAAAGATGAGTTCTAGCTGCGAAAATTGTAAACTTCATATTTACGCAGAGAGAAAGCCTAAATCCGTAATAAGCTGGCTCTGGCGGTGGCACACCAGGTGGTGTCCCGGCTGGAAGGCATACCAGGCCGAGTTAGCCGGGCAAAAAGAACCAGAGAGCTAAAAGACAACTGCGGAGAGGTGCTGGAGTGGCCTATCAGGCACGCCTGGAGAGCGTGTGTAGCCTTTGGCTACCGTGGGTTCGAATCCCACCCTCTCCGCCACCGTATTTAGTTTGATGTGACGTTAGAGGGGTGAAGCCCCTCTTTTTTATTTTTTATCTTTTCCCACCCTGCCGCCCTCGCGGCATCTAAGGCTTATCCCGTGGTTTTAAACCCCACCACCCCAAATTTGTAATTATCTATTTCTTATCTTTATACTCGTGCTTTATACGCTTACTGATTTCATCAGCCTTCGCAATCAGAAATATCATAGTCCCCAGACAAACCAGGAAAATGCCGATGCCGACTGGGCCCGGCCAGCCCAAAATCATAAATAATGTATCTTCCATCTTGCCTCCTCCGGCTGGACGCTAATTACAATTGCCCAATTATATATGTAGAACTACGGTGAAGTCAAGATAGAGACTTTGCCCTTTTCCCAATCATTCTAACCTGAGTGATTATAAGGGGTGTCCGAGAGATGCTGTTAGCTCCGCTTCTCTTTCTCCCCCTTTCCTGTTAAGGAGAGAAATAAATCAATAGACAGTCTAAGTGTTGAACAAAGCGCTACCCTGTTCTTCGCCACCCGATGCGGTTCCATTTTTGGGGTGAGGATACGGCTCCGAAAACTAGGTTGACAACCGGACACCATGAATATTACATTATGAGGTAAGAGCGGTGAGGCATCAGGATACCCCTCCACGTTAATAGTTGCTTTGATAAAGCAATAATCTATACAGGTGGTCGCAAATATTTTTAAAAATTAGGAGGTTATTTATGGACAGCCCGGCTGAAAGCACGGTCATTGAAAAGCTGGCCGCGAACGCGCTGGAGACGCGCTTTGAAAACCTGGAGCCAGGAGACCTGGAGCACGCCAAGAACCGCATCATCGATGTCGTGGGATGTCTGATAGGCGGTGCCAATGCCCCTGGCAACCCGGAGCTCATAGACCTAGTCAGGCACTGGGGAGGCAGGAAAGAGGCTACCATCCTGATTCACGGCGGTAAAGCGCCGGCCCAGAATGTCGCCATGGTAAACAGCATTATGTCAAGGTCGTTCGATTTTGAGCCGGTAAGCCCCGTGGTAGAAGGTAAATCTACGGCGGGACACGTTAGCGGAACCACCGTAATGACGGCTATCACCATGGGGGAGGTAAAAGATATAGACGGCAAGGAGTTGCTCACCGCCGTGCTGGTTGGCGACGATGTGACATCACGCGTGTTACTTGGCGGCTCTACCTTTGGCCTTTCCCCGGGATGGGACCGCATCGGCCCGATAAACCCGTTTGGAGCGACTGCTATTGCCGGACGGCTACTGGGCTTAAACAAGGCTCAAATGAAAAACTCCTTCGGCATCGTCCTCAACCAAATAGCCGGAACCTTCGATATTATCCAGGACACAACCACCTCATTTAAACTGACTCAGGGCACATCGGCCCGGAGCGGTGTTTTTTCCGCGGAGTTAGCCAAGGCAGGCTGGACCGGCCCGAAGGACGCCCTGTTCGGCAAATTCGGCTATTATTATCTCTACACAGAGGGCTGCCACGACCCTGGTATCCTGACCAGAGACCTGGGCAAGAAATACTACAGTGATAGCACCATTAAACCCTATTCCTGCTGTCGCGGTTGTCACGGACCTGTTGACTGCGCCCTGAATCTGGTTAATAAACATGGTGTCGAAGCCGGCGATATCAAGGAGGCTACCATCTATATATCATCCGGGTTTTCCGATAACATTCTGGCGCTGCCTTTCAGAATCGGGGAATTCTGGCATGCCAATGCTATCTTCAGTATCCAGTATTGCACAGCTATCGCACTACTGAAAAAGAGTGTGAAACCGGAGCACTTCACCGAAGCATCCGTACATGACCCTGAAATTAATGCCTTCGTGAAAAAGGTAAGGGTGGCCGCAGAACTGCCTCAATCGGAAGGACAGAAGGCCAGACTTAAGGTAATCCTGAAGGATGGGAGAGAACTCACTGAATCCGTCGATGTCCCCAGAGGTGACCAGCTCCAGAACCCGATATCGAAGGACGAAATAATAGCCAAATTCTGGACGAATGTTGAATTTTCCCGGACAGTAACCAAGAAGAATGCCGAAAAATTACTTGCGATACTGGAGAAACTGGAGGAACTTGATAGCGTGAACAGAATTGTGCCGCTTCTGGTTGCCTAAGAACCATTTGAAATCCAGTATATCCGGCTTATATGTCACGCATTCATATAACTATCTACGCAAGAGGTCGCAAATAGTTTAGACTAGGAGGTTATTCATGAACAGCCCGGCGGAAAGCACGCCCATCGAAAAACTGGCCGCTAACGTCTTGGAGACGCGCTTTGAAGACATCGACCCGGAAGACCTGGAGAACGGCAGGAACCGTATCATTGACGTCGTTGGGTGTCTGATAGGCGGCGCCCATGATACCGGCAACCCGGGGCTGGTGGAGCTGGCCAGGGACTGGGGGGGGAAGGAGGAGGCTACCATACTGATTTACGGTGGTAAAGCGCCCGCCCAGAATGCCGCCATGGTAAACAGCATCCTGGCGCGGTCTTTCGATTTTGAGCCGGTGGGCCCCGTGGTTGACGGCATGTCCGGCGGGGGTCACCTGAGCGGGAGCACCGTAATGACGTCCATCGCCATGGGGGAGGTCAGGGGCATAGACGGCAAAGAGCTAATCACCGCTATGCTGGTTGGCGACGATGTGGCTTCGCGGATATTGGTGGCAGGCTCGGCGCCGCTGAAGCCGGGCAGCAAATGGCCCAACCCCCCCACCACCGGCACGATAAACGGCTTCGGCACTACGGCTATCGCCGGGCGGTTGCTGGGCTTGAATAAGCGTCAGATGAGAAACGCCTTTGGCATTGTTCTCAATCAGATAGGCGGCAGCTTCCAGATGATATGGGACGGCACCACCGCCTTTAAGCTGACTCAGGGGCTGCCATCCCGGAACGGTATATTCTCCGCGCAGTTAGCCAAGGCAGGGTGGACAGGGCCGGAGGACGCCCTGCTCAGCCAGTTTGGCTATTATGAGCTCTTTACCGAGGGCTGCGCCAACCCCCAGGCCTTAACCAAAGACCTGGGCAGGAGATTCTACGGTGATGGCACCATCAAGCCCTATCCCTGCTGCCGCATGAATCACGGCGCCATAGACTGCGCCCTGGCTCTTGTTGAGAAGTATGGTATAGAAGTCCGGGATATACAGGAGGTCATCATCTACGCATCATCGGTGGGACTGAACCACATTTGTGCCAAGCCTTTCCGCATAGGGGACTTCCCGCATGGCAATGCCGCCTTCAGCTTTCAATATACCGTGGCTACCGCATTGATGAAAAAGAGCGTTAAGCCGGAGCACTTCACCGAGGCAGCCATACGCGACCCTCAGACCAACGCCTTTATTCAAAAGATAAAATTTGCCGAACTGCCGGATGTGGAGGCACACGGCATCAAACTCAAGGCAATCATGAAGGACGGGAGGGAACTCGTTGAATTCAGCGAAGTGGCTAAGGGAGACATACTCAGGAACCCGATGTCGAAGGATGAGATAATAGCCAAATACTGGACAAACGTTGATTACTCACAGGCGATAACCAGGGAGAATGCGGAAAAATTACTGGCTCTACTGGAAAAAGTGGAGGAACTTGATAGCGTGAACAGAATAGTGCCGCTACTGGTTCCTTAAGGGCTGTCTTTTCCAAATCCGAAGTCTTACCTGTACAACTCCTGCTGACTGCATACAGTAAAGTAGCCTGCTGTCAGAAACAGGTTAATAAAACGGCAGGCACTAGTTTATGTAATTATTCCATCTGACCCGTTTAAGGGTTTTGAGGCTCCTGGGTTAATTTGCCCATTATTTGCTTGCTTCGCCGCATAAACTTTTCTCTGCCATCGGTATAAGCCGGAAGAACCCATTCCATTTCCTTAAGATTCTCTGTTATGGTCGGTATCCAGTGGTAGGGAATAGATATCAGCAGCCATCCCTCTGGAAATACCTCTTTAGCCTTCATACCAAAGCTCATCCCGGTAATCATGTAATTCACCTTGCCGCTCTGATATGGGTAAACGTAGAGTGAGGCACAGGCAAACGCCGGCGTTGCCAGGGTCTTCCATAGCTCCCCGGTGGAATAGCTCATGGCGCGCAGCACGATTTCAGCCTGGCCGGCAGTGGCCATAAGAACCAGGAGGTCCGGCTCGAAGGTCAATTTGTCTAACGGGGAGTAAGCGACGTAGTTAACAACTCCCTTCCCGAGTCTGGGGAAGTTTTGAAACAGACTGTGCAAAAGGTTACTGTTAGCGCGAGGCTCCTGAAAGATTCCGTCCATGGCTCCCACCTGTCCGCTTTCTGCTATCGGGCTTGTATCCATCATCCCCAGGGCTGTTTTGCCGGCACAATTCTCATTCTCTTCGGTGAAGTAGAAAGGGGCTCCCCTCTGATGTGCTTCCTTGAGCATCTCACAGAGAGCCAGGCTCTTGTCCAGTTGCTCGATTCCCTCTGGTTTGTTGAACTCATACTTGATGCCTACAGGCGGCTTCTCCAAATTTAACCTGTTGTAGATTGACAGGTCAGTTTTTAGCGGTCTCATATTACCCTCCTGAAAAAATATTTTCTGGCGTACAGCTCACCAAGAAGACACGCGCATGGTAGCGCTGAACATCAACAGGCAGAAGTGCCAAAGCCGGCTTTACCCCTGCCGTTTAACCCGGCGGCTCTCGCCAAGGTTAATCTTAGCAATAAAGGGCGTAGCGTGCAACCAGACCATAAAGCCCATTGAACAGAATGGCTCCTATGTGGTATGTTGAAACAACGACTGGAATCTAAGCGGCACTAACCATACCCCAGTATGGTAGACACAAGCTATTGACAATAATAAGGAAATATTGTATCGTTTGAAAGAGCTTGCTATACTTAATAGTGCATTTTTACCAAATCACACCAAAAGGAGGTGACAATATGTGAATGAATAGCCAGGTACACAGCTATTTCGGGTTGAGTCTAATATCAAAGGAGGGAAAATGAATAAAAGACACTGGGTAATTTCGATAATCACTGTAATTCTGCTGGCGGCGCTTTTACTACCTGCCTGCGCCGAGCCGGAACCCACACCCACACCAACACCAACACCCACACCAACGCCGACTCCAACACCAACACCAACACCAACACCAACGCCAACTCCGACGCCAACTCCGACGCCAACTCCGACGCCAACACCAACACCAACTCCAACTCCAACTCCAACACCAGATGCAGCCAAGTATGGCGGCGTCGTGGTCCACCTTACTACCGACAGCCCGGCAGGTTTTGGCGTCCCCTGGGCGGGTATTGGCCCCGCGCTCAAGTATGCTCTGCCTGTCTTGGAGTACCTGATAAATCATGATAGATTCGGGAACATGGTACCAAATCTGGCTGAGGACTGGGATGTCGCTGAAGATGGTAAGTCCATCACATTCTATCTGCGGAAGGGCGTCAAATTCCACGACGGCTCGGATTTCAATGCTTCGGTAGTCGTATGGAACCTGAACCACTGGATAGAACAGGGGTCGGACTACACGGCGGGATTTGAGTCGTTTGAAATTCTCGACGACTACACCCTCAAGGTAAATATCACTCAGTACAAGAACACGATGCTGTCCAATATGGGACAGGCTGGCGGCTGCATGATGTCACAGGTGGCATATGAAAAGAACGGAGAGGAATGGTGCAAGTATCACCCGATCGGGACAGGTGCTTTCAAGTTCAAGGCCTTTGAGCGTGATAAGTATCTGGAACTGGAGAGGAACGAAGACTACTGGGGTGAGAGACCCTATCTCGACGGAATAAAGTATATGTTTATATCGGATATCATGACAGCGGCGATGGCCCTGCAGGCAGGACAAGGGCACGTGCTCTGGATGGAACAGGTGCAGGTAATGGGGCCTGACCTGGCGAAGAAGGGATATGAAGTAGCCCTCGGCCGGCTCGGGATGTTCGCCCTTATTCCTGATAGCACCAACCCTGATTCCCCACTTGCTAATAAGAAGGTACGCGAGGCAATAGAGTACGCCATTGATAAGGAAACAATAGCCCAGACCCTGGGGAAAGGCTACTGGGAAGCCTATTATAATGTGGCTCCTTCGAACACAATTGGCTATATCCCCGGCTTTGAGGGCCGCCGGTATAACCCGACCAAGGCCAAGGAGCTGCTGGCAGAGGCGGGCTACCCCAACGGCTTCAAGACCACGCTTATGACATACACGACGGGCGATATAGACCCGCTGCTGGCAGCACAGGCTAACCTCAAAGCGGTAGGCATCGACCTTGAACTGGACGTAGCATCCTATCCCAAGTACATGACCGCCATGTTCAACGGCTGGGAGAGCGGCTTCTTCCTGGGGATGTTCGGGCACCTTGACCCGAATTTCAGCAACTACATGCAGCGCTATTTCGGTGCCTATTCCACGTATTTCGGGGGAGTCGGGGACAACGCAAAGCTCGACAGGCCGGACAACGTGATGGAGGATTGCGATAAGGCAATGCTAGCCATGACTCTTGAGGACCAGAAAGCGGCAATTAATGAAGCGGTGATGGCGATATACGAAGACGAAACCGTCATCCCCCTGTGGACATTCACACATGCTTTTGCTGTGAGCCCGAAATTTCACGACGCTTATTTCGGTGAGCCCTGCGCCTCCTACTGGAACTGGTATAGCAGCTGGCTCGAGAAGTAGAAACGCGCCCATAATCAGGGGGGCATGTTTTAGGCCGTTTCGGGAGCCTGATGGTGCCAATGACGATGAGTGTTAGTATATAAGGAGGAAAGCCTTATAAACTTAGAATATATTTTAATATCTCATAATCTAGGCTAATGCTGGAGGAATGGGCAGGAGCGCCATGGGATGGGGGTCTACCAGAGTGTTGGCGGCGAATACAAGAAAACCAGAATTAACAAGGCGCTGATTGTAACCACCGACCTGAGGAGTTTAATCAAATGGACTCACATCTAGCTAGTGGTGGAAAGTGTCCTGCCAGGGGTGGAGGTTGTTAAGCTCAAATTGATATTGACTTGACCCGTTGTCGATATAATAGTGACCAGCAGTTTTTTCAGATATAAGAAACTGCTGGTCTTACTTTATGTGTAAAATTCTGAGCCTGCCACAAAATTCAGGTGGAGCCAGCGATAGGATTTGAACCTACGACCCGCGGTTTACGAAACCGCTGCTCTACCACTGAGCTACGCTGGCAACAGCTTCTGTGCCCTATCTCAGTCTAAGAACACCAGATATTTTGGGACTCTTGTGGTCACATTAAAACAGCCCCAGGGCCACTTTGCCTTTGTAATTTTACTACCGCAGTACTGTATTGACAAGTCTAATATAGAGGCATGTGGGGGAACTGCTGGGAGAGCGGGTTTTTGTCACCCCACCCCTCCACCCCCTCGCTTCTAATCTATTCCCACCCTGCCGCCCAGCATCATCTGCGGCTTAGCCCTTGAAAAGCCTCCCCTTTTCCCGCCCTTTTAAAGGGAGGTGTGGGGCATATCCCACGGGATAAGCCCCCTGATGCCACGAGGGTGGTGGGTGGGGTAATATTCCCCGGGATAAGCCTAAGATGACGCGAGGGCGGCGGGTGGGAAAAGATACCCTCTGACCTTATCTCTCTATAATCCCATTTTTCTATCCCAGACCATCCATGCCTGGGTATCTTATAAGTCTATGCCAAGTTCCTTCATAAGATTATCAAGAGCCTCCACAGATGGCGCAGGTTTGAATATTGGCTTGGTATCTTCCTTGGTATCTTCCAAAGTAACTCCAAGCTCAGCTAGTTTATTCCGTATATCATCAGAGCGTTGGTAATCTTTGGCTTTTCGGCAATTAGTGCGCTCTTCAATGATTCGGCTAACACGTGCCATAGCCTCTGGAGTCGGTTGTTCACCTATGACCACAGTAGGAGCAAAAGTAGTAATCCTTGTCGGGAGAACTATTAAACCTAAAACCTCACGTGACAGTGATAAGAGAACCTCTTTAGCCTCCTGAAAGCCAAGTCCAGAATCTGCCGCCTGGTTAATTTCCCGCGCCAAATCAAAGAGAGTGGCTATTGCCCGTGGGGTGTTGAAATCATCGTTCATAGCCCTGATAAACTGCTCTTTATAGGGCTTGACATCAATAGCTTTCCCTTTACCCTCAGTCTGGTCATTTCTGAAGACAACACGTAGTAATCGTACCGCCCCACCCTCTGCCGCCTCTATTGCCTCCTCCGAATAAGTAAGCGGGCTGCGGTAGTGGGAGCTGAGCACAAAGATGCGCAGGGCATCGGCGCTGTATTTCTTCAGCGCCTCTTTTATCGTTATCAGGTTGCCGAGAGACTTGCTCATCTTCTCTTCGCCGAGCTGCACCAGCCCGTTGTGCAGCCAGTATCTGACGAACGGCTTGACGCCGGTAAAGCTCTCCGACTGGGCTATCTCGT
>CAYWRT010000097.1:0-8640 GCA_964460815.1 uncultured Dehalococcoidaceae bacterium
GAACGTAGGCGACCTGGAGCTATATAAGAAGGTATCTTAGCCGTATATAGCCTGAATATACCGGGCAGTGGTGTAACCATATTAATCGTATTTCAGGGCTGCGGCTGGCGCCGGAGCCGGTGATGGTTTGCTTGGTTATCCTCGCGGCCTTTCCAGAAATATCTCTATGAGAGCAGTGTGAGGATACCGGGAACAGCAATACATACAAAACGAATATTTCATTACAGGTTTAAGTAAATTTGAGAGGGGGGTATCTATGGCAGAACATATATATACCCAGTGTACGGTAGGTGGGCCGGTCTTTGTTCATGTTGAAGATGGTGTTATCAAGAAAGTCCGCCCCCTTGTCTTCAACGAGGACGACTCACCATCGTGGTCAATCAAAGCCAAGGACGGCAAGATATACACTCCTCCGAGAAAAGCCTTAATCAACCACTATGTGTTGACAGAAAAACCACGTATCTACTCGGAGAACAGGATAAAGTACCCTTACCGGCGGGCGGACTTCGACCCCAAGGGCAACCGGAACACGCAGAACCGTGGTAAATCAGACTTTGTCCGCATCAGCTGGGAGGAAGCGCTGGATACCGTCGCCGGTGAGATGATAAGACTAAGAGATACCTATGGCGGGGCGTCCATTACCGGCCTGACCTCGTCCCACCATAACTGGGGCATGTTGTTCTACAAGATGGGGCCCTTCCCCCGATTCCTTCAGATGTTCGGCTGTACCTGGACATGGGACAACCCGGATAGCTGGGAGGGGTGGCACTGGGGGGCTACCAATGCCTGGGGCTACTGGTGGAAGCTCGGTCACTCGGATAACTTCGATATCCTGCCGGATGCCCTCAAGAACAGCGGAATGGTCGTCTGCTGGTCGGTTGACCCCAACACCAGCGCCGGTGGCTACTGCGGGCAGGAGACCACCCCCTGGCGATTATGGTGCAAAGAGCAGGGCATCAAGCTGGTATTCATCGACCCGTGGAACAACTACACGTCGGCTCTATGGGGTGATAAGTGGCTGGCACCGCGCCCCGGCACCGACGCCGCCCTGGCTGAAGCCATCGCCTACGTCTGGCTAAAAGAAGGCACCTATGACAAATGGTTCATAGAAAACCGCACCGTAGGTTTTGATAAGTTTAGAGACCAGTGCCTCGGCAAAGTCGACGGCGTGGAACGCACTCCGGGGTGGGCATCAGAGATATGTGACGTCCCTACCCGCGACATCGTTGCCCTGGCCCGGGAATGGGCCGCCACGCCCACCATGCTGGGCACCGGCGCCATGTACGGCACCGGGGGAGCCTGCCGGGAGGCTTATGCCACCGAATGGGCCCGGCTTATGGTCTATCTCATGTCTATGCAGGGGCTGGGGAAACCCGGCGTCAATATCTGGGGCGGCATCGGTATGGGCTCTCCGCTGGATATGGAATTCTACTTCCCGGGATATGCCCAGTTCGGCTGGGATGCCTTCGGCGGTGTTGCCAAACAGCATGCCGAGAATGTCAACCCGGTTACCCAGAAATGCTACCGACTGAACCTTCCTGAAGCCATCACGAACCCGCCCATGGAGTGGCTGGGGGAGGGCTTCTGCGGCCAATCGCTTGAGCAGCAGTTCAAACCATACAAATGCCCTGAGGACGGACCAAATGCCTCCGAAATCAAGATGTACTACCGCCACGGCGGCTCCTTCATCAGCACCATGACCGATACCAACCGCTGGGTAAGAATGTACCAGCACCCGGGGCTTGAGTTCGTGGTCAATCAGGACTGCTGGTGGCAGAGCGAGACCCGCTTTGCGGACATTATCCTGCCGGCGGCCACTACTTTTGAGCGTACTGATGTTTCCGAATGGGCGGCCCCCGGCGGTTACGGTGAGAAAAACCACGGCACCAACCACCGCATTATCATTCACCAGGCGAAATGCATCGAGCCGCTCTGGGAGTCCAAGCAGGACTACGATATCTACTGCGCCCTGGCCGAGAGACTGGGCTTCCTGGAGCAGTACACCGAGGGCAACTCAATCGAGGACTGGAAGAAGAAGATCTATGAATCCTCATCAATGCCGAAGTACATGACCTATGAGGAATTCAAGAAGAAAGGGTATTTCGTGGTGCCTTCTCCGGAAGGCTCTACCGACCCCGAAAAGGACTATGAATACCATATGCGCATATCCAACCGCTGGTTCTACGAGGGCCGCGAGTGCGATACCATCGACCCCATGAGAGATAAGATGGACCCTTCTCTGGCTATTGGGGTATCCAAGAAGATGGGCACCAAGACCGGCTTGATTGAGTTCGAATCCCAGAGCCTTAAAGAGCACTACCCCGATGACGAGGAAAGACCGCTGGTAGCCAGGTACATACCAAGCTGGGAGGGCTACGATACCCCGGGTCTTTCCGAGAAATACCCGCTCCAGCTTGTCAGCACTCATGTCCGCTTCTCTTATCATACCCAGTATGACAACAAGAGCACCTGGCTCGATGATATTCCCATACATCGCATCTACAAGGATGGATATGCCTGGTGGCCCATCAGGTTACACCCGTCGGATGCCGGGCCCCGCAATATCCGCCACGGGGACATTGTCAAAATGTACAATGACCGCGGCGCGGTACTGGGTATCGCCCAGCTTACGGAGAGAGTCAGACCCGGCGTGATTCACTCGTTTCAGGCCAATGCCAAATATGACCCCCTTGAGCCGGGAAAAGCCGGAAGCATCGACCGGGGCGGCGTCGTGAACCTGTTAACTCCCTCAAGATGGGTCTCCAAGCACGCCCCCGGGATGGCAAATAACTCCTGTCTCGTAGAGATAACCAAGTGGGAGGTATAAAGGTCAATGGCTAGATATGGAATGGTAATAGATATATATAAGTGCTGCGGCTGCTATAACTGCTTCCTGGCCTGCCGCGATGAGTACTGTGGCAATGATTTCCCCGGTTATTCAGCCGCCCAGCCCCCGGAGGGGCAGTTCTGGATGAAGGTGTTCGAGCGAGAGAGGGGCAAGTACCCGAAAGTCAAGTTATCTTATACCCCGGTGCCATGCATGCACTGCGAGAATGCCGCCTGCATCAGGGCGGCGCATGACGGAGCCGTTTACCGGCGCCCTGACGGCATCGTCATCATCGACCCGGTGAAAGCCAGGGGGCAGAAGCAGATAGTAGCGGCCTGTCCCTATCGCGCTATCGACTGGAACGAGGAGTTACAGCTCCCCCAGAAGTGCACCCTCTGCGCCCACATGCTTGACGAGGGCGAAAAAGAGCCCAGGTGCGTCGAAGTCTGCCCTACCGAAGCCCTGGTCTTTGGCGACCTGGACGACCCTAACAGTAAGGTAGCTCAACTGGTAGCTGCCGGTAACACGGAGCCGCTGCACCCTGAATACGGTCTTAAGGAAAAGGTCGTCTACACCAATATACCGAGAAAGTTCGTGGCTGGTACTGTAGCCTACGGTGACACGGACGAATGCGCCGAAGGTGCCACGGTTACCCTGAGCGGTAACGGCACAAAGATGACGACCAAGACCAATCTTTTCGGTGATTTTGAGTTTGAAGGCCTGGCCGATGGTGCGGATTATACCGTCAATATCGAGGCCAAAGGCTATAAGCCGAAGCAGATGCCGGCCAAAACGACGACCGATGTCTACCTGGGCGTCATCATGCTGTAGCCACTCTCCAGCCAAACCCATACTGGCTATTGAGTACTGGACTATCCGAAAAGGACTGAGACAAACGGATAAGTAGATTAAACAAGGTATAGAAAGGGAAGCCTTAATCAGGATAGAACACACTAATAAAGGGCACCCTTTTAAGTAATTTCTTTATTTATGGCAGAACTGCCCGCTATTTTACGATATTGCTTATCTGCTTGAATTTGTCCCCCCTCCCCACCTTCAGCAGTTCAAAAAGTGCCATCTCCGTAGTGGTCGGGCTGACACCGGCGCTGTTCAGCCTCGTCAGGCAGACCTCCTTATTCTCTACCTCCCTGGAAGCAATGCCATCAACCACGACCTGAACCTCATATCCCCGGTTGAGCAGAGCCATGGCCGTTTGATAAACACAGATATGGGCTTCAATGCCGGCAATGAGAACCTGCTGGCGTTTTAACGACTCAAGCTCCTGCCGGAAGCGCTCCTCATCACAGCAATTAAAGCAGACCTTTTCTACCGGTTTAATATCAGGCAGGAGCCGGGTTATCTCCGGTAGTGTCGGCCCCAGCCCCGCCGGATACTGCTCGGTCAGAATAACAGGTATCTCCAGAACCTGCACCCCTCTGATAAGCTTCAGCACGTTCTGGAGGAGCCTTTCCTTATCAGTCATGACACGAAACAACCTGTCCTGGATATCAATAACAACCAGCACGGTATTATCTGTGGTAAACATATTGGAAGCACTCATGAGTACAGCCTCAATTCTTTAAATGTTATATGGAGTTGTCCTGGCCTTTTTACTGCGGTAGCTTGAATGCTTTAGTCGTAAGAGTCTCGATTAAAAACCCCCAGACGACTACAGCGATAAAAATTAGCCATGGTTCCAGAGCAGTGTTACTGTCGATGAGGCCGATTGCCAGGAACAGGCCAAAGATAGCACCCCAGAGCACCCCGTGAGCCGCCCAGTTCATTTTCAATGAGCTGGCTCCGATGGCGAACCCCATAACAGTATGGTGCAACAGAAAGGAAACGCCCAGCGGCCAGTAGGCAACATCGGCAGTATATTTGGACAACAACATACATATGATGCCGAAGACCACTCCCAGAAGCGTGGTGGTAACCAGACGAGATGTTTTAGGTTCCATTTCTTCCTCCTTGTCCATTATTTTGCCCACAATTCACCGGGTTCTATTGTGGCTATGATAAACCACATTAACCATAAATTTCAAATAGTAGTTGCATAGTTTAATAGAAAATCGGCAAATAGTCAATAGGTTGCCTAAAATTTTTTAGCCATAAGGCGCTGCATTTGGTATACTGGGGACGAAAACGACCTGCTTTTACCCCTGAAAGAAGAAAAACCCATTGAACATCAGCGGCAAAACGCCTCACACCGACAAGCCCGGATTCTTCTACGGCTGGTATACAATCGCCGTTTCCTGGTTTCTGCTTTTCTTAACGGGTGCCTTATCGGTAGCCATATTCTTTAAGCCGATACTGGAGGAATTCCAGCTGGATAGAGCCACTCTTTCCTCAGTTCAGACCGTCGCCCTGGTTATTTTTGCAGTAGCACCGCCATTTCTGGGTCGCCTGATAGACCGGTTCGGGCCCAGGGCTATTCTGTTTGTCAGCCTCGGCGCCCAGACGCTTGCCAGCGTGGTTAATGGCCTTGCCACCAGCCTCTGGCACCTTTATGTCGGCAGGTTACTACTTGAGATGAGACCAGTACACGGTACCCAGGTACTGATAAACCGGTGGTTTGTCAGGAAAAGAGGCATAGCGCTGGGTATTGTCGCCACCGGCATACCCATCGGAATACTTGTTCTCTCACCAGTCTCCCAGTACCTGGTTCTCACCTGGGGCTGGCGGGAGACCCTGTTATTCTGGGCTGGGGTGACCGCCGTAGTACTACTGCCCCTGACCCTGTTCATAAGGAATAATCCCGAGGACAAAGGGTATGGTCCTGACGGTGAACCCCTCCACAGAGCGACACCATTTGACCTATCCCCCAACCCGGAAACTGATGCTTCGCCACCCAGGCTGACCACAGCCTCAGGCAGCCGCCTGGGCGAAGCTGCCAGAACCGGCTCTTTCTGGCTGCTGTCGATTACTCAGCTCTTCTGCGGCATTGGCTGCGGCTTTATGATGACCCATATCGTCATATTTGCGACCGATGTTGGCTATTCGGAAATGATTGGTGCCAGCCTCCTGAGCGTACAGGGAGGCGCCAATCTGGTCGGCGTGCTGCTTACGGGGCATATGTCGGACCGATTCGCCAGAAGCCGGGTGCTGGCATTGACCCATTTTATCCGCAGTCTTTCCTTTGTTACCGCAGTCATCTTTATTCTCCTCAGTGATGCCTCACTGTGGCTGCTCTACGTAGCTGTGGCTCTATTCGGCTTTGGCTTTTTCACCACGGCACCGCTCGCTTCCGGACTGGTCGCTGACCTGTTCGGCAATCTGCAGATGGGGACAATAATAGGCGTGACGCTATCGTGCCACATGATTGGTATGGCCATAGGCGCCTACGCCGGAGGTATCATCTTTGAGTCAACTGGCAGCTACTATCTGTTTTTTATTATACAAGCTATACTGGAATTCCTGGCGGCTGTTCTCGCCTTCGCCATAAGGCGGCCAACTAAACGCTAAGCAATTCCAGTATTTCTCAGGCTCTATTCGGTTTTGGTTGGTTCGGTGTTATCTTATACTTCATGCCGCTGCCCTCACCCCATGTTAGCCCCACCCCCTGTGTCCCCATCGTTTCTAATCTCATCCCACCCTACCTCCCTCGCATCGCCTATGGCTTAGCCCTTGAATATTCCCCCACCTTTTCCCCCCTTGGAGAGAGTGCCCCTCTAAAACTCCCCGCAGGGTGGCGGGGTAGGGAAGAAAGAAATAGCCCCTATTAGGGGGGGAGAGAACTGCGGGATAAGCAGAGGATGAGCCGAGGGTGGCCAGGGTGGGAATAGATAAGAAAGAAAAAAGTTAATACCACATGGGGTGGGGGGAACAAAACTACGGGATAAGCCTCAGATGATGCGGGGCGGCGGGTGGGAATATATAGCAGAGAGGTGCCAAGGGTGAGGCAAAACCATCAAACAAATGCAACCAGAACCAGTACTTATAGGCTATTGCAAAATGGATTTATTTAGTGTATAATACGCCACGGTGGTTTTCAGTATAGGTTATCACATATGCAATTAAATTACTTTTACCCGACCCGATTACGGATGACCTTAGCTCTAACCAACTATTAGAAGAAAGGAGGTCATCCGTTGAGTTTTCAGGACAAGTCACTCCAGTGTTCCGATTGTGGAGCTACCTTCACTTTCAGTGCTGAGGAGCAAGAGTTCTTCCAGTCCAAAGGCTATACCAATGAGCCCAAGCGATGCCCTGCTTGCCGCCAGGCAAGAAAATCAGAGCGTTACGGAAGTGGTGGCTATGGCTACAGACCTCGCCAGATGTTCCCCGCGGTGTGCGCCGAGTGTGGTAAGGAAACCGAAGTACCGTTTGAGCCACGAGAAGGCAGACCGGTGTATTGCAGCGAGTGCTACAATAAAATCAGGCTGAACCGATAGTGCTGGATTTACCCTAATGACCTATAAAGGCTGAGGGGAACCCGGAACAATACCTCTTGCGGGAGTAACCCGTCAGTCTAGCAATCAGAGCCAGATAATAAAGATATCTAGCCGGTATATAGATACAGTGGGTCTTTATCGGTGATGAGCCGGTGCTGACTTACTGTAGCATCTCTTATATACCTGGGGAGAGAAAACATACCCTGATGAGTCAGCCCGTCATAAAACCTCAGCCCGGTTAGTGAACGGGCTGCAATTCTCCCGTCCACCTCGGCGGGGGACAACAGAAACGGGTCTGTTTTAAACGATGCCAGGCAAAAACCCCACGGACCACCAAAACAGGGCATATCTGCCTTATATGGAGAAACTATGGGGAAAACGCTTTTCAGCGTGTTATTTACTGCGGTAAGGTTCAATAGCTCGGTTAGTGAGGCTGAGCCAGCCTGCACAGTAATCAGCCCGCTATCGGTAAGCCTGTCACGGACTATCTGATAAAATTCCCTGGTGTAGAGCAAATAAGCCGGACCTTCTTCTACAGGGTCGGGTAAATCAATAATTATTATGTCAAACTTATCCTTTGACTTTGCCAGGTAATCCCTGGCATCAACGTGGTGTAACTCGGTGCGCCCATCTTCAAAGGCACCCTGGCTGTAACCAGGCAGATATTTCCGGCTGAGGGCTATCACCTCCTCATCAATATCAACCATCACCGCCCTTTTTACCGTCTTATGGGATAAAACCTCCCTCAGGGTAGCACCCTCGCCACCACCAGCGATAAATACTGCCTCCGGACCGGGATGAGTTATCATCACCGGCTGAACCAGAGCCTCGTGATAGATAAACTCATCCACCTGGCTGGACTGAATCTTGCCATCCAACACCAGGCATATACCGAACCTGTTGCTGCGGACAATCCGGGCAGATTGATATTTCGTCCGCCCGGTATACAGTACCTCATCGATGCGGTGCAGCTGTACGAAATCCTCGCTTATGCTATCGCGCAACCATCTATCAGGGTCAGTGTCCATAACTCTATCCGCGTCCTACACGGCTACTAAAAGCCCTCTCGGTATCTCCATCAAAGAGTGGTTTTTAGCCCCGAGCTTCTCTACCAATGCCTCGACTGCCTTTTCGGGCTCAACGGAAGTGCCACAGGTGAAGATGTCAACGGCCGCGTATCCGTATTCCGGCCAGGTATGAATGGATAGGTGAGATTCAGCAATGACCACCACCCCGCTTACCCCCTGGGGGCTGAAGTGGTGAAAAGACTCACCCATCACGGTAGCACCACAGTCCACTGCCGCCGCCACCATGGCATCCCGGAGAAAGCCCAGGTCATTTAATACCTCCTTATCACAGTCATGCAGCTCAATTAGTAAATGTCTGCCTAGTGCTTTCAATCACCTGCCCCGCTGCTAAGAT
>CAYWRT010000098.1:0-8611 GCA_964460815.1 uncultured Dehalococcoidaceae bacterium
CTCCCGGCGCAGCAGACCATTATTGACAAAGATGCAGGTAAGCTGGTCGCCAATCGCCCGGTGGATAAGGGTAGCGACCACCGAGGAATCAACACCTCCCGAGAGGGCATTGATTACCTTGCCGTCCCCCACCTGCTCTCTGATACGGGACATGCTCTCGCTGACAAAGTTGCCCATCGTCCAGTTTCCCCGGCAGCCGCATACCTTGTAGACAAAATTTCGCAGGATGGTTTTTCCCTCGGGGGTGTGGGCTACCTCAGGGTGAAACTGGAGACCGAATATGCCGTTAGCATTGCCAATGACAGCATAGGGCGAATTTTCCGTGTAGGCCAGGGCAGAAAAGTCGGGCGGCATTTCCTCGATTTTATCGCCGTGGCTCATCCACACCGGCGTGGAATCAGTCAGGGAAGCCAGCAGCGGCGAGTCAACCTCGCTAAGGTGCAGAATGGCGTGACCGTATTCGTGCTTTTTCCCCGGGGCAACCTGCCCGCCGAGTTGCTTGGTAATAACCTGCATCCCGTAGCAGATGCCCAGTACCGGCAGGTGACTTTCGTAAACATAGGCGGGAGCCAGCGGTGCCCCCGATGCATAGACACTGGCGGGGCCACCGGAGAGGATAAACCCCTTGGGATTGAGCGGGGCTATCTTCTCCCACGGTGTATCATGGGGCAATAGCTCACAGTATACCTGGCATTCACGCACCCGGCGGGCAATCAGCATGTTATACTGAGAGCCGAAATCGAGGACGATGATAGCCTCACGCTCGGCTCCGGATACCGCCTCCTCCGTTGCCGCCGGCTGTTCGCCGCCTATCTCCTTGGCAATCTCCAGGTACGTGGAGACCTCAATATCATCGGTGGTGGCTACCCGGTGGCTGTCATCCAGGGCCTGGTTTTCGGGTTTTTTATTAACCATATTTATAGAAAACAGATTACCATTATGTCTTCCAAGTTTCAAGTCTCATATCTGATGGTTCTATTTGGTTTTGGTTGATTCCAGATGCACTCCCTCTCCAGCCAGAAATAACTGCGGTTTGCCAGTGTGTCAGGCTGGAGAGAGGCCAGGGGTGAGGTAAGCTCTCGCCAAACCAATGCAAATAAAACCTATCTGATGCCCGAGATGACTTGGAATCGAATTAGATAGCAGGATAAGATAGGCATTGCTGAATCGGGATGTATTGACAAAATTAGCTGAAAATGTTACCAATCATTCGGATTGTAGCCTGTTCCACTGGATTTGTTATAAGAATTTGGTTACAATCTAAATTGGTCAGGTAAAGATTTGTCTGAATATATAACAAGAAAGGGGGTGTGAAAGATATCAGGCGTACTTTTATGATTACGTGATAAAAGCCAGTAGAAAGGAGAAACGTGAATTTAGAGCATTTACTTACCGAGGAAAACCGGCAGATTCGGCAGACAATCAGGGACTTCACCAAGAAAGAGATAATACCCATTGCCAAGAAATTAGAAGAGGATTACAGTCTGGTTGAGAAAGTCCACCAGAAGCTCGTTGACATGGGCATCCAGGCATCCGGCTACCCTGAGGAATACGGTGGCGGTGGTAGTCACTCCGTCACCGACGGATTCATTATAGACGAGGAACTCGCCAAGGGTGACCCCGGCATAGCCCTATCGGTATCCATGAATAGCGGGGCGGTCCTGTCGTCGGCAGCTATGGTCGGGAATAAGGCTGTCATGGACAGGTTTGCTCCTCTCTTTTGTCAGGGTAAGCTGGCCTATGCCTGCCTGTCCATGACCGATGAGGCCGGCGGGGCTGATACCGAGAACCCCCTGTTACATGGTGCCGGCATGAAAACGATTGCCAGACTGGAGGGTGATGAATACGTGATAAACGGCAGCAAGCAATGGCCGACCCATGGTGGCATAGCTGAGTGCTATTTGACCTATTGCACCACCGACCCCAGCGCGGGGGATGAGGGGATTGCTCTCATCATGGTCCCCAAAGATGCCCCGGGGCTCTCGTTTGGCAAGCCGGAAAAGAAGATGTCGTATAAGACGGTTGTAAATGGTTCCGTATTTTACGATAATGTGCGGGTGCCGAAGGAATACCGGATTGCCGGTCCCGGCATGGATGCCAATATCTGCTACGGGATTACATTGGGGGGAGGGCTGAAAGGGGCCACCTCGGCTCTCGGGATTGCCGAGCGTGCTTTTGAAATAGTGCTGGATTATACCGGAACCCGCATGGGCGGATTTAAGCCGGTCAGGCAGCATAGTATAACGGCGGGTATAATTAGCGATATGGCGATTGGCATACAGATGATGAGGGCAAGCATCTATAATGCAGCGTACATGAATGAACATAGGGAGCTATACGGGCCTGGGCCGCAGTTAATGGCCAAGATGGCGGCCGTGAGGGTCTTCGCCGCTGAGACCGCAGGCCAGATAGTGCACAAGGGTGCGGAGCTACTGGGCTCCATGGCTATCTCCGAGAACTTTCCTTATGAGAAATGCATGAGGGATGTTCATATAGCCAGACTCTGGCTGGGTGGGCAAACGCTCGCCCGCTACAGAGTCGCCATGGGTTACTATGATTTGAAGAACTGGGCGTAACTATTCCCGTTTAGGGCAAGGCCGCGGAGCAAGATGGACAGCTATACATTTTTGAGCAGCAGTCCTGCGGCTACCTCCGGTCTCGGTAAGAAAATGGGGAAGCAGCTCAAAGCCGGGAGCATTATTGCCTTGATAGGGGAGCTGGGCTGCGGCAAGACGCTGCTTACCAGGGGTATTTGTGCTGGACTGGACGTACCCGTAAGGCAGGTCAACAGCCCGACCTTTGTCCTGGTGAACGAATACCGGGGCAGGCTGCCTGTTTTCCATATGGACTTGTACCGGCTTGGCGAGATAGCTGAAGGACTTGAGATGGGCATACTGGACTACCTCGGCAGGGGGTCGGGGGTGATAGTGGTGGAGTGGGCGGAAAAGATTTTTTCCCTTTTACCCGATGACCACCTGAAGGTGCAGTTTCACATCCTCTCTGCCCGGAAACGGCAGATTGTGCTTTCAGCATCCGGCCGCAGGTTCCGCAGTTTATTCAGGGAGCTGGGCGGAGCATGATTGTTCTGGGCATAGATACCTCAGGCTACGCCAATGCCGTCGGGTTGATTGACGGTAAACAGGTTCTGGCAGACTTCACTTTTGAGGCGAGGACTGATTCTCTTGAGAAAATAGTCTCAAACATTGATTTTGCCCTGCGGAGCGCGAAACTTACCCTTGATGATATTCATGGCATCGGGGTTGGGCTGGGGCCCGGCTCTTGGACCGGAATAAGGGTAGGGGTAACCGTGGGTAAAATCCTGGCCTTCGGCACCAGCAAACCCGTTGTCGGTGTGCCGACACTGGAAGCTCTGGCGTATGGTGCTCGAAATGAGGCGGCGCTAATCTGTACCGTTATCAGCGCCGGCACCAGGGATACGGTGTATGCCGCCTTCTACCGGGCTAATGATGGTATTGTTGCCAGAGAAGGCGAGTACTATGTCGGCGGTGTGTCGGGTCTGGCCAAATTGGTAACAGAGCCAGCGGTCCTGGTTGGCCTGGAGGCTGAAGCCTACAGCCGGTCAATAAGGCGGGCATCAGGCTCATTAAAAATCAGCATCAGAGCGGTGGAGGCGGTGCCGAGCGGGGCGGCTGTTGCCCGTCTGGC
This sequence comes from uncultured Dehalococcoidaceae bacterium, assembly GCA_964460815.1. Taxonomy (GTDB): domain Bacteria; phylum Chloroflexota; class Dehalococcoidia; order Dehalococcoidales; family RBG-16-60-22; genus CAYWRT01. The sequence goes on from CAYWRT010000098.1 coordinate 3,667, forward strand.
TGCAATTCGCCTGGAACTTGGTGAGAATGACGATGCCCTCTCCCTGACGCCCCTGTATTTGAAAGAATCAACCGCCCGGGCATTTTTAGGTAGATATGCCGGCAACGCCGGGGTAAGGGACTAGGTTTTACCGATGTTAGTTCTGGGTATTGAGACCTCCTGTGATGAGACAGCCGCGGCCCTGGTGGCTGACGGCGAGGTGGTACTGTCCAGTGTGATTGCCACCCAGCTCGACCTGCTGAGAAAATTTGGCGGCGTTGTCCCGGAGATTGCGGCCAGAAGGCATACGGAGCTTATTGGCTATGTCATTAAGGAGGCCCTCGATTCTGCCGGTAAAACCCTGGATGATGTCGAAGCCATCGCGGTCACCTCAAAGCAGGGACTGATTGGCTGTCTGCTGGTCGGTGTGGCGGCCGCCAAGTCGATGAGCTATTCCCGGCGGATTCCTCTGATTGGCGTGCATCACATTGAGGGACATATCTTCGCCAACCGTCTCAGCCACCCGAGGATGCCGGTGCCTCATGTCTGCCTGACCGTATCCGGGGGTCATACCATGCTGCTTTATGTTCAGGACTCCTGCCGGTACGAGTTGCTGGGCACCACCCTGGACGACGCTGCCGGTGAAGCCTTTGACAAGATTGCCAAGTTCCTCGGCCTGGACTTTCCCGGAGGTCCGGTGATTGATAAACTTGCCACCAGGGGTGATATAAAGGCCTTCAACTTCCCGAGGCCCATGATTAGAACCAGGGCGCTTGATTTCAGTTTCAGCGGACTGAAAACATCGGTCATCAATGCCTTTAAAGACAGGATTGCCCGTAATGAGGCACTGCCCCTGGCTGATATCGCCGCCAGCTTCCAGGAAGCCATCGTGGATGTCCTGGTCGCCAAGACAATGCGGGCTGCCACCGAGCGGGGAGTGTCGGCGGTCAGCGTTACCGGTGGTGTCTCCGCCAACAGCCGGCTGAGGGAGGCTTTTCAGGATACCTGCCGGCAGAGCGGGATGGCGGTGTTCTTTCCCGAGTTCTCGCTGTGTACCGATAACGCGGCTATGATTGCCGCCGCCGGCTACGCCAGATTTAAGATGGGGGAGACGGCTGATTTAAATCTCAATGTATTTCCCAATGCCCCGCTTGAGGTATAATGTGAAAACAAGGATAGAGAAAATAGATGCCGCCAGTCCCGATGACCGGATAATCAGGCAGGCTGCCAGATTGATAATAAAGGGTGAGGTGCTCGTGTGCCCCACTGATACCGGCTACGCCTTCTCGGCCAGTGCCCTTGATACCAGGGCGATTGCCAGCGTCTTTAATCTAAAGGGTCGCTCCTATTCCAACCCGATACATGTGGCGGTGAGCTCCATTGAAGATGCAGGGAAGTATGCCCGCATCAACGAAGCTGCCAGAAGCCTTGCCAGGCACTTCCTTCCCGGTGCGCTGACACTGGTTTTGCCTAAAAGAGAGAGCATACCGGCACTGCTTGTTGCCGGACGCGATACTATCGGCATCAGGATTCCCAACAACAGAGTGATACTGAGTATGGCCGAAGTGACGTCTCTGCCTCTGACCACCACCAGCGCCAATATCAGTGGCCAGCCAACCCCTTACTCCGTAGAAGAAGTTATGGGACAACTGGGAGAGACTCTTCAGAAGGTGGCCCTGGTTCTGAACCAGGGGCCACTGCCAGTACGTGAACTATCCACTATAGTCGACTTAACGGTTAGTCCGCCTCAGCTTATCCGGCAGGGGCTGGTAAGCTGGCTGGAAATCCGGGAGGTATTAAAAGGACTACAAAGTTCAAGCTAAATGTTATACTTAAGTTAGGAGGCAAGAGCCGTGCGTATTGCTGTCGGCGGTGACCATAGAGGACTGGTGCTTAAACCGCTTGTAATCAAGCTGATTACTGAAGCGGGACATAGTTACGAGGACTTCGGCTGTTATAGTAAGGAAGCGGTAGATTATCCTGATATTGCGGAAAAAGTGGCTGAGGCGGTAAAGAGGGGTGATTTCGACCGGGGCATACTGATATGCGGCACCGGCATCGGTATGTGCATTGCTGCCAACAAGGTGAAGGGAATAAGGGCTGCCCAGTGCTATAATGCTTTTACCGCCAAGCGGGCCCGCCAGCATAATGACGCTCAAATCTGCTGCCTGTCAGGCGAGGAAGGAAAAGCGCGTGTGCCGGCCATCCTCGAGGTTTTTTTGACCACCGAGTTTGAGGGCGGCCGGCATATACCGAGGCTGAACAAGATAAAAGAAATCGAGGAAAAATAACGAGAGTCCAAGAGAGGCGAAGCCTCTCTTAAAAAATAATTCCCCCTCCCTTGCTAAGGGAGAGGGAAAAAGGGGGAGGGTTGTAAAATATAAAGGGGGTGAGGTTAATAAACACTCTCTTGGATTAAAATAATAAGCGGTTTTATTGCGTCATTTTTAGAAGGCGAGAAGATAATATGGGTTATCGTGATGAGTATCAGCGCAAGCTGATTTCCGCCGGGGAGGCGGCCGGACTGGTGAAGTCCGGCATGTGGATTGACTATGGGGCTATTTGTGGCTTTCCCTCACTGATAGATGAAAAACTGGCGGAGCGGGCATCGGAGTTAAGAGAGGTAAAAATCAGGGGGGAGCATTCACATACCCGGCTCCCCGGGGTAGACCCTGAGCAGGAGCACTTTATCTACAACTCGTGGTTTTTAGGAAAGGTGGAGAGGGGGTATCACCGCATGGGGTGCTGTTCCTATATACCGTTTGGCCTGAGTGAAGGCCCCAGGATGTACCGGGAGTGGCTTAAGGATGAGGTGGATATAACCTTCATTGAAGTAACACCGATGGATGAGAATGGCAACTTCAATTTCGGTACGGCGATTACACGGCAGAAAGCAGCCTGCGATGTGGCCAAAACTGTGGTTGTCGAGGTAAATGAGTATCAGCCGTGGGTCTATGGCGGTTATGATGAGGTCGTCCATATCTCCCGGGTTGATTATGTTGTGGAGAACCATGAATACAGGATACCTGAGTTTCCTGTGGAAAAAGCGACCGTGGAGGATGAGAAAATAGCCGAGTACCTGGCCGAACAGATAGAAGATGGGGCTACTGTCCAGCTTGGTGTTGGCGCCATCCCCAACGTCGTCGGCAGACTGTTGATAAAGCACGGCTTGAAGGACCTGGGCATACACACCGAGATGTTTAACGAGAGCATGATGGAGCTTATTGAAGCGGGAGTGGTCACCGGCAGAAAGAAAAGTCTCCATCCGGGTAAAGCCGTTCACTGCTTTGCCGCCGGCTCTGACCGGCTTTACCGGTTCATGAATCGAAATCCAATGCTGGCCGGTTTCCCGGTCGACTACACCAATGACCCGTATGTTATTGCCCAGAATGAGAAACAGATAGCCATCAACAGCGCCCTCAGGGTGGACCTGAGGGGACAGGTATGCTCGGAATCAGTCGGCTGCCGCCAGATTAGCGGTACGGGCGGTCAGCTGGAGTTTACCCGGGGGGCTTATATGTCGCCCGGAGGCAAGGCGTTTATCTGCCTCCACTCCACTCACCGGGGCACGGATGGTACGTTAACGTCAAACATAGTGCCTACTCTGGAGCTAGGGGATATGGTTACCGTGCCCGCATCTGACGTTTCCCATATCGTCACCGAATACGGCATGGTCAACCTCAAAGGAAAGAGCACCTGGCAGCGCGCCAGGCTGCTGATTTCCCTGGCTCATCCTGATTTCCGTGATGAGCTTACCGAGGCCGCATGTAAGGCCGGTTTTATAACCAGAGGGACGATGGGGATAGGGTGGTGAGAGAGAGAATATTTAAAGATAGTTGGATTGCACCCCTGTTTAATCAATTGCTTTGCCTGCGGATTAGATTTATAATCAAGTATGTATCCTAATTTGAAAAACTGGCTTTAAGGAGTCAACATGGTAAAAGGTGTCGAGTTTGTAGTTGATGATGATGGACAGAAAAAGGCGGTGCTGATTGACCTCAAGGAGCATGGAGAGGTTTGGGAGGACTTCTACGATACGCTGAAGGTACAAGAGCGGGAATCTGAACCGCGCGAGACGCTAAAAGAAGTCAAAAAGAAAGTCCTTGGCCGGTCTTAAATGCCACGTTATGAAATAGTCTTTGCCCGTTCGGCTCGCCGGGAACTCCAAACCCTTTCTCAAACTGTTTCCGGACGTATTCTGGAGAAGGTTGAGCTACTTGCGTCAAATCCCAGACCTTCTGGCTGTAAGAAACTTCACGGGCATTCAAGCCTCTGGCGAATACGGGTGGGCGAGTACCGGGTTATTTATAGCATTGACGATAGTAGCCTTATTATCGATATAGCAGTTGTACGGCATAGAAGCGAAGCGTACCGTTAGGTATATGCCTTTGTTAATATCAGGGGTAGTCTTCCGAGCCCCACCTTTTTACACTAATTCCTCCCTTATTTAGCTTGACAATAAATCATCACCCGTGTTATCTTGAGATACGGGCTTAGCTATAGTTCACTTTCAGTCCGTCTCAAGAGACGGTTATTTTTTTGGTAGACCAGTTCGGAGAGGCAACATATGAAGAGTGACGCCGCAAAAAAGGGGATTGAAAGAGCGCCGCATCGTTCTCTGTTACACGCTGTCGGCTGCACACATGCCGAAATGGATAAACCTTTTATCGGCGTTGTCAACAGCTTCAGCGAGGTTGTCCCCGGGCATATACACCTGCGCAGCCTTGCCGAAGCGGTTAAGGCGGGAGTGCGCGAGGGGGGCGGTGTCCCCTTCGAGTTCAATACTATTGCCGTATGTGACGGCATTGCCATGAACCATGACGGCATGAAATACAGCCTGCCCAGCCGGGAGCTGATAGCTGATTCAGTGGAGATAATGGCTGAAGCTCACGCTTTCGATGCCCTGGTCTTCATACCCAACTGCGACAAGATTATCCCCGGAATGCTCATGGCAGCGATGAGGCTG
>CAYWRT010000099.1:0-8578 GCA_964460815.1 uncultured Dehalococcoidaceae bacterium
GAGAGTGTATGCCCCCCACCCCCAGAATGAGTGAGGGCACGATTGGTGAGTTAGACAAAAAGATACCTCTTTTCAAGAGTAGGGGGAAAAGGGGGGGAATATTCACAGGCTAAGCTGTGGATGATACGAGGGTGGCAGGGTGGGAAAAGATTAGAGACGAGAGGGAAGGGGGGATTTTAAGATAAAAGCACAGCATTTTCGTCTGATACAAACCCGTAATAGCGCCCGCGCCGGTGAGCTGGTGACGGCGCACGGTGTGGTGCCGACACCGGTGTTTCTGCCGGTGGGCAGTCAGGCTGCGGTGAAAACGCTGACGCCGGAGGATGTTAGGGATATAGGACTGAGTATGGTGCTGGCTAACACCTATCATCTCTATCTGAGGCCAGGCATTGATGTCATTAAAGAGATGGGCGGTTTGCACAAATTCATGGCCTGGGATGGCGCCATACTTACCGATAGCGGCGGCTATCAGATATTCAGCCTGGCGCCACTCTGCCGGCTCAGCGATGATGGGGTTACCTTTCGCTCTCATATTGATGGCAGCGAGCACTTTATGACACCTGAGCTGGCGGTTCAATATCAGGAAGCGCTTGGCGCCGACGTGATTATGGTTCTGGATGAATGCACCGCCTATGGTGATAGCCTGGAAAAAGTGCAGAAAGCGATGATAAGGACACACCGGTGGGCGGAGGGGTGTCTTCAAGCCCACCGGCGTCGTGACCAGGCTCTTTATGCTATCTTGCAGGGGGGGACTTTCCCCGAGCTAAGGCACCAGTCGGCAGAATGCCTCACGGCTCTGGATTTTCCGGGGTATGCGATTGGTGGCTTGAGCGTGGGTGAGCCCAAAGAGATTACCCTGGCTATTATTGAGGAGACGGTGGCTCTGCTGCCGGAGAGCAAGCCCCGCTACCTGATGGGGGTGGGCTCACCGGAGGATATTGTTGAGGGTGTCGCCAGAGGAATCGATATATTTGATAGCGCCCTGCCTACCCGTGTCGCCCGCAATGGCGCCCTGTTTACCGGGCAGGGACGAGGCAACATTCGTAATGCCGCCTTCAGCCGGGTGGACAGAGCCATTGACCCTGGTTGTGATTGCTATACCTGCCGCACCTTTTCCGCTGCCTATCTGAGCCACCTGTTCCGGAGCCAGGAGCTCCTGGCCTACCGGCTGGCGACCATTCATAACCTGCGCTTTATCAGCAACCTGATGCGGAAAATCAGGAGTGCCATACTTGATGGCACCTTTGACGGCTTCCGTAAAGATTTTTGGTCGAATTACAGGACAACCGACGAGCAGGTGCGGTTTGAGCAGAAGCAAAAATGGCTGAGGGCAAGGAAGCCGGGTGGTTAGCTCTGATATATAATTCCACAGCCTGACCTTAATGATGTTCAGATATAACCGTCACGCCAGTTCTGGAGAGTGGTGGCCTGACTGGCTAATCTTCATATGGCTCGGGGGGCGGTGGTTGGAATATGTTTACTCTATGCCGGCTGTATGGCATGTAGTGGGTGGTGGGTTTGTCGGGCGGGTACTCGGTCTGCCGGGCCATACTCGACCCCTCCGCTTCTTCCACCCAGCCTTTATCGTACGGAGTCATATAGGTAAGCCGGTAGACGAGCTTCAGGAACTTCCATTGGCCGTCCTCTTTGACGTACTCCATATCGTATTTCCCCGCGCCCCAGAAAGCGGTTAGCGGCCCATCGTGCCCCAGGGTCACGCTTCCATGTGAATGCCATACCGCCTTGGCCCGGGTGCCTTCTTTGTTTATCTCGATAATGGGATTTAGCGTCATGTGTACCGCGTGTATGCCCGGACTCTTAAGGTACTTTTCGTTGAGAATAGTGCCGAATAACGTTTTTACGCCCTCGATGCCTTCATAGACGCCGGTGTCCTCTAATTCTACGGATACGCCCGGTGTTTTCTGGGCGAAAAGCCCCGGTATCTCCGAAATCCGGAACATGTGGTATAGATGGGAGTATCGCGACTGTAGCTTCCATATCTCGATGTAGTCCTTGGTACGTTCATGCTCAGCTATCTGTTCCTTAAGACGCCTGATTTCGGCTTCCAGCTCTTCCAGCTTAGTGGCCATCGCTTGCCTCCTTCATAAAATTCCGATAACTCGTCATCAGCGTACTGCCTTGCCTCTCCCTGAATCTTACCTTATAATTAAACAGATTGCCAGTGCCGCCGTCCAACAGCCCTAAAGGTAGTATTCATTGAAAAAACTTGCCGGTTTTGTCTATGACCATTCCAGGCTCATTATAGCCTTTGTTGTGTTCGTAAACCTCGTTTCCCTGGCATCCTTTTATCGCTTCAATCTGGATACGGATTTCCTCGCCTTTTTCTCGGAGGGCAACCCGAAAGCGGAGGCATACCAACAGCTCAATGCCAAGTACCAGAGCGGCGAGACCATCTCTGTACTTATAGAGCATGATGGTTCCCTTCTTGATAAAGAGGGTCTCCTGGATGTCTTCGGGCTTCAGCAGGAGATGGAGGCCATTGCGGGCGTTACACGGGTTCAGGGCTTTATTCCCCCGGATATGATGGCGGCGGGCGGCATTATCAAAGTGGACGAGGCTTACATTAAGGAGAACTACGATACACTCAGGGACTATATTAAAGATAAGTATTTCCTTGCCGAGCAGTTTCTGGCAGGGGATGGGCGGAGTGCCGTTCTCATCGTCAGTCTTGAGCCGGATGCCCGCGCTGGTAAAGTTATCGATTCGCTCAGGGAACTGGCCCAAGACAGTCCCCTGAGTCTTTCCCTGGCGGGCAATGCGGTGATAAAGGATACCCTCTGGGACTACCTGATACGCATACTCTGTATACTCCCTCCCGGTGCCATCTGCCTCATACTCCTTATCTTCTATCTGGTTTTGAGAAATCTTCGCTTCACCGTTCTGGCTATTGTCCCGGCCGGGCTGGCCGCACTCTGGACGTTCGGCAGCATATTCTGGAGCGGTCAGGAGCTGAATCTGGTAACGGTAATAACCCCGCTGTTTATTATTGTGATTGGCTCCGCCTACGGATTGCACTATGCGAGTCATTTTCTGGATAATATCGATAAATACGCGGACCGCCGGCAGCTGACGGTAGAGACAATGGGCATGGTCGGCACCCCCATGTTCCTGGCGACGATAACCACTATGGCCGGCTTTGCCTCCCTCACCTGGACGGAGGTGGTACCCATGAGGCATATGGGCATCTTTGTCACTCTGGGAATCGGCTATGCCGGCTTCATGGCTCTCTTCTTCCTGCCGGCAGTACTATCCCGGTTGAGACTGCCGGTTAAAACGCCGCGGGCACAGGACGGACTGCTGAACAGGTTTGTTCTGAGGGCATCCCGGCAGAGGATTCTGGTTCCCGTAATATTTGCCGCTATTGTGGCTGTTTCTGCCATCTATATACCCGGACTCAAGGTCGTATCAGACCAGCTGATGTTCTTTAAAGAAGGTTCGGAAATAAGGCGGACATTTGCCCGGGTCGAGGAGCGCTTCGGTGGGGCGATGCCCCTCACGGGGGAGATAATCTCCACGCAGGGACAGGCAGCCCTGCTCGATAATCAGTTTGCCGCGAAGGTACTGGAGACCGAGAGGCAACTGGAGAATGTTCCCGGCATCAAGAGCGCTTTCTCGATATTCGACTTACTGACGGGAATAAACAGGATGGCTACCGGAGAGGATGCCTATCCGGCAAATCCGGCTTTCACCCAATTGATGCTGGCGCAGATAAGCAGCGATGACCTGGTCACCTGGGTGTCTGATGATGGTTTCAGGATGATAGTTAGAACCGAAGGACTGAGTTCCGGGGATATCGGCAGTCTTGAAGAATTTATCGCTGAGCACTCAGACATCATACGCTCTATCACCGGTATGCCCGTATTATTTGATGAGATGAATAAACTTGTTGTTAGAAGTCAGGTGCAGAGCCTGGCTCTGGCGCTGGTGCTCATTTTCATAATGCTGTGGGTAACACTGCGCCGTATCACGGCTGCCCTGGCGGGGCTGGTGCCGATTGCTATCACCATCTGTGCTATTCTGGGTATGCTGGTTATGACCGGCTTCAACCTCAATATCATGACCGCCAACCTCTCCGCCATCGCCATCGGCGTTGGTGTGGACTACTCAATACACCTGATATCAGGAATATATTATTATCGCGGGCGTGGTATGAGCCGGCAGGAGTCGGTCAGTTCTGCCCTTAACACGGTTTCCCGCCCGGTGCTGGCCAATGCCTTTGGCCTGGCTATCGGGTTTTCGGCTCTCTTCTTCTCGCCGTTGCAAATCCATATACAGGCGGCGTCGGTTATGTGGGTGGCGATGGTGGTCTCCTCAATGGCGGCCCTGCTGCTGGTGCCTATATTTTATGCAGGGGGACGACGGGAGAAATAAGTCCAGGTTTATCTCCTCAGCCGCGCTGCGAACCGGGCTGGCTACTATCTGCCCTTCCTGACCGCCATTGCCTCCCTGGTCATCATTCACCACATGGGCAGTACCGTGGAACAGGGATAAAGGCACCATACATCAGACTATGATGGCGATACGGTTGCAGAGACGGTCGGCTTCCTCCATATAATGGGTGGTATAGAGGATAGTCATGCCATTATCGCGTAGACCCTCGATGCTCTCATAAATATTGTTCCGTGACTGGGGGGTCTACACCCACCGTGGGCTCATCTATTATGGTATTGATTCCGATTTGTCAAAACGTATGGGCTGATTTCCTCGTGGCCGATACTGCAAAAACAGCCGGTGATAAACGTTAGCATCCCGATTTGTCATGCCTGATTCACGAGACGTTTTATTGCCTTCATTAATTCTGCAAACTGTTCCAGATACAGGGACTGCATCCCGTCAGAAAGGGCGTGCAAAGGGTCGTGGTGCACTTCTACCAGCAGGCCATCGGCACCGACAGCAATAGCCCCTTTTGATAGAGGAATAACATAATCCCTTCGTCCCGCGGCATGGCTGGGGTCAACCACGATGGGAAGGTGGCTGGCTTCCTTGATTGAAGGTATGGCGCTTAAGTCCAGGGTATTCCGGGTGTTGTCCGAAAAAGTGCGTATTCCCCGCTCGCATAGGATAATGCGGTTGTTACCCTCAGACATGACGTATTCGGCTGACATCAACAACTCGTCAATGGTAGCGGCAAAGCCGCGTTTCAGCAGGATTGGCTTTTTCGCCTGACCGGCGCGCCGTAATAAAGAATAGTTATGCATATTCCTGGCACCAATTTGGATAATATCGGCATATCTTTCGACAATATCAATATTTGAGTGGTCAATAGCCTCGGTTACAATCAACAAGCCAGTCTCCCGGCGCACCTTTTCCAGTATTATTAGTCCCGGCTCTCCCAGTCCCTGGAAACTGTATGGTGAGGTTCTCGGTTTGAAAGCGCCCCCCCGAAATACCTGCGCGCCGCATTCTTTCACGAAGCGGGCGATGGTGAGTGCCTGCTCTTCACTTTCCACGGCACAGGGCCCGGCCATCACGACAGGCTTCCCATCACCGATTTTAAGGCCGTCAATGGTTATCACCGTAGATTCCGGGTGCGTCTCCCGGCTGACGAGCTTGTAAGGTTTGGTCACCGGGATAACCTCTTTCACCCCTTCCATGGCCAGCAGCCGTGTATCTTCAATCGGCCCCTGGTTCCCTACGATGCAAACAGCCGTCCGCTGGGCACCCGGCATGGGCACACCACGATAACCGATGGCCTCTATTTCTCTGATGACCGCCTGCACCTGCGCTTCCGTGGCATCGTTCTTCATAACTACCAGCATTTTACTATCACTCCCTGATACCTGTAATCAAGCACAATACTATTATGTTACCACATTTTTAAAGTTGGCTCTCGTTTGAATTCCAGGCTGAATAGTAGTAATATTAATAGGTTTTATCGGACTGAGAGGCAGTTTTCAGGCATGGCTGATTGGGTAATAACGGCGACTACGGTTTATTGTGATGCGGTTGACGATGAGGTAACTCTGATGGTCTATGGCGACGGTACGTCAAAGTGCACCGGCTATGATAAGTATGCCAAACCTGATAAGGAAACAGCCAGGTCAATTAAGATTAAGGGCAGGCGGACGGGAAGGCAGTTAAGGTGCGATGGGCCAGAGTGCAACATGGTGACTCAGTATCGTGATAAATTGTTAGCTGAGGAAGTCGGAGCGAAGGGCAGTGCCGACAGTGAATGACGGGAACCGGGTTAAAATACAAATTGAAAATCTCTCGCTTTTCTTTGGTGGCGTCAGGGCTCTGATTGATGTCAGCGTGGATATAAGGGACCGGGAGATTCTGGCTATCATCGGCCCCAATGGCGCTGGTAAGACCTGCCTGCTGAACTGTATCAATGGCTTCTATAAGCCACAGTCGGGTGAAATATACTTTGATGGTCAGAGAATAACCCGAATTCGTCCGGACAAGGCAGCCAGGCTTGGTCTGGCCAGAACCTTCCAGAACATTGAGCTATATACCGGACTGAGCAGTCTGGACAATATTATGGCGGCTAGGCACGTCTTGATGAAGCAGAATGTGCTCAGCAGCTCGCTGTATTTCGGGTGGGCGCACAGGGAGGAAATTGAGCACCGTAAAACCGTGGAAGACATCATTGATTTCCTGGAGATAGAGCCGATTAGAAAAAAGGTGGTCGGTGTGCTTCCCTACGGAATGCGCAAGCGGGTAGAGCTGGGTAGAGCCCTGGCTCTGGAACCGAAAGTCCTGCTGCTTGATGAACCGATGGCGGGAATGAATCTGGAGGAAAAAGAGGATATTGCCCGCTTTATTATTGACATATTTGAAGGACAGGGGGTCACTTATCCCAATACCCCTGTTTTACGGGACGGCGTCAGTTGTATAGTACTGGTTGAGCATGATATGGGGGTGGTGATGGATATCGCCGACAGGATTGTGGTGCTTGACTTCGGACGAAAGATTGCCGAAGGCGCGCCGGAGGAGATTAAAAACAACCCGCAGGTCATTGCCGCCTATCTGGGGGAGGAGCGCCGGTGAATGCAGCGCCATAACGAAGGCGGGGACTTGCGGTGATTCTGTGCACCCTGGAAGTCGTTTTATGGCTTAATCCCACGTCCTTTCGTCCACTATTCCCTGTTTCTCATCCGGAATGGTTCCCTTATCTACAAATTCAATCTTATCTATCTTAAGGCGGCATGTATCCTGAAATTTCTTATTCAAATCAGCGGCCAGTTTCGTCTTATCGGTGCTCTCATCTTTCAACTCAAGCCCGAGTGTCATTTCATCGCGGTGCTGCCGGCGTCCCAGGGTGAGCTGGAACCTGGAGACCTGGCCGGAGCTCATAATTGCCTGTTCCGCCTGTCTGGCCACAACGAACATGCCTCTTACCTTAACGGCGTCGCCGGTGCGGCCAACAATGCCGGTGAGCCGGTGGGCAGTCCGGCCGCAGGGGCAGGGCTCCGTGACATATGAGGACATATCGCCGGTGCCGAAGCGGATAAGTCCCCAGGCTTTATTGTGAACCGGGGTCACCACTATTTCACCTATCTCACCGGGGCCCAGTTGCTTTCCTGTCTGGGGGTCAACTATTTCGGTAACATATTCATCCATGAGGTGCATACCGGACCTCTGGTGGCATTCGTAGGCGATGGCGCCGCCGGGCTCGGTCACCGCGTATGCCTGTGCCGTGGCAATCTGATAGTCATCCTCGAAGGTTTTTCGGAGTGAAGGTGGCAGCATCTCACCGGTAAACCAGGCACGTTTGAGAGAGAAGTCCTGCTTCAGGCTATAGCCCAATTCCTCAGCCCGTTTAATGACGGTCATCAAAAAGCTGGGCGTGCCGACAAATCCGGTAACCCTGAGGTCCTTTATGATTTGTACCTGGAGGTCGGTATTGCCGGTACCGGCAACCACCACCGTAGCTCCGCAATCCCGTATGGCTTCGTGAAACAGTATGCCGGCCGGGGACATGTGGTAGGTAAAGGTATTGATAACGACATCTCCCTTCCTGAACCCGGCCGCCCAGAACGATTTGGCGAACCATTTAATGCTGGAAGACTGAATTTCATAGACAGGTCCCGGTGAGATGAAGACGCGTTCAACGCCTTCGGGGGGCATGGTTATCAGGCCGCCGTACGGAGGCCCGGTCTTCTGTAACTCAATAAGCTCGGTCTTTCTGGTAATAGGCAGTTTCTCCAGGTCTTTGACCGTGCGAATCTGGTCAGGGCTCACTCCAGCCCGGTCAAACAGGTTCGCGGCCGCAGGGGAATGCTGGTAAGCGTGGTCTACGGCCTGAGACAGCCTCTGGTCAAGGTATTCCCTCCTGACTGATGGGGACATTGTTTCCAGTTCGTCAAAGAACTCGTCCTGCTTAGCCTTTATAGCCATCTCTTTCGCCTCTTGTAATGCTTTACTTCACGGTAGCTCTTCTTGGTACCCACCGCCGATAAGCCCATGTAAAACTCTTTCACATCCTCATTGTTCCTGAGAAAATCGGCACTGCCATCCAGGACAACCCTGCCGTTTTCCATGACATATCCGTAATCGGCAATGCTCAAGGCAATACGGACATTCTGTTCCACGAGCAGTACCGATGTTTTTTGCT
>CAYWRT010000100.1:0-8519 GCA_964460815.1 uncultured Dehalococcoidaceae bacterium
CTGACGCCGGCTGATGAAAGCCACCATATCTGGAAGCATGACTTTAAGGTTCCCTTTGTCTGCGGCTGCCGTGACCTGGGTGAAGCCCTGCGGCGCATCGGTGAGGGGGCGGCGATGATAAGGACGAAGGGTGAGGCCGGCACCGGTAATATTGTGGAGGCGGTTAGACACATGCGTGCCGTCATGGATGGCATCCGCAGGCTGGTGAACACCCCCGAGGAAGAGCTGATGACGCAGGCCAAGGAGCTGGGGGCTCCCTTTGAACAGGTGGTTGAGGTTCACAAAACCGGAAAACTGCCGGTGGTCAACTTTGCCGCTGGCGGCGTGGCGACTCCGGCGGATGCGGCTCTGATGATGCAACTGGGGGCGGAGGGGGTCTTTGTCGGCTCCGGTATCTTCAAATCGAGCAATCCGGAGGTTAGAGCCAGGGCCATTGTCAAGGCAACTACGCACTATAAAGACGCCGGGATTATCGCCGAGGTCTCCAAGAACCTCGGGGACGCTATGCCCGGATTGGATATAAAGCAAATCCCGTCTGAAGAACTGCTGGCACCGCGAGGATGGTAGCCAACAGAGATGCGATTGATTTAGAAGCACCTGATGGATTAAGTGCAGGCAACAAGGAGATGGATGGTTATATGAAGATCGGTGTCCTTGCCTCGCAAGGAGCCTTTGCTGAGCACATCTCAATATTAAAACGACTGGATGTAGAAGCTGTGCCCGTCCGTTTGCCCGGGGAACTCCGGGGATTGGACGGGCTAATCATTCCCGGCGGCGAAAGCACCACCATCAATCGGTTGATGGTGGCTTACAATCTGACGGGTGGAATAGGCGCTCTGGCCAGGGATGGAATGCCGGTATTTGGCACCTGCGCCGGCATGATATTGATGGCTAAGAAGGTCATCGGGGATAATCTGGAGTCCCTCGGCCTGATGAATATGACGGTAAAACGTAATGCCTTTGGCCGGCAGAGAGAAAGCTTCGAGACAGAGCTCTCCATTCCGGTACTGGGAGAGGAGCTTTTTCCGGGAGTATTTATCCGGGCGCCGGCAATTGAGCATTATGACGGTGTTGAGATTCTGGCGAGGTTAGCCGATGGCCCCGCTGTTGCTGGCAGGGCGGGGAGGTTTCTAGCTTCGGCTTTTCACCCTGAGCTGACCGCCGACCTGAGGTTTCACCGGTATTTTCTGGATATTGTGGCGGGAAACCGCTAAAAATATCCGGGGAGGGCTTTTGCAAAAGGTAATTACCGATGACATGGAGGCCCTGCTTGACATCCTGCCGCCGCATATTAAGCAGCCATTATGTCAGCAGAAGGGCATCAAGGAATTACTGGAGGTTGTCCTGGACCTGGGCCGGCTCCCAGAAGCCCGCTTCCTGCGGCGAGAGGTGGTACTCAATAACGAGGAGGTTGGGGAGCCGGACATAGATTATGTAGTGGCTCGCATCGGTAGCTTCGGCGACGATAATCGCGCCGGTATTGAGCGCACCTTACACCGCATTTCCGCTATTCGCAATCGGCGGGGTCGCATTGTGGGACTTACCTGTCGGGTGGGTAGAGCTGTCTTTGGCACCATAAAGGTCATTGAAGACCTTGTCCAGTCGGGCCAGAGTGTCCTGCTCCTGGGTAGACCGGGAGTGGGTAAGACGACCATGCTTCGGGAGGTAGCCCGCGTGCTGGCTGATGACATGGCCAAGCGGGTTATTATTGTGGACACCTCAAATGAAATCGCTGGTGATGGCGATATACCCCACCCGGCTATTGGACACGCCCGACGTATGCAGGTAGCCACTCCCACTTTGCAACACGCGGTCATGATTGAGGCCGTGGAAAACCACATGCCCGAGGTGATTGTTATTGACGAGATTGGCACCGAGCTTGAAGCCCAGGCGGCGCGGACTATCGCCGAGCGTGGAGTCCAGCTTGTCGGTACCGCTCACGGTAACACACTGGATAACCTGATGATGAACCCGACTCTGGCTGACCTCGTCGGCGGTATTCAGTCGGTAACCCTGGGCGATGAAGAAGCCAGGCGCCGGGGCACCCAGAAGTCCATCCTGGAACGCAAGTCGCCACCTACCTTTGATATCGTGGTTGAGATACAGGACTGGGATAAGGTGGCTATCCATCCTGATGTTGGTGAGGCTGTGGATGCTCTGCTGCGTGGTCTGCCTACCAGCACCGAGGTTCGCTGGCTGGATGAGCAGGGTGAAGTTAGAATTGAAAAAGCCGAGCCGGAGGTGAGGAAGGCTGTGGGGGGTAAACGACGTGCCGGGGCAGCTAAGCCATCCAGGCTGTATCTGTTTGGAGTGAACCGGGTGCGGCTGGCACAGATGGCCAGGGAGATGCACCTGGACCTGGACATTGTTGATAACCTGCATGATGCCGCCATGTTTGTAACCTCTAAGAACTACTATCGGCATAAGCCCCAGAAGGTCAGAGATGCCGAAAGCGCCAACCTGCCCATCTATGTCCTCAGGAGTAATACCCCGCCTCAAATGAGACAGTTGCTGAGCACTATCTACCCTCATCAGGCTGGTGCGGATAAAACAGACTACTTTACACTTGCCCTTGGGGAAGCCGAGGAAGCGGTGGCGCAGGTCAAAGATGGTCAGGAAGCCGTGGAACTCAGTCCCCAGAGTGCTTATATCCGCCGCTTACAGCACCTGATAGCCCAGCGCAGCGACCTGGCTTCAAATAGCCTGGGCAAAGACCCCAACAGACGGGTCAGGATTTATAAGGAAGAGACGAGGGTGTAGACTATGTCTCCATTCATTACCTTTGAGGGGGGGGAGGGGTGTGGTAAGAGCACGCAAGCGAAAATACTTTACCGAAGATTATGTCAACTGGACATCCCAGCATTGCTGACTCATGAACCCGGTGTCACGCCACTCGGCAGGAAAATATCGCGCTTGTTAAAGTGGGCACAGGATGTAGATATATCACCAATAGCGGAACTGCTGCTGTTCAATACGTCCCGAGCCCAGCTGGTCACGGAAGTAATACGGCCTGAGATGGAAAGCGGGAAGGTTGTTGTCTGTGACCGCTATGCCGACTCCACAACGGCTTATCAGGGTTACGGGCGTATGTTAGATTTGTCCGTGGTGGCAGCGGTCAATAAAGCGGGTACGCTTGGGCTAATGCCTGACCTGACTATTCTGCTGGATATGCCGGTTGAAGAAGGGCTGGCGCGTAAGGGAGGTAAAAAGAGAGACCGCTTTGAAGGGGAGGAAAGAGCCTTTCACCAGCGGGTGCGGGAGGGCTACCTCAAGCTGGCAGCTAATGAGCCGGAACGCTGGCTTGTGGTTGATGCTGCGCAGAGCCGGGAGAAGATTGCTGAGATAATCTGGCAGAGGGTGAGCAAGCTGCTTCCGAGGCAAAAGAGAGTTTAAGAGGGGGCAAAGCCCCTCCTTCCAAAATCTTCAACCTCCCTTCTCAATAGGGATGTGCGAAACTATTGACATTGACAATAATAACCGAAGCATTTAAAATATCAGAGTAGAACTTATGTTCTATGTGGAAAACCGTGGACAAAAGTGCTAGGATATCCTTAACAAGTCAAGAAGTAGGTGAAATAAGTTGCAACGGGAGGAGTTGGAGGAACTCCACTATATTACGCCGATGAATAATATCCCTAGCATGCTAAAGCGGGGTATTTTATCGCATAACCAAGCACGGACTACGGAGCACGAATCATGCGCTATGCAAGAAATACAAGATAGAAGAATTAAAATCCGTGTTCCAGGAGGCATGCTCCTTCATGACTATGTTAATCTATATTTTCATGCTCGTAATCCAATGATGTACAAACGAAGGGGAATTCATGAGTCATTAGGGGTAATAGCAATAAGTCCGAACGTGCTGGATATACCTGGTACTGTGATAGCTGATTGTAATGCGGCGAGCGATATAGTCATGTTTAAACCATCTCCTAAAGGCTTGGAATTTATCGACAGCGAAAAAGTTTACGCAGAGTCATGGATTCATCCTTCAGACCCGATAGAAACCCATCGACATAGATTAATTAAATGTGCTGAAGTACTGGTTCCCACAAGAGTGAAACCAGAGCATATACTGAGGATATATGTTTCATGCGAGAAAAACCTTGTAGTATTTGAGAAGCTCGTTGCCCCGATAAGAAATGACGTGCATATTATTGAGTATGCTTATCTATTCTTTCGATAGGATGTGCTATGGTTGAAGTTCAAGTAGGTAATATTTTAGATTCAAAGGCTCAAACCCTCATCAACACAGTTAATTGTGTAGGAATAATGGGTAAGGGCATAGCTTTGGAGTTCAAAAGGAAATTCCCTGATATGTATAGAGATTACATCAAACGGTGCAAGGCGGGCGAAGTAAAACTGGGACAACCATATATCTATCGCACGCTTCATTTGCCTTGGATAATAAATTTTCCAACAAAAGACCACTGGCGCTCAGTGGCGTGCCTTGACGACATAGAGCGAGGAATGAAATATTTAATCGCTCACTACAAAGAGTGGGGAGTGACATCATTAGCTGTCCCGCCATTAGGTTGTGGGGAGGGTCAGTTAGAGTGGAGGATTGTCGGCCCAACGATGTACAGGTATCTGAAACAGATGGATATTCCAGTCGAACTGTATGCCCCATTCGGCACACCTGATATGGAGACACAAGGAAGTTTCCTTTCCAAACCAACGGAACCAATAATAGCGGATGCAGGGTCGGGCAGATTCAAGGTAAAACCCGATTGGGTTGCAATAGTTGAGATACTTGCCCGTATAGAACGAGAGCCGTATCACTGGAAAATAGGACGTACTACACTTCAGAAAATCGCTTATTTCGCTACCGAAGCTGGCCTTGAAACTGGGCTAGATTATACACAAGGAAGTTATGGACCTTTTGCAACGAGCCTAAAATCAAGTATAACGCAACTTGTAAACAATGGTTTGATTCGCGAGGAACGCCTCGGGCAAATGCTTCACGTTACTACTGGATCAACATACAATGACGCTCGTAAATCATATATTAAAACACTTCACGAACGCAATGATATAATAGAGCGTGTTGCCAATTTGTTCCTTCGTATGAGGACTAGGCAAGCGGAGGTTGCTGCTACTGTTCATTTCGCAGCAAAATCATTAAAAGAATCCATAGGGCAAAAGCCTACTGAAACCCAAGTATTGTCGTATGTGATGAACTGGAAACAGCGGCGGCGTCCACCACTTGCTATGCTTGAGGTGGCTTTGAATATACGGAATCTAGCAGCACTAGGATGGTTGAACGTTAAAGCCAGTGATGATTTACCCATACCAGAAGAAACCGCCTGCGAAGTATAAAAGGGTAGTACCTTCCACTTTTAAACTTATTAACTATTTCGTTTTGTAACTATCACTCATCGTTTTTCTCAAGGGAGTGGGGCATGGGGAGAGGGTTGTAAAATCTCTCCAAAAGAGTAAAATATCACCAAAGGATATGGCCAATAATCACCATAGACCCACATTCGCCGAAGAAAAGGCGCTCTACAAAGAAGGCTACCGGCTTGTTGCCGGGGTGGATGAGGTGGGGAGGGGTGCCCTGGTGGGGCCGGTGGTGGCGGCGGCTGTGGTTCTGCCTCGCAGGATAAATGCTCACTGGCAGTACCAGGTGAGAGACAGCAAACAGTTGAGACCGGCCAAACGAGAGTATTTATCTGCCTTCATACAGGAGGTGGCCATCTCGGTAGGTATCGGCATAGTGCCTCACGACATCGTAGATTCTCAGGGGATAGTCAGGGCGACGCGCCTGGCGATGAAGTCAGCCATAGACCAGCTGGTTCCGCAACCGCAGTACCTCCTTATAGACTACCTGCGCCTGCCCGAGGTGCCGCTGCGCCAGAAGGGCATAACCGATGGCGATAACCTGTGCTTTTCCATTGCCTGCGCCTCTATTGTGGCCAAGGTAGCCCGCGACCGGCTGATGATAGAGCTTGATGCGGTTTATCCCGGTTATCGCCTGGCCAAGCATAAAGGCTACGGCACAAAGGAGCATCTTGCCTGCCTGCGCCGGCAGGGACCATGCCCCATTCACCGCCGGTCTTTCCAGCCGGTCAGGGATTTAATGCAGGAGATTTGAGGATGGTAAGGTCTATCTTAGATATTCCCACCCGCCTCCCTCGCAGCATCCAAGGCTTATCCCGTAGTTTTAGCCCCGCTGCCTCCCGGCGGGGGAAAAGGGGACAATGTTTACGGGCTAAGCCGCAGGAGACACAGGGCGGCAGGGTGGAATTAGATTTGAAACGAGGGGGACAAAGGGGCAGGGTTGTCAAATGTCAAAGGGGGTGAGGTAGAAAAATAGCCTCTATTTCATTGGATATCTATAAAGGGTTTGGAAGTTAGGAGAATGAGACGCCGAGAGACTGGTATACTTGGTGAAAAATTGGCCAGGGACTTCCTTACTAAGAACGGCTACCAGATTATAGAGACCAACTACCGCTGTCACGAGGGCGAGATTGATATAATCGCTCGGCATGAAGATACGCTGGTTTTTGTGGAAGTGCGCACCAAGAAGAGCCGGCAGTTCGGCAGCCCTGAGGAGTCAATCACGCCTGCCAAGATGGCACGGTTGAGGGCGGTCGCGGCTCACTACGGGCAGACCCACAGTAACCTGCCTCCTTCATGGCGTATTGATGTCATCGCTATTGTGCTGAACCAGAGAGAGCAGGTATTGCGCATCGAGCTTATTGAAAACGCCGTTGGTGAATCCTGATAGCTGTCCTGCTTTACCCCCTGATTCGGCTGTGTTAGAATTAACCACCGGGGCACTGAAGTTATGACAATACCGGGTGACGCACTGCGTATTATTGATGCGAATTTGAACCGCATTGGTGAGGGACTTCGACTTCTTGAGGAACTGGCTCGCCTGACCCTGAATGACGCCGTTTTAACGCAGCAGCTAAAAAATATGAGGCATGAGATGGTGAGAGTCGATTGGCAACTGCAAACACAGCTTCTTCAAGCGAGAGACTCAGAGGGCGATGTCGGCATTGATATGGAGGTGCCGGGGGAAGAAAAGCAGAGGGGAATGCCGGCAGCAATTGTGGCTAATGCCCGAAGGGTGCAGGAATCCCTGAGGGTTATGGAGGAGATGGCCAAGGCTCCGGGACTGGGCTTGGAATCGGGGAAGTTCCAAAAAGCGCGGTTTGCCCTCTACACCGTAGAGAAAATGCTACTCTCTAAGATGTCGCGACAGGATAAAATCCAGCGATTGCGTGGTCTATATGTTATCATTGATTCACAGGCGTTGGGGGGGCGGAACTACCTTGAAGTTGCCGGTCAGGCGATACGGGGTGGGGCAAGGGTAATTCAACTGCGGGACAAGGAGCACAGCCGAAAGGAACTGTTATCAATAGCTCAGGAACTGCGGGATCTGTGTGCTGAGCAGGATGTCCTTTTTATCGTGAACGATTGTCTTGATATAGCTCTGGCGGTTGATGCTGACGGCCTGCATGTGGGGCCGGATGACCTGCCGGTCAGGTTAGCCCGCCGGTTGCTGCCGATAGATAAAATTCTGGGCCGTTCGGCGCGTACCGTAGAAAAGGCAACCGCTGCTCAAGCGGACGGCGCCGACTATATTGCTGTCGGGGCCATGTATCCCACCCTTTCCAAGGAGTCAGCCGGGGTGGTGGGGCCGGAAAGGCTGAAGCAGATACGGCGAGCCGTAGCTCTGCCCCTGGTGGCAATCGGTGGCATTAATAAAGATAATGTCAGCGAAGTCCTGGCGGCTGGCCCCAGTGCGGTGGCGGTAATCAGCGCCGTGCTGGGGGCGGAAGATGTTAAGGAGGCGTCCCGCCAGATAGTCAAAAGGATTGAAGGTGAACAGCTTGAATAATCTGGACTTAATTGCCGCGCAGATACAGCAAACCCTTTCGGCCAAGGATGAAGCCAGAGAAAAAGCTCTGCCTCTTTGCCGGGAGGCAATTCGTTACAGCAGTTATGCTATCCGTGCCGTGCACCGGCAGGAGTTTGACCAGGCAGCAGAGTCGCTACAGTCTGCCCGCAGCCTTCTCACTGAGGCTGAGCAGGCAGTTGCCGCTCACAGTGAGCTTAATAATACCGGGTTTATTCGGGATGCCCAGAAGGAGCTTGCCGAAGCGAATTTCACCCTCGCCCTGGTAACCGGCAAGCCGCTGCCTCTTCCTGCGGAGCTGGGGGTTGATGCCGCCGCTTACCTGAATGGACTGGGTGAAGCCGTTGGTGAGTTGCGGCGTTACCTGCTTGACAGTATGCGGCGGGGTGACCTGTCGCGGGGCGAGGAGCTGCTATCAGCCATGGATGATATCTATAGCGTTCTGGTCACCATGGATTTCCCCGATGCCATAACCGGTGGTCTGCGGCGCACCACCGATATGGTTCGTGGTGTTCTGGAAAGGACGCGCAGTGACCTGACACTGGCCATGAGGCAGAAAGACCTGGAGACCAGACTGGAGAGGCTGGAGAAGGATATCGGCTAGATTATATGGTTGATTTCTAGCGATAGATGTGCTAAACTGCATTACCTG
>CAYWRT010000101.1:0-8256 GCA_964460815.1 uncultured Dehalococcoidaceae bacterium
CATTGACATCGGCATCAGCGTTGGCAGGACAGGTACCCTCAACCCCTACGCCATCCTGGAGCCGGTCTCGGTAGGAGGCGTCACCATCCGGCAGGCGGCACTGCACAATGAAGACGATATCAGGCGCAAGGACATCCGCATTGGCGATACCGTCATCGTGCAGCGAGCCGGCGAGGTGATACCGGAGGTTGTCAGCCCGATTACAAGCAAGCGCCGCGGACAGGAAAAGGAGTTCAGCCTCCTGGGAAAGCTGCCGAAGAATGAACAAGGTCATTCTGTCTGCCCATCATGCCTGAAAGAAAGCGTCGTTCGACCCGAAGGCGAGGTCATGTACTACTGCGCCAACGCCGCCTGCCCCGCCCAGGTCCAGCAGCGCATCGAGCACTTCGCCTCCCGGGGTGCTATGGACATCAGGGGAATAGGGGAAAGCCTGAGTGCCACGCTGTTTCAAAAGGGGCTGGTAAAAAATGCTGCCGACCTTTATCACCTTACCAGAGAGCAGCTCGCCGGCCTGGAAAGAATGGGAGATAAAAGCGCCGACAACATCATGAAATCCATTGAAAAAAGTAAAAAGAGACCGCTATCAAGAGTTATCTTCGCCCTCGGGATAAAACATGTCGGTGCCGAGATGGCGGAAACTCTGGCTGACAGGTTCCACAGCCTTGACGGGCTTTCGCAGGTGTCACGTGATGACCTTATGAAAATCAGCGCTGTTGGCCCCAAGATTGCCGACAGTGTTACCGTCTTCTTCCGGCAGGAAGAAAATAAGAAGATTATTCAGAGGCTAAAAGAAGCCGGAGTTCGGCTGGAGGAAGCCGCTAAGGCACAGGAGATGCCCTTTTCCGGCATGGAGTTTGTCATTACCGGCAGACTCGAAGCCTTCTCCCGGCAGGAGGCCGAGGCAAGGGTAAAAGAGCTCGGCGGCACCGCCAAGGACAATGTCACCCGCAAGACCACTTATGTGGTGGCGGGTGCCGACCCCGGTTCCAAGCTGGCCCGCGCCCAGGAACTGGGTATCGAAATACTCAGTGAGCCGGAATTTTTAGAACAGCTCCGGAAGGCAAATCCATGAAGCTAATTGCCGGCCTGGGTAACCCGGGGCGCACCTATGCCCGTAATCGCCACAATATCGGCTTTATGTGCGTCAGTCACCTTGCCCGGACGCAGGGCATCCGCTTTGATAAAAAGCAGGGGTATGCCCGCACCGGCACCGGCGAAATTGCCGGCGATAAGGTAGTGTTGGCCAGACCGCAGACTTATATGAATGCCAGCGGCGAGTCCGTCAGCCGTCTAATGCAAAGGCTCAATATCAACCCCTCCGACCTCATAGTTATCCATGACGACCTTGACCTGCCTACGGGTAAAATCCGCATCCGCCGTGGCGGCAGTTCCGGCGGGCACAAAGGGCTTGACTCCATAATCACCCGACTCCACAGCCGGGACTTCTACCGAGTCAGGATAGGCATCGGGCGGCCGTCTTCACCTGAAGGCTCCGCCACAGACAAGGAAGCCGGGGTTATTGACTACGTGCTCAGTGACTTCACCCCGGAGGAGAAAGACGGTATCGCTCGAGTAATACCTGAAGTCAGCCAGGCGATACTCTGCCTGCTCACCGAAGGACTGACTGCCGCCATGAATAAATACAACTAGATTCGAGCAAAATGTTCAACAAAAAGGTATTTGCCATCAAATTTATTCACTCTGTCCTGTTCTGGCTTATGGTATTCAGCCTGTTCTATATCCTTTACGGCGCTATCACCAGTACCTATGACTGGACTCTGCTCACAGCCGTAGGCATTATTACAATTGAAGGCCTGTCTCTGGCTTTCAACCACTGGCGATGCCCGCTCACCACGCTGGCCGAGAAATACGGGGCGGAAAACGGTGCCGTTACCTATATCTTCCTGCCGAAGTTGTGCGCCCGCTATGTTTTCAAATTTTCCATGGTTCTTTTTGCCATCGAAATCGTCTGGCTGGGTATAGGCTATTTTGGCTAGTGCTTATGAAACAATTCTCATTCTTATCTATTCCCACCCTGCCGCCCTCGTATCACCTATAGCTTACCCCGTGAATAATTCCCCGCCTTTCTTGTCATTGCGAGCGAAGCGAAGCAATCTCCTTCTCTCTACCTCACCCCCTGTATCCCCCTCTCCGACCAGCAAGATTAATCCCTCCGTGAGATAAACGGGTCGGAGAGGGGGAGTTGTTTTATAAGAGGGGCTGGCGCCCCTCTCGGCTGGCTACTCCCCATGCGGGGGTGGTGGGTAGAGAACTATGAGATAAGCAAATGATTTAACTGGGTGGCGGGTGGGAAAAGATATTCAAAAAGGGGAGGGGGAGTCGGGGGCTGAGTTAATAAATGGTCTATTTAAAGCCAGGGAGTTTTTATAAAAGGCGATAAAATGCTAGAATATGAATCAGAGCCATGAGCAAGACATTACCGGCAACCCGCTGTGGGAATATTGAGTTCCGCTGGGGAGAGCGAACCTATGTCATGGGGGTCTGCAACCTCAGTCCTGACTCCTTCTCGGGAGACGGGCTGGGAGATGATATCGAGGCAACGGTAGCCCAGGCTAAACGCATGGTTACCGAGGGCGCCGATATTATAGACATTGGCGGGGAGTCAACCCGACCCGGCACCGAGCCATTATCCGTAGATGACATTGACGACGAGCTAAGGCTGGTAATACCGGCGATAGAAAGATTAGCCAGCGAGTTGACGGTACCACTGAGCATTGATACCTATAAGGCAGAGGTGGCCAGCCGCGCCGTGAAGGCTGGCGCCAGCATGATTAATGATATCTGGGGCTTGAAGAGAGACCCCGGAATCGCTCATGTTGCCGCCGGGGCAGGCGTGCCCATCATCCTCATGGCAAATCAGCGTGATGCGCCCCCCCGCGTGGGCATCATGGCGAAGGTTATTTCTGACCTGGAGACGAGTATCAACCTCGCTATTGAGGCTGGCGTCGCCGGGGAGAACATTATCGTTGACCCCGGCATCGGCTTCGGCAAGAGCCTGGAGCAGAACCTGGAGCTCATCAACCGCTTGGCGGAGCTTAAACATCTGGGCCGGCCCATCCTGCTGGGAACCTCACGCAAATCAGTGATTGGGGTGGTGCTGGACCTGCCGACCGACCAGCGTCTTGAAGGAAACCTGGCGGCTACCGCTATTGGTATTGCCAACGGCGCTGACATGGTGCGGGTTCATGATGTTATGCCCACGGTGCGTGTCTGCCGGATGAGTGACGCCATTATACGAAGGGGGACAGTAAATGACTGAGCCAGTAGCAGTGTACCTCGGTCTTGGCTCGAATATGGGAGTCCGCGAGGAAAACCTGGAGAGGGCACTGGACTTACTATCGCAGAGAATGAGGGTGGGCAAGATGTCGTCCATATATGATACCGAGCCGGTGGATAATATAAACCAGCCGCGTTTTTTAAATATGGTATGTCAGGTTTTCACCCGGCTGGCGCCGGAGGGGCTGCTGGCTCTGGCCAAAGGGATTGAGAGCAAGATGGGCAGATATGGTAAGTCCAATGAACCCCGCCCCATTGACATAGATATCCTCCTCTATGACGAGGAGGTTGTTAAAACGCCCGGGCTGGTTATCCCCCACCCCAGAATGACCGAGAGAGCCTTTGTCCTGGTGCCACTGGCCGAGATTGCCCCCGACCTGGTGCACCCCGTCAGCGGCCAGACGATAAAGGAGATGCTGCAGGCTATAAAAGAGGTACAGGGTGTCTTTAAGTGGGAGAGTGATTGAGGAGGCTGCGTGTACGAGATATCCGTAGAGAAGCATTTTGACGCCGCCCATTTTCTGCGGGGTTATCAGGGCAAGTGCGAGGCGCTGCACGGGCACCGCTACCGTGTGGTGGTTAAAGTAAGGGCTTCCCGGCTTGATGATATCGGCCTGGCCTATGACTTTACCGAACTGAAGCGGCATCTGAACGATATTCTGTCCCGGTTTGACCATACCTGCCTCAACAATATCAAACCCTTTGACAAAATAAACCCTTCCGCCGAGAATATTGCCGCCACCATCTATGACGAACTGAAGAAGAGACTGGCGGCAGAGCCGATAACTCTCACCTGTGTGGAAGCCTGGGAATCCCCGGAGCAGGGCGTCGCCTACAGCCCGGACTAGCCCGGCTCCGGCGGCAGCAGGTTGGGGATGCCATCCACGATAGGATAACTGACATCGCATGTGGGGCAGCGGAGGGAGCCGGTGTTTACCTCACCTTCGTCCTCCGCCTCCACATTAAGCTCCAGTCTCCCCTTGCACACCGGGCAGGCCAAGATGTCCATATGCTCGCGTTTCATAGTCTGATTATACCATAAATTGCTTCGGTTTTTTGAATGGTGTTGACAACCAGCAAATAAGAACTTTCTGTTTATCTTTTCCCACCCGCCGCCCTCGCAGCATCTAAGGCTTATCCCGTAGTTAAAGTACCCATCCCCACCCCAACGGGGGAAAGGGAGTGGGGGAATATTTGCGGGCTAAGCCGTGGGTGATACTAGGGTGGCAGGGTGGGATTAGATTAGAAACGAGGGGGAGGCAGGGGGTGGGGTAGATATAAATCTCAATTGACTTAATTACGGGGCACTGCTAACATTAAGGGGTGAGGCGAAGATGACTATCAGACAGATGATACCTGAACTCACCTTATTCCCTTTGACCGCCGAGGTAAATGAAAAGGGTCACCTGGTAATCGGTGGCTGTGACAGCGTAGCGCTGGCCGAAGAGTTCGGCACGCCTCTGTATGTCTTTGACGAATTAAGCCTGCGCCGCCGGTGCGCCGAGTTCAAAACAGAATTCGGCAACCGCTACCCCGACACCACTGTTTGTTATTCCGCTAAAGCCTTTACTAATAAAGCTCTTTTACTCATTATAAAAGAGGAAGGGCTCGGCCTGGATGTGGTTTCCGGCGGAGAGCTGGGTATCGCCCGCTCGGTTGATTTCCCCATGGACAGGGTGTATTTCCCCGGCAATAACAAGTCAGCCGGGGAGCTTGAGCTGGCTTTGCAGTCGGGTGTCGGCCGCATCGTGGTGGACAACTTACATGAGCTTAACATGCTGGGTGAAATGGCCGGCAAAAGGGGCGCCGATATTTTACTACGCCTGACTCCCGGTATAGACCCGCATACTCATCGGTACAACACAACCGGCATCGTGGATTCCAAGTTCGGTTTCCCTCAATCTGCCTGGGACGAAGCGGTGACTACAGCCCTGGCCTTGCCCAACCTGAACCTGGTAGGCCTGCACTTTCACCTTGGCTCTGGCATCTTTGAGGCTGAGCCGTATCAGAAAGCTATTGAAGTTGTGCTTGAGTTCGCCGCGGCCATGAAACAGAAACATGGTTTTGAATTGAAAGAACTAGATATTGGCGGGGGATACGGCGTCCAGTATACGCTGGAGGCAGAACCGCCGCCCATTTCGGCTTTTGCTGAGTTGATAACCACCGAGGTTACCAGCCGGTGCCGCAGGCTGAAGCTCTCATTGCCGGGGCTGGTTATTGAGCCGGGCAGGGCGATAGTAGCGCAGGCCGGGGTGGCGTTGTACCGGGCGGGGGTGGTTAAGGACATACCGGGTGTCAGGTGCTATGTTTCGGTGGATGGTGGTATGGGGGATAACATCCGCCCGGCGCTTTATGGCGCCAGGCATGAGGCGGTGGTGGCCAACAAGGTTACGGAGAAGGAAGGCCGGAAGGTTACCATTGCCGGCAAGTTCTGTGAATCGGGCGATATTTTAATCAGGGATATCAACCTGCCCCCGGTAGTGGCGGGTGACGTCATAGCCGTGGCTGACTGCGGTGCTTACTGCCTGCCGATGGCGAGCAACTATAATGCCGCGTTTCGTCCGGCGGTGGTCCTGGTCAGGGAGGGTAGTGCCCGCCTTATCCGGCGCCGGGAGACACTGGAAGACCTGACCCGGTGTGAGCTGGTTTAACGAGGAGACTTGTAAAAGACTAAGGTATTAATATAAGAAGGTATTAATATAAAGCTGAACGATAGGCAACTATTAATTCGGTAGAGGACATAAGTAAGGAAATTGAATTGTGGCAGTTAATCGGGCAGACCCGTGCGGTCTCCCTGTTGCAGAATAGTCTCAAGGCGGGGACTCTGGCCCATGCTTACCTTATAGTCGGTCCGCCTCATGTGGGCAAGATGACCCTGGCCCTGAATCTGGCACAGGCACTCAACTGTGAATCTGGCGAGCGCCCGTGTCTTGAGTGCGCTTCCTGCCGGAAGATAGCTTCCGCCAGTCATGCCGATGTCCAGGTTATCGGTCTGTCCCGGAATGAGGATTCAACGGAAGCCAAGCTGATAGGCATTGACCAGATCAAGCAGATGCAGCACTCAGCCAGCCTGCCTCCCTTTGAAGGAAAACACAAGGTGTTTATTATTAACGGGGCTGAGCTGCTGTCAACGGAGGCAGCTAATTGCCTGCTCAAGACCCTTGAGGAGCCCGCCGGCAGGGTAATCTTTGTCTTATTGATGGTGAATGATAGCCTCCTGCCGGCCACGGTAGTCTCTCGCTGCCAGCGGCTGGAGTTACCGCCACTGTCAGTTAATAAGGTGGCGTCGGTACTGGCAGAGAGGGGCATTGAACCAGAGCGAGCCAGGCTTCTCGCCGGACTTTCTCATGGCTGTCTGGGCTGGGCGCTCTCAGCGGTGGCTGATGATAGTTTAATTCAGCAGCGTAATGAAGAGTTGAACAGGTTGCTGGCTGTTATCACCGCCGATTGTGAAGAGCGCTTCGCTTACGTTGCCCAGCTGGCGGCTCAATTTAATCAGAATAGAGGGTTGGTTTACGGTGTGCTGGATTTGTGGCTTGATTACTGGCGTGACCTGATGCTGGTCAAGACAGGTTGCGGCGATGTTATTACCAATATTGACCGATTAGACCGGATTGTTGAGATGGCACGTGGCTATCGGCTGGCTCAGGTAAAAACTTTTATTGAGGGACTGCGGGCGGCTGCGGAACAGCTCAGGCAGAATGCCAATCCGCGGCTGGTGCTCGAGGTGCTGATGCTTGATATACCGGTAAAAGAAAGGGGGGAAGACCTGGCTACCCAGTTGTCAGTGAATTATGGCTGATATTGTTGGCATACGGTTTAAAAGAGCGGGCAAGGTATACTACTTTGATGCGGCTGGTATCGAGCTGGAAGTCGGCGACCATGCCGTCGTCAAGACAAGTCGGGGCATGGAGCTGGGGTATGTGGTTATTGCTCCCGGTCAGGTGCTGGCTAGTGAGGTAGAGGAGGCATTAAGCCCGGTAATACGCAAGGCCGAGGATGAGGATATTAAGCAGGCTGAGGAACTTGATGCCAAGGCAGAGGAAGCCCTGATTGAATGCGGTAAAATGACCGGCGAACTGCAGCTGCCGATGAAGCTCATATCTGCTGAATACAACCTTGACGGTAATCGCCTCACGTTTTTTTTCAGTGCTGAGGAGAGGGTTGACTTTCGTGAGCTGGTGCGGAGGTTGACCGGCAGATTCAAAGTGAGGGTGGAACTGCGACAGATAGGTTCCCGGGATGAGGCCAAGCTGGTAGGTGGCTTCGGCCGGTGTGGCCGTCCCCTGTGCTGCATGAGCTTTATGACCGAATTTACTCCGGTTTCTATCAAGATGGCCAAGGAGCAGGAATTACCACTTAACCCGATGAAAATTTCGGGTGCCTGCGGTCGTTTGATGTGCTGCCTGGCCTACGAAGGTGAGCAGTATCGCATCATGAAAGAGAAGATGCCCAAGGTGGGGCAGCGGGTGTCCACGCATCTGGGTGAGGCTACTGTAGTCGGGGGTAACCCGCTGAAGGAAACGGTGCTGGTAGAGCTGGAGAGTGAGGCGACTGTGGAGTTGCCTCTCGGTGAGGTTTCTTACTGATTGGTGTCTACTGGGGAAGGTACTTTCGCCACTCATCCCGGGCCTGTAGGTGGTGGTAGGGGACGATGAAGAGGGGACTGCCGCTTGGGGGCGCGGGCAGGCGTATAAGCTTCATATTAGCTTCCCCGGGGGTTCTGCCTGCCTTGCGGCGGTTACAGGCAACGCAGGCACTGACAATGTTTTCCCAGGTGTGCTGACCGCCGCGATAGCGGGGTATGACGTGGTCCAGGGTGAGTTGACGGGTTCGCTGGCCGCAGTACTGGCAGGTATACCGGTCACGGTTGAAAATCTCAAAGCGAGTCAGCTTCTTTTCAATATGGGGACGCTTGATGAAGCGAGCCAGCCGGATTACTGACGGTAGAGGGACCGT
>CAYWRT010000102.1:0-8071 GCA_964460815.1 uncultured Dehalococcoidaceae bacterium
CTTTTAGGAAAGAACCTGTGGGAAATTGGCCCGGTGAAAGACATTGAGGCAAGCCGGAAAGCTTTCAAAGCATTACAAGACCACGAATATATTCGTTACGAAGATCTGCCGCTGGAAACGAGAGAAGGTAAGCAGATTCAAGTAGAGTTTGTCAGCAACGTCTACGAGGTTAACGGTAGCAAGGTGATTCAATGTAACATTCGTGATGTCACCGAGCGCAAGCGGGCAGAGCAGGCACTGCAACATGCACAGAGAAGAATAGACTCTAAAAACCAGATTGCTAACATCTTCCTCACCGTTCCGGATGATGAAATGTACGGAGAAGTCTTGCAAGTCATTTTGAAGGCTATGCGCAGTAGATACGGAGTCTTTGGCTATATAAATGAGCTAGGAAACCTGGTAATACCATCTATGACCACAGATATTTGGCAGAAATGCAAAGTTCGGGATAAGACAATTGTGTACCCCCCTGAGAATTGGGGCGGGATCTGGGGCCGGGCACTCAAAGAAAGAAAGACGCTTTATGCGAATCGAGACTTACATGTGCCCGAGGGACACATTCCTATAGTTAGGGTTATTGTTGTGCCCATTCTGTACCATGAGGAGCTAATTGGAGTCCTGGAAGTCGCGAACAGGGAGACTGATTATGACGAGAAGGATAAGAGTTATTTGGAAACCCTTGCTAACTACATAGCTCCCATCCTAAATGCGAGGCTGGAGAGGGATAAACACGAAAAAGAGCGCAAGCGGGCAGAGCAGACGCTGAGGGAATCCGAGGAAAAGCTCCACCTAATCATTGAGGCTACAAGCGATGGAATTGCAGTCACTGATTGGGATGGAAACTTAGTACGGGTGAACGAGGCCATGGTTCGCATGCATGGCTATGACGCCAGGGAAGAACTTATTGGGCGAAGCGGCTTTGAGCTTTTTGCTGTGAAAGACCGTGCTAAGGCTATGGAAAATATGAAAAGGGCACTGGAGGTAGGGCATCTCGGAGAGATTGGCTACACACTCTTGAGAAAGGACGGAAGTGAGTTTGATGCCGAGATAGGCGCGGCTGCCTTGCGAGAAGCGCCTGGTACCACAGCCGGGCTTGTAGTCACTGTGAGAGACATCACCGAGCGCAAGAAGTTAGAGATACTAAAAGACGAGTTTATCGGCATGGTATCTCACGAACTCAGTAGCCCATTAACTATTATT
Organism: uncultured Dehalococcoidaceae bacterium; assembly: GCA_964460815.1. Classification (GTDB taxonomy): domain Bacteria; phylum Chloroflexota; class Dehalococcoidia; order Dehalococcoidales; family RBG-16-60-22; genus CAYWRT01. Next base: position 1,201 of record CAYWRT010000102.1, read on the forward strand.
ACAGGCTCTCTCAACACCCTTTTGAGTGAGGGAGAACAACTATCTAGGGATGAGACGCGCCACCTTCTCCAAAATGCAACTTTAGCGGCAGATACTTTATCTCACCTGCTTGGGAATCTTCTTGAGCTTTCCAGGGCTCAGGCAGAGAGGCTCATCCTTCATGACGAGCCAATAAGGGCCGATATTGTTGCCAGGAATATAATTGACAGAATCACGGAGCACCATTCAATACATAAGTTCGTTGTAGATTTTCCTGAGGGACTTCCCCTGATTAACGCCGACCCACTGAGGCTCGAACGCATCCTGTATAATCTTACGGATAATGCAAGTAAGTATTCGCCTAAGGGAACGGAAATAAGGGTCTTTGCCAGAGAGGAAAAGGACCATCTTATTATTGGAGTTAGTGACCAGGGAGTAGGTATGCCAAAATCGGGTCAGGCCATGATATTTAAACCTTTCGAACGGCTAAAACCGGCCGGATTTGAAGGGGCCAAAGGAGCCGGGCTGGGGCTCCTGGTATGTCGCAGGCTGGTAGAAGCTCATGGCGGACGAATCTGGGTTGAGTCGGCACCCGGCGTAGGTTCCACATTCTTTTTTAGCCTGCCCTTCAACCGAAAACCATAAACGTGGTTTTCAAGAATTGATTTATATATGTCTCCTCGATGTTCCAAAGTTGCCTTCTTGGCTCGGCGTAGCATGACTTCCAGTCCTTCTCTGGTATTGTCGAACTTGAATTTATCCCGGGTGGTGAAATCCCGAGTTATAGCCACGCCGGCATGCCTATTCTTGTGAGGGTCAACTCCTATTAGTTACTCTATATACTAAAATGACGTTGTGACCAGCTACCGCATATATGATGGATTCTCTTTTGTTCCAAAAAGGTAACTGTTGTAGTAAGCATGTAAAAGTTCTAAAATTACTGTAGCCAGAAGGGCTTCTTTTTAGATATGATAATATTTAGCCTTTTATGGCACTATTAGAAAGGATGGAGAATAATAATGGCAAAAGAGTTACTATTTTCAGTAATGAGCCCTGAAGGCCAGAGAACAAGTACGATTGGCTCTACATCGCCTTCACCTTCTATGGCCAAGCGATTGGACACATTGGAGAACAAAACAGTGTATCTTGTCGATACCGGTTTCGGTGGAAGCTACAAGTTTATGCAGCAACTGCAAAAGTGGTTCAACGAGCACATGCCGTCAGTAACCACAATACGAAAGCGGAAACCGGGGCATGTGTTCATAGACGACACACCGGACCTCTGGGAAGAAATCAAGGCAAAAGGCCATGCCATTGTCCTTGGCGTAGGTGGTTGACCCGGATGTTCTGCAGCGGTCGTTGCATGCAGTGGCAATCTTGAGCAAGCCTACGGCGTCCCGACGGCTCCCATCGCGACTTACGCATTTGCCGGTCACGTAAAGCATGAGATAAGAGCCGCCAGGATGACCTTACCTTTCATTTTCACCCCGCATCCGGTTGTCAGTATGCCGCCTGAAGCCCTCTATGAATATATTGAAGGCAATGACCCGGGTACAGGTAAACCGGTCATCGATGAAATCATTGACGCATTAACAAAACCGATAAGCGAAACGAAGCTGGAGCTTGAGCCTTCCGAATCTGTAAATGACGGCAAAAATCAGGTAATCCTGAAGCCGGATACAGAAGATAATCTGCAGCGTCAATTTTTTGAAAGGGGTTGGACGGACGGTTTACCCATCATACTTCCGACCGAGGAGAGGGTGAGGAAAATGCTCACTGGCACCAGCCGTTCCCCGGATGAGGTAGTTGGTGAAACATTCCTGCGCAATACCAAAGAACTAGTTAAGTACACGGTTACCAATATTGCGGTTGTTGCGGTCATGGCCGGCGCCAGACCGGAACACTTTCCCGTGATACTGGCTATTGCATCCACTCAAGAATCAGCGTTTTACCCTTCAACAACGCCCTTTGCAGGTATGCTTTTAGTGAATGGGCCAATCCGTAATGAGATCGGTATGAACTCTGGTATGGCTACGTTCAGTCCGGTAAATCTGGCAAATTCAGTAACAGGAAGAGCCTGGACATTGATGTCCGCTGTTTGGGGATATAATATGCCTAAAAAGACCCTTTGGAGTTCTCAGGGGAATGGTCTTGTTTATAATAATATGTGCGCTGCCGAGAATGAAGAGAGGAGCGTCTGGACGCCTTTTCATGTTCAGAAGGGCTTCAAGGCTGAGGAGAGTGTTGTCAGTGTCTTCAGAGGATGGAATCTTTTGAACAGCTTACACGCAGCTGCCAACCGGTCAGTGAGAGAGGAAATAAATATCCAGCTAAGCGTAATCCCCGCGCTTAATTCCGCGGCTACTTTAATAATGGATCCGCTTGTGGCCAGAAACCTAAAAGAGAACGAGGGCTTTAATACCAAGCAGGATTTCAGCCGCTGGTTATCGCAGAACGCTAAGATACCGGCGGGACGGTACTGGGGAACCGATTATATAGACATGTTGGTTGCCCCTCTGGCATACCAGGGAATAGAGCCTTATGCTTCATGGAAAAAGGCTCCGGATGATGAGCTGATAGCTCACTATAATAATCCGGACAATATTAATGTCATTGTAGTGGGAGGAGAGATGAGTCCCTTATGGAAAACTTCGGATTATAGCTACATAACCAGCGCCTCTATTGACAAGTGGCGCGCGAATAAATCCGATAATGAATGCAGCGACGGAACGTGCGGGCTTCCGGATGAGCCGGCTGATTATGATTAGAATTTTCACGCTCTTTTCTGGAACTTAAGGGGAGGTTATTGAAAAGACTCTTTGTGGATTTGTTTCGCATTATTATGGAACCAGTTGGCAACTTACTGACAACTATAGTCCAACAGAAGTTCACTAAAAGTAAACTGGGCGGTAGAGGACTTGAACCACTGACCTCTGCGATGTCAACGCAGCGCTCTAACCAACTGAGCTAACCGCCCATAACTATAGTAATTCTACTAGATACCATTCCTACAGTCAATATTTTCAAAGCTGGAAGTAATGCTGGAATAGGAAAATTAAATTTGAAGTCGCATCACTAAAGGTGTAATTTACCCCTTGATGTGATAGAATACTGTCCAAATGTATTTGCATGGTTCAAGTCCCGCTGTCAGGGAAGGAAATTGTCTTCCCCCATTAACATTTATGGCTCTGGAGGTACTCATACGTGAAAGTACTTAAAGGCTTTGGGACTGGCATTCTGAGCTTTCTCCTTTTCCTGTCACTGTCTGTTTTCGGCGTGGCTTTCATGCTAAATAGTACCCTGCTCAACCCCGATTTCGTTGCCGACGAGTTGGACAAGCTTGATGTGTCGGCTCTGGTGAGAGAACTAACCGAAGAACAGATTAGCGAGCAGTTACCTGAGGAGGTATCCTTTATCAAAGAGGATTTATACGACATTATCTCAGAACAGGAGCCGTGGCTGAAAGAACAGGTAAATGCTGCCATCTATTCCGGATATGACTATTTCCTGGGAAAGAGTGACCGACTGGAGATATTAATCTCACTGGAATCATTAAAGGCAAGCCTGAGAGATAGCCTGTGGCAGACCTTCCACGACTATATATCGTCGGACCTCTCCAGCCTGCCTGAAGATGTGCTCAAGCCGTATCTTGACCGGAATTACCGGGAATTTATCGGCCAGATACCGGAGGAATATCTGCCATCGGAGCTTGCCGGCCTGCCTGAAGACCAGCTAAAGCCGTATATTGACCAGTATTTTTACGAATTCATCGGGCAGATACCGGTAGAGCGTTTACCGCCGGAACTTATCGACCAGCTCGAAGAACAGATAGAGCCATATTTTGACCAGTATTACCAGGAATTTGCCAGTGAGATACCGTCTGTATATGAAATTAACGAAAGTTCCATATCGCCGGAGGCTATGGAGCAGATTAGAGAAGTAAGGCGCGATATCGGTATTTTCCGGACCGCCTACAACTACCTGATTGTCTTCATGGTGCTGATGGTTTTAGGCATTATCCTCATAAATCGCGATGTAAGAGTTATTACCCGCAGTCTGGGCATAGACCTCCTCATCTACGGAGCCCTTGAATGCGCCGGTGTCTATATTGCCAGATATTACATGACGGCGAACCTGCCAATGCCATCGGATATACCAGTATCACTCCAGACGTGGCTGTCAGGTTTCACCAGCGACCTGCTGGTACCGCTGCAGACACTTGGTATCGGTATCTTAATCGGCGGGATAGTCTTATTTGTATTCTCTTTTTTCTACAAGCCGCGTGAGGCTGAAGATAAAATTGAGCCTGATACTGAGTAGAACAGAGCTGCGTGATTGAGACCATGACGGGTATTAATTCATGGGGGTTATAGTTTAAGGTACGCTCCTGCTTTTCTTCACATACCACCACCCCACCCCGCCCAGAATTACGGCCACCACGGCTGTTACCAGGGCGCAGAGCAGCGCGGCGTCGTACCAGAAGCCCTGGGGAAAGAGCATTATCAAATAGTCACGGGTCGGGTCAAGCATCCACAGTTCGTTGGCGAAGCTGATGAGGTGAAACTGCCGGAACAGCCACTCGAAGTTGAGCAGTGTCCCCAGACCCAGAGCCAGCACCAGCGCCAGGGTGAGGCCACCACCGCCCAACAACCCCCAGGCCAGCCGCCGCCGGTCCCGCCACCAGAAGAGATTGAGACCAATGTAGACCAGAGCATAAATCAGCGTCCCCAGCAAGACCCGGTAGACCAGCCGGAACAGCCCCTTGACATCCCTGAGGTGGGCCACCTCACGCTCGTTAAATAGCGTAAATGACTGGCCATCCTTCATCACGGTAAGACTGATGGTCTCATCACCGGAGTTAAAATAGGCCATCAGGCCCTTAGCGGCTTTATTCAGTTCCGATGGCTCTAAGCCGGTGGTCTGGCTGACGCCGTATTTGTCAAAGCCATACTGGTAAAGCCAGAGGCTATTTACCGCCCAGCTGATGCTGGCTGTCAGCAGCAGGACAGGCAGACAGAGTATAAACAGCCATTTAGCGGCAATCCTCATTGCCATCCCCAATCACCGGTATCCAGATTTTACACTGTCCGGACCTAAAAGCACACATGTTATCACCGGTGAGACAACATACTGTGCTGCCCATTCATCTGAGGTAGCTTCGGTTGCCGGGCTATAAAGACGCATAAAAGCCCTACCAGGCTCAGGGCAGCGGCGACAATGAAGGCCGGTACATATGTGGTCGTAGCGTCATAGATAGCCCCGGCGATAATGGCGGAGGCAGCCTGAACAAAAACCTGAAAGGGAAGTACAATACCGATAACCTGGGCATAATGTTCACGCCCGTAATAGGCGCCAACAATGGTAGGCACAGCCGTGTTTATGCCACCGTGACCAATACCCAGCAGTACTGCGTAAATATAGATAAAGGTCAGGTTCCTGGTCGTTAATAAGATGCCCATAGCTATTACCTGAACGGCGAAGCTAATACTCGCCAGATACCTCATGTTAAATTTTAAGGCTAAAGTCCCGAATCCCAGACTGCCGATAACGACAGATATGGCCACCACGCTCATGGTCATAGCGGCCGTCATGGGAGCAAAACCCCAGTCCTCCAGGTAGGCTACCTGATGTGCGCTTATTGTTCCCATAGCAAAAGCGCCGGCGCCGTTAAAAGCCCCGATTAGCCAGGTTGTTGGTATTCGCAGCACCCAACCTGCCTGCCACCCCACGCGTCCCGTAGCACCTCCTGTAGAATTCTCCATCGTCGCTGCCGGCATGAAGGAATCAGCCGACTTGCCATCAGGCAATAGCCCCATATTCTCCGGCCTGTTTCTGATAAGAACCAGACCGCCAATCAGGCTGGCCACAACCAGGACTATTCCCCCCAGTACCACCCAGGACAGACGCCAGCCTATGGCAGAGATTAAAGCTGATGTCACGGGAGCGAAGACAAAACCACCTAGGCCGCCGGAAGCGACAAACATGCCCAGTGCCAGAGGACGTTTCTGGATGAACCAGTTATTGGCGATAGCACTGCCGGCTATATATCCCCCGATACCCGCGGTCAGCCCGGTAAAAATGTATAACAAATAGATATGCCAGACCTCTGTAACCAGAAACATCCCGGCGAATCCCAGGGCAGCCAGCCCGTTGCCCAGCACGATATTAAACCTCGGCCCGAACCTTGCCACCATAATCCCAAAGAGCGGGCTGGGCAACCCGAAGGCAAGAATGCCCAGAGACAGGCCTGCCCCCACCGACGCCCGGCTCCAGCCAAATTCTTTACACGCGACGGGCAGAAAGACTCCATATGAATAGATGAAAATGCCGCCAACGATAAATATTACGAGCATAGCGCCAGCCAGGGCAAACCAGCCGTAAAAAATCCTGCCTGTCCCCGGGTTCATAGCCTTCGACGTCATCAACGCTCGTCCTTTACGTTACCCATGCTTTTCCCTGCAATAATTTGTTGGCGTGTTACGTGGTTCACCTTAGCTACTCAAGAGAACTCGTGGCTGGCTGAGCAAGGCGATTACTTTCTCTGTGAGGATTCCTTCTGCTGCCAGCTTGATACCTCAATTACATAAGACAGCACAGGTCTGACAGACCTTGCTTAATTATACTTCCCAGGGTAGCCTCGCGCAAGTGAAATATGGAGACGGCATAGCCACTTATCCCCCTCCCCCCTCTAGCATATCTTTTCCCACCCAGGCCGCCCAGTATCATCTGCGGCTTATCCGTAAGTATGTGTATCCCACCACCCCGAGGAGAGTATAAAGCAGAAGAGGGCTTCGCATATTTTATCTTTTCCCACCCAGGCCGCCCAGTATCATCTGCGGCTTATCCCGTAAGATATGCCCCCACCCCATAGAGAGTCTTAGAGAGGCGAAGC
>CAYWRT010000103.1:0-8055 GCA_964460815.1 uncultured Dehalococcoidaceae bacterium
GTGGGTCTCGGCTACCTTCTTAAAGTCTTACCTGCAATTAATGGCAGACACCCCCATACTGCCGCAGCCCCGAGAAGGCATGCAAGTCCTCCTGGATGCTTACCTTCTTTACAAAGCCATCTACGAAGTAGACTACGAACTCAACAATCGTCCCGATTGGGTGGGATTGCCTCTGCGAGGTATATTGCAGGTGCTGGGGGTTGGGGGCCAGCCAGCCAAGGTAACCCCCACTAAAAAGCGCACGCTCACAATCTGTCCTGTCTGCAACACCGAGTTCTACGTGGTGGGTTCGTCAGATGAATTACCGCCGGTGGTCAATGTCACCTGTCCAGGTTGTCAAACTGAACTGGTAGTGGACTTCAGAAAAGCCAGGCAAGAGGCGGAGGAGAAGCCGGAGGCTAAGATAACACCCGGGAAAAAGCCGGAGAAGGCGGTTCAAAAGGCTAAGGGGGTCATTGAGGGAGTTGGGGGAAAAGCTAAAAAAGAAGGTTGAAGGATGGGTAGTTTCTCCGGCAATCATTTTCTCAACCATCTGGCCCGCCTCTATGGCGTACAGACGGCTTATTACGATGTATCCCACCGCCGGCAACAGGCCTCTACCGAATCTTTGCTGGCTGTACTCAGGGCACTGGGAGCCCCGATTACAACCCGGCAAGATGTCTCTCTGGCATGGCGGGAACGGCGGCAGGCAATGTGGCGCCGACTATTGGAACCGGTAATTGTAGCCTGGGATGGCAGACCGGCAGCCGTCCAGCTCAGACTTCCCTCAGCCATTGCTGAAGCTTCTCTGGATTGTCACCTGAAGCTGGAGACTGGTGAGCAGCCTAGCTGGGAATGGCCTGGAACCGACATAGCCACGATTGAGACTACCGAGGTAGAGGGTACACAATATGTGCTCAAACAACTTCTCTTGCCGGAGAGATTGCCTTTGGGGTATCACCGGCTGCTTGTGGAAACATCAGGAAAAATCCAGGAAGCTCTAATCATTTCAGCACCCCTTAAGGCTTACATACCTCTGGCGGAGCCGGAAAGCCGTAACTGGGGAGTTTTTCTGCCTTTATATGCCTTGCATACGGAGAAGAGCTGGGGGAGCGGTGATTTCTCAGATTTGGAAGACCTGATTAACTGGGTTGGCGGAACCGGCGGCCATATGGTGGCTACCTTACCCTTGCTGGCCACATTTTTCAACGGTGCCTCTGAGCCGAGCCCTTATCTCCCGGCGAGCCGCCTGTTATGGAACGAATTTTACCTTGATGTCAATAGGGTTCCGGAGCTGGCAGAGTGTCCTTCGGCACAGGCCCTGACAGCATCTTCATCCTTTCAAAATGAGATTAAAGCCCTGAGAAATTTAACCCTGGTGGACTACCGACGTCAGATGACATTGAAACGCCGGGTCCTGCAAGAGCTAAGCAGTTATTTCTTTGCTCATGAATCGCCGCGCCGTGAGGACCTTCGTCGCTTTATTCAGGCCAAGCCAGTGGTTGATGACTACGCTCGCTTCCGGGCTACCCGTGAGAAACAGAGTGCCTCATGGCGGTCGTGGCCGCAGCCACTCAGAGACGGTGTTTTGGGAGAAGCTGACTATGATGAGGAGAACAGGCGGTATCATCTATACGTACAGTGGTTAGCCCATCAGCAAATGGAGAGTGTCTCGGAAAGGGCCAGAGAGAAAGGTGTCCGGCTATATCTGGACCTGCCCGTGGGAACACACCCTGATGGCTACGATGTGTGGCGTGAACGTGAAGCGTTTATTTCGGATGTCTCGGCTGGAGCGCCACCGGACTCCGTTTTCACCAAAGGGCAGGACTGGGAATTCCCGCCGCTGCACCCGGAAAGAAACAGGGAGCAGGGCTACCGATACACCATTGCCTATCTGCGACATCACCTCAGGCAGGCGGGAATTCTCCGTGTTGACCACGTTATGGGCCTCCACCGGCTCTTCTGCATTCCGAAGGGAATGGGAGCCAGCCAGGGGGTCTATCTGCGCTACCCGGCTGAGGAACTCTACGCTATCCTAGCCCTGGAATCCCATCGCCATAAGGCTATCATTGTCGGTGAAGACCTGGGTACAGTACCTTCGTACGTGAGGCCAGCCATGAAGAAACATGGCTTCGACCGTATGTATGTACTGCACTATGAAATGGCCGCCAATACGCAAAAGGGGCTTCTGCCCGCACCGCATAATTCAATCGCCAGCCTCAATACACATGATATGCCCCCCTTCGCTTCTTTCTGGCAGGGCCTGGATATACGGGATTGGGGGAAACTTGGCCTTCTGGACAAGAAGGGCTTGCGAAAGGAAGAGAAAAGCCGCCGGGGTATCATAAAAGCTCTGAGTGTTTTTCTACGGCGGAAAGGCTGGCTTACGGAAGCGGATACAGATACTTATTCGGCTCTCAAAGCCTGCCTGTCGTTCCTGGCTGACAGTCAGGCACGGATAGTTCTGGTCAATCTGGAGGACCTGTGGCTGGAGATTCAGCCCCAGAACATACCTGCCGTACACGACATATACCCCAACTGGCGGCAAAAAGCGCCATACGAGCTTGAGGAATTTTGCCAGATGCCCCGGGTAATTGATACACTACAAATTATAAATGAACTCCGCAAGCCGGATAAACACCGTAATTTAAGGGAGAGAAGTGCCCAGTAAATCAGGCCGGAAACCCCTGGCGAAGATAGAAAATAGGCCAGCTTCATCAAAAGTGACTCGGCTGACTGAAAAGGTAGGTGCTCCATGCGAGGGTCTCTGGACAGGGCTTCTCAACGGTGACGCCAATCAGTATGGGGGCAGTGGTCGGGGCAACCTCGGCGGGGTAGAGGCGGCAACGGTTCCCGGGCATGGTCGCCCCTGCTCGCTCAACATCACCGCACCGCCGCGGGCAGTCGTATTCTTCGGGAGCCACGGGAGATAGCCATGATTTCGGAAAGTCACCTCGGTGCTACCTATCTGGGGGATAGCCGCTGTCAGTTCCTTGTCTGGGCGCCCTTTATTGAAGATGTGGACTTACATATCGTGTTGCCTAAAGAGCTGATATTGCCTCTGGAAAAGGAGGCTCAGGGCTACCACAGGGTAATTGCTGAGGGCGTGGCGCCGGGAAGCCTGTATTTTTACCGCCTGGACGGTCAAAAAGAGAGCCCTGACCCGGCTTCCCGCTACCAGCCTCAGGGCGTCCATGGTCCTTCGCAGGTGACGGACTCTCGTTTCGCCTGGAAGGATAGCCGCTGGGCTGGCATTTTGCTCGGCGGCTATATTATTTACGAGCTCCACGTGGGCACTTTTACCAAAGAAGGGACATTTGAGGCTATCATACCTTATCTTGACAGGCTTAAGAAATTGGGTATTACCGCCATGGAACTCATGCCGGTTGCCCAGTTCCCGGGTAATCGCAACTGGGGTTACGATGGTGTTTACCCCTTCGCCGTGCAAAACTCTTACGGAGGTCCGGAGGGGCTCAAGCGTCTGGTAAATGCCTGTCATCAGAAAGGGCTGGCAGTGGTACTGGATGTGGTTTACAACCACCTCGGCCCTGAAGGAAATTATGTCTCTAACTTCGGCCCCTATTTTACCGGGCGCTATCAAACCCCTTGGGGAGCGGCTCTTAACTTTGATGGTCCCGCTAGTGACGAGGTACGCCGTTTCTTCATCGAAAACGCCCTTTACTGGCTTGGCGAGTTTCACATTGATGCCCTCCGGCTTGATGCGCTCCATGCCATACTGGATATCTCAGCCTGTACCTTCATAGAAGAGCTGGCGGCATCATGCCACGAGCAGGCAAAGATATTAAAACGGAAAGCGTATCTGATTGGTGAGAGCACGGCCAACGACGCCCGCCTTATCCGTACCCGCGAGCAGGGGGGTTATGGACTGGATGCCCAGTGGAACGATGATTTTCATCATTCCCTCCACGTGCTGCTGACCGGTGAGCGGGCTGGCTACTACCAGGACTTCGGCCAGCCTCAGCAGCTGGTCAAGGCGCTTCGGGAAGGTTTTATCTATTCCGGACAGTATTCCGTTTACCGACAGCGGAGACATGGCGTACCTTCCAGGGACATCCCGGCTGACCGCTTTGTGGTATTCGCCCAGAACCATGACCAGGTGGGCAACCGTGTGCATAGTGAGCGCTTGAGCCAGCTCGTTCCCTTTGAAACACTCAAACTAGTGGCTGGAATCGTCCTGCTCTCGCCCTTCATTCCCCTTCTCTTCATGGGTGAGGAATACGGGGAGACAGCTCCTTTCCCATACTTCGTCAGCCACTCCCAGCCGGAATTAATTGAGGCCGTGCGTAAAGGACGCCGGGAGGAGTTCGCCGCCTTCCAGTGGCCGGGCGAGTCGCCAGACCCTCAGGCGGAAGAAACTTTCCTGAGCGCTAAAATCAATCATAACCTGCATCAGGAAGGAAAGCACCGTGTTCTTTTCGATTTCTATGGAGAACTGATGCGACTTCGCAAGGAGACCCCCGCTTTAGCCTGCTTGAGCAATGACGATATGGACATAAGAGGTTTCGAGGATTACAGACTCCTGCTACTTCACCGCTGGAGGGAAGATAGCGAGGTCACGGCTGTATTCAGCCTGAATGATGGTCAGGTATCGGTCAATTTACCGTTTCCGACGGGGCGCTGGCATAAAAGCCTTGACTCGGCGGAGGAGCGATGGCAGGGAGGGGGAAGCAATATTCCAGAACTGCTTGACTCAAAAGGGGAAGTCACCCTTACTTTTAGTCCCTGGGCGTTTGCCCTTTTCGTAAAGGAGATTTAAATGGAGCGATATATTTGCATCCACGGCCATTTCTATCAGCCGCCGCGAGAAAACGCCTGGCTGGAGTACGTCGAAATGCAGGATTCCGCCTATCCTTATCACGACTGGAACGAGAGGGTTACGGCGGAGTGCTACGCACCCAACACCGCCGCACGTATTCTAGATAGTGAAGACTATATCACCCAGATAGTGAACAACTACGCCAGAATCAGCTTTGACTTCGGGCCGACCCTGCTCATGTGGCTGGAGAAAAATGAGACTGAGGTCTATCAGGCCATAATTGATATCGACAAAGCCAGCCAGAAGACTTTTTCGGGACACGGCTCAGCCCTGGCTCAGGCTTATCACCATTTAATTATGCCTTTAGCTAGCCGCCGGGACAAGTATACTCAGGTACTCTGGGGAATCCGTGATTTCGAGCACCGCTTCGGGCGGAAGCCGGAAGGGATGTGGCTCCCGGAGACTGCCGTGGACCTGGAGACGCTGGATATTATGGCCGAGCAGGAAATCAGGTTCACCATTCTGGCACCTCATCAGGCCAGCCGGATACGGCAGATTGGCACCGACGCCTGGCACGATGTGAATAATGGTAGCATTGACCCCACGATGGCTTATACGCTTAACCTGCCATCAGGACGCAAGATAGCTCTCTTTTTCTACGATGGGCCTATCTCCCGCAGTGTCGCCTTTGAGGACGTCCTTAAAAGCGGTGACAATTTTGCTCATCGCCTTACCGATGCCTTCTCCAAAGAGTGTACCCGGCCCCAGCTCGTCCATATTGCCACTGATGGTGAGACCTATGGTCACCACCACCGCTTCGGGGACATGGCGCTGGCTTTTGCCCTTCATTACATTGAAGACAACAACCTGGCACGAATCACCAACTACGGTGAATACCTGGAGAAGCACCCCCCCACTCATGAGGCGGAGATTGTCGAGAACACTTCCTGGAGTTGCTCTCATGGAGTCGAGCGGTGGCGCACCAGTTGCGGCTGTACTGGTGGCAGGAATCCAAAATGGCACCAGGACTGGCGTGCCCCACTGCGTGAAGCCATGGACTGGCTCAGGGACTCTCTGGCTCCCAAATATGAGGAAAAGGCACGGGAGTTCTTGAAAGAACCCTGGGCCGCCCGTGACGATTATATTGAAGTAACCCTCGACCGTTCGCCCGAGAATATACAAAGGTTCTTGGAAAAGCACCGTACCCGCGAATTGAATGAAGCGGAAGTAATCAAAGTGCTCAAGCTTCTTGAGCTTCAGCGTCATGCTATGCTCATGTTCACGAGTTGTGGCTGGTTCTTTGACGAACTATCCGGCATCGAGACGGTGCAGGTTATTCAATACGCAGGGAGAGCTGTCCAGCTGGCTGGAGACCTCTTTGGTGATAATCTGGATGAACAGTTCTTGGAGCGCCTCAAACTGGCCAAGAGCAATATCAGCAAGCATGGTGACGGTAAACGCATCTATGAAAATTTTGTGAAGCCGGCCATGGTAGACCTGACCAGGGTCACCGCCCACTTCGCCGTGATTTCCTTGTTTGAAGAATACAGTGAGCAAGCTGATATTTATTGTTATCACATTGACATTGAAGATTACCAGACCTCTGAGTGTGGCCGGGCTAAACTGGCCGCAGGCCGGGCCAGGGTTACATCGGCTATAACCCGTGAATCAGGCGACCTTAGCTTCGGTGTCCTGCACTTCGGTGACCATAACGTCAATGCTGGTGTCCGCGAGTACCAAAACGAAGAGGCATACCAGACAATGGTCACCGAGACGACTCAAACCTGCGCCACGGCCGACTTTCCCGAGGTCATCCGTCTCCTGGACAAACACTTTGGCACTTCCACCTACTCCATTAAAAACCTCTTCCGGGATGAACAGAGAAAAGTGCTGGACAGCATCCTGGAGTCAGCCCTATCCGAAATTGAAGCGGCCTATTATCAGGTATATGAGCACCATTACCCGCCGATGCGGTTCATCTCAGAGCTAGGCAGCCCGATTCCCAAGGGTTTTCAGTCTGCCGCCGAGTTTATTCTTAACAGCGGCCTGCGCAAAGCATTCAGTATTGAGCCTTTAGACCTGGAGCGCATTAATAGTCTTCTGGATGAGACGCAGACGTGGCAGGTGGAGCTTGATGCTGAGGGACTGAGCTACCAGTTACAGCAGACTCTGGAGAAGATGATGGCAGAGCTATTAGCCAGTCCTGAGAACATTGACTTCTTGAAGGAATTTCTGGCGGATACTGAAATGGCGTGCTCCGCACCATTTCCCGTAGACCTCTGGAAGGTGCAGAACCTCTACCATGAAATGCTCCAGTCTACCTATCCCGAATTTAAGAAAAGGGCACAGCAGGGGGATAAAGTAGCCTCAGAGTGGCTTGAACCGTTTGTTGCTCTTGGGCAACAACTCTCGATAAGGGTTGGTTAGATGTCTGAACTGCGAATCCCCGTCGCTACCTATAGAATCCAGTTTAACCGGCAGTTTCGCTTTAAGGATGCCCGGGAGCTTGTGCCTTATCTCGGTCGGTTGGGGATTTCTGACCTCTATGCTTCGCCCATCTTCAAGGCGCGGCGGGGCAGTTCCCACGGCTACGACGTTACTGACCCAACCAGCCTTAATCCTGAGCTTGGCACTAAAAAGGATTTTAACGCTCTGACAGGAAAACTCGGGCAGCAGGGCATGGGCCTGCTCCTTGATATCGTCCCCAACCACATGGCGGCCAGCCGGGAAAATCCGTGGTGGCGGGATGTGCTGGACAAAGGGCAAAGCTCACCGTTTGCCGCCTTTTTTGATACGGACTGGCTGAATTTCGGGGGCTCACGGGGCAAATCGACAGGTCACCGGCGCTTCTTCGACATCGGCGACTTAGTAGGCATCCGGGTTGAAGATATCCGGGTGTTTGCAGCGACCCATTCTTCAGCTTTGCATCTCGTCGCCAATCGCCAGGTAACCGGACTTCGGATTGACCATATTGACGGGCTCTACGACCCTCTGGAGTATCTGCTAAGGTTGCAGCAAAGCATCAAGACGCCCCTGAAAGAAGCGGGGAAGGGCCTTGGCTTTTATATTATTGTCGAGAAAATTCTCGCCGGTGATGAAGCTATACCTGAAGAATGGCCTGTCTTTGGCACTACCGGTTATGACTTTGCCAACAGGCTAAACGCTCTTTTTGTTGACAGCCGGGCGGCAGAGGCTCTGGACAAGATTTACTCTCGTTTTACCGGTTCGCAGGTGACTTTTGATGATGTCGTATATGAGAAAAAGAGGCAGGTCATCGCGGAATTATTCCCCGGCGAAAT
>CAYWRT010000104.1:0-5582 GCA_964460815.1 uncultured Dehalococcoidaceae bacterium
GGGCGATTACCTTGCGTCCTTTGAGAGAGTCGGGGACATCGTCAGCGGCAATCTTCTGGGCCAGCCCTTCGGCAATGGCTGTCTTGCCCACGCCGGCATCCCCGACAATCACCGGATTGTTCTTGGTACGCCGGGTCAGTACCTGCATGACTCGTTTAATCTCCTCATCACGGCCGATAACCGGGTCAAGCTTACCCAGACGGGCAAATTCCGTCAGGTCACGCCCGTACTTCTGAAGGGAGCGGTATTTGCTTTCCGCCCGGGTATCGGTAACCCGGTGTCCGCCGCGGAGCTTCTGGAGGATGGCATACACCTTCTCCTGATTGATGCCGAAGCTGTGAAGTATGTTGGCAGCCTCGCCCTTGTCGTCGCTGACCATGGCAATCAGCAGGTGCTCGGTGCTGATAAATTCATCCTTGAGCCGCTTAGCCTCTTCATCAGCCCGGTTCATTAGCTGGGCAATGCGCGGCGTGGCATAAATCTGCCCCGTCTCATAAGTCACCTTGGGAGTTTTCTCCAGAGTCGCTTCAACCTGGTTCCTTATGGCTTCCACATCAACATTGAGTTCCTTCAATATTTCACCAACCAGCCCCCGCTGTTGCAGGAGCAGGGACAGCAGAATATGTTCTACGTCCCACTGGCTGTGTTTGAACTGCATCGCCAGTTGCTGAGAAGCACTTATGGCTTCCTGTGCCTGTTCCGTAAATCTTTCCTGCCTCATTAGCTATTTACCTCCCCTCAATTTTTTTATCTCTTTCTGAGCCTGTTCCAGTTCGTTCTGTAGCTCACCCACGCGTTGCATCATGCGCAGAATAACCTCCACCCCGGGTAAATTAACACCCATGTCATCTACCATTCTTTTTACTTTCTGGAGCATGGTTATATCTCTATCTGAATACAGCCGGATGTTTCCCCGGGAACGGTAGGGCTCGATGATGCCGACCCTCTCATAGTAGCGCAGGGTGTAGGTTTGCATATCCAGCATTCTGGCCGCCACGCTTATCACGTAACGGGGCTCGGTATTATATTCATCTCTGTTCATAGTCACCTCAAGTTACACTCAGGCTGGCCGTATCTCATTTAACTGCCTGAATATTTTGTCCCTTTCTTTGATAATCTGATTGCCAGAAGCCCTCATTTAACCTGGCCGTATTTCCTTTAATTTCTGGAATAAATCCTTTTCCTCTTCCGATAATTTGGTTGGCAGGACGATATTAACCTTGGCCAGCAGGTCGCCCCGCGTGGGTTTGCCAAGGTGGGGCATGCCCTGCCCGGACAATTTGAAAATGCGCCCGTTCTGGGTTTCTGGCGGTATTTTCAGAGCCAGTTTGCCCTTGGGTGTCGGTACCTGAACTTCACCACCCAGTACGGCCACCGTCAGGGGCACGGCTATGTCAGCATGTAAATTATCGCCATGACGCACAAATTTCGGGTGTGGCTTGACCGAGATTACCAGGTACAGGTCGCCGCTGGCACCGCCGCCATAGCTGGGCTGTCCTTTGCCGGCAATACGTACCCGGGAGCCATTATTAACTCCGGGCGGTATTTTCACCTCAAGGCGCTTTATCCTGGGTATCACCCCGCCACCGCGACAGGCTGAGCAGGGCAGATTTTGGATTCGTCCGCTGCCCTGGCAGGCAGTACAGGGTTCCTCAACCTGAAGGCTGATGGTACGGCTGGTGCCGCTATAGGCTTCTTCAAGAGTTACCTCAATAGGTGATTCCAGGTCCTGTCCGCGTCTTGGCTGGGGGCGGCGACGGGAGGTACGGGTGCGAGCCCCTCCGAAAAGCTCCTCGAAAAGGCTGTCCAGGTCGCCCGTTTCACCACTGGTGTAGTGAAAGGTACCGCCGCCCGGAGCAAAGTCCCAGTGCTGTGACTGCTGCCTTCCGGCCTGAGCAAACTGGTCGGCATACTGCCACTTGTCGCCAAACCGGTCGTACTTCTGCCGTTTCTCCTTGTCGGACAGGACCTCGTAAGCCTCGTTTATCTCTTTGAACTTGGTCTCGGCAGACTTGTCGCCGGGATTAACGTCGGGGTGATGCTTGCGTGCCAGCCGCCGGTATGCCTGCTTTATTTCCTTCTCACTGGCATCCCGCTTGACCCCCAATATGTCATAATAATTCTTGCCGGCCATATCCTGTCTCCATAGTTATATCGTTAATATTATAAATCTTTTTAGATAATATGTCAATATATTATCAGTATACTTCATAATATATTATTAAGTATCTATATATTTTTTCTTAATGTTAGATAATCAGGAGGGATATAACTTTTCGATAACGCCTGTAGCAGGCGTATTGACAAAGTCTTAAGAGAGGACTAAAATCTACACTGCCTCATTAAATACCTTGCAGACAATGTGGACCAGGTTGGAGGAAGTTGGCAATGAAAAGGGAATACATTGTCGCTGTCGTTTTACTTGTGATATTACTTGTATCTGGTTGCCCTACAGATGGTATTCCTCCATCAACAGAAGAGCCGCCTCAGGCCCCAACACCAGCCGGTGCTCCAGCCACAACGCCAACACCAGGCGGTGCGCCAGCGACAACCCCAACACCAGCCGGTGCCCCAGAACCAACGCCGGAATCAGGAGCCCACGCCAACGCCTCCTGAGGAGTCTGGGGTTACGGCCAACCTGACCTGCATCAACCAGGAGAAGCTCGATACTGCTATCGATGCGGATGACATCCAGGGGATATTAGAGGCTATGAAATTCACCAAGGAAGGCCTTATTCCAGAAGAAGAGGCAAAGAAGCAATGGGATAGAGGCAGTCTGGCCCTTGCTGACATCAACCAGAGGGAACTTGATTCTGCTAAGGAAGCTCGTGACATTGAGGGCATACTGTATGCCATGAAATTTGCCAATGAAGGCTTTATTCCAAAAGAAAAGGCAGAAAAACAATGGGAACAGGGTGAATTAGCCCTGGTGCAGATAAATCAGGAGAACCTGTATGCGGCTATTAACGCTGGTGATGCCGAGGCTATAAAGGGGGCGATGCAGTTTGCCGAGACCGCTCCCATACCAGCGGATGTTGCGCAGGACCAGATAAAGCAGGCTCAGGAGGCACTTGGTGCTCTCGCGTCAGCACCACCAGAGACTGTCCCTACTCCAGAACTTGAAGAGGTGACTCCCGCAACGGAAAATTTGAGTGCAGAGATAGAGCTTTTAAAAATAGCTCTTGAACCATACATTGAGGGGTTGCCCTCTGAGTGTTCTCAACATGCCTTGGGCATCAGCAGTTATCTGCTGTCAATTGAGAGCCAGATGGATATTCTCAGGAACGCAGTAAACACCTTAAGATACTGGGGCGAGACTCCCACCACCGACGTCAACCGGGAACTAAAAGAAAATGGCATGGCAATGGCCCGGGATGTTATTGAAATGAGCCTGGAGCTTCTTCGGAGCGATATGGCGGGACTAATGGAGTGCCTAGAGAAGGCACGAGATGCCGGCTGCATCAGCACCACAGAAACTTCCCTCTTGCAAGGGCAGATAGATGCCGTGTTGGTTCCCCTGAACACTCTTGCCTCCATATTCGGTATATGACCGGTTTTCAAATTTGTCATTTACTCAGGTAATTTCTTAGCGGGGCCATCAGGTCCATTTCCAGGAAACCAGCTTTGTTTTCCTGCCATCCGGCAAAAGTCCTGACGGGAATAGAGTTCTTCAGCAGATTCCCAGGTCGGTAACACTAATTTTGACGCGACAATACCATTTTCGATAACGATAATTATGAGTCAATGTGCAGGTTGACAATCTATCCTTCTCACGTGTAATCTATGATAGAGGTATTTTTATGCCACGGTGTCCTAATTGTGGTCGTCAGACTTTGAGAACCGAGGACTGGGCCTGCCAGTGGTGCGGTTATCCGCTGTTGTCCGGGTCTTATAAGAAGATAGATAAGACCTATAAGGAGCTTCAGGAGGAGAGGAAGTACGCTTTGGGCTCGCTTGAACCAGAACCGGAGCTGGAGCCAGAGCCGGAACCTGAACCTGAACCTGAACCAGAACCTGAGCCGGAACCAGAGCATGAGTCGGAGCCAGAGCCGGAACCAGAGCCAGAGCCGGAGCCGGAGCCAGAGCCGGAGCCAGAACCAGAGCCGGAACCAGAACCAGAGCCGGAGCCGGAACCAGAGCCAGAACCAGAGCCGGTGCCAGTGCGTGAACCGGAGCCGGAGCGTAAGCCAGAGCCTGCTGCGGAGCGTCGGAATGTGAAAGCTTTGGAGTCCAAGCTTGAGGCACCCTCGGGTGAAATACAGGTAAGTGTTGATGAACTCAACTCAATCTATCAGGCGAATAAGGTGTCGGCGAATGTGAAACTCACGGATAAGATTCTCACGGTAACGGGAGTGTTGGACAAGGTATTTGTCAGGGACCACCTTGACATTCGCTACATTGTTCTTAAAGGCACTGAGAGGGCGTCGGTATGGAGTGTTAGGTGTACGTTTGACAAGGAGAGCGTATCCGCGCTGAGCCGGCTGTCTGACGGGCAGGCGGTAGCGGTGCGGGGTAAATATGACGGCTACGGGAAAAATATAATTTTAAAGGATTGTGCCCTGGTTGGCTGAAGATACCTCAAGCTGTGCCAGCTTATGCTGACGTTACGCCTGAGTTGGCTGTCTACCTGTCCGGCATAGCCTGAGTAAAGATATCAAGAAACCGGTTCAATATCCGGGCGGTAGCACCCCAAATCACCCTCTCCTGATAGTGATAGGTGCAGGAGTCAACCACTTCGCCGTTTAGAGTCTCGGTATCCGTATGAAGGCAGTCCTTGTCCAGAAGCGCCGGGATTGGGACTTCGATTATCTCGTCGACCTCCTCCTGGTTCAACTGAAGCTGGTATGGCCAGGGTATCGTAGCAACGAATGGAGAGACAATATAGTTTGAGGTTGTCGTTACCTCGTCATCCAGTTCGCCCAGAACATCAACGTCCGCAGAGCGCAGGCCTATTTCCTCAGCGCACTCACGCAGGGCAGTAGCCAGCAGCGTATCGTCTCCCTTGTCTCGGTTTCCTCCGGGGAAGGATATCTGTCCCTTGTGTTCCCTGACCTTCTCCGTCCGCTTGATAAGCAGTATGTGGTATTGTCCCTGTTTATTGTACAGGGGTAACAGTACCGCCGATGGCAGCCGGCCAGTGTCAACAATACGGCGCTTCTGCCGGTGAGCCAGCAATTGTCTCAGTTTTTCCTTCACTGACCATATATTAATACCAGATATACAGTTAATACAAATCTTTACTTCTGGGGGGCGTGAGAATGGAGTTGACATAAAGCTTTCTTATTAAAAAGTATATGATGCGTATTCTGGGGTTGTCTATAACTTGTCCCACTGACCCCTCCCCTTATTATCTATTCCCACCCTGCCGCCCTCGCAGCATCAATGGCTATTTCGTTAATCTATAGCCCCACCACAAGTGGCATTACCTTTTTTCTTTATTATCTATTCCCACCCTCCGCCCTCGCAACATCTACGGCTTATCCCGCGAGATGTACCCCACCACCCCGCAGATGTCATTGCGAGGAGTCAAGCGGCGAAGCAATCTCTATCTACAGCTTACCCACTAATATGAGAGAAAGAGA
>CAYWRT010000104.1:5592-8050 GCA_964460815.1 uncultured Dehalococcoidaceae bacterium
GGGGGGTGTGGCGCCCCCCCCAATAAAAAAAATATCCCCCCTCTCTTTGTTTGGTGGGGGGGACTCGGGGGGTTAGGTAGAAAAAATACTCTCTCTAAGGGAGGGAAAAAGGGGGGATGTTTACGGGCTAAGCCATTGGTGATACGAGGGTGGTAGGGTGGGATTAGATTAAAAACGAGGGGAGGCTTAAGACCGAAGTTGACATAATATCTGAGCTTAACCTAGTCTGAAGCTGGTATATTGTGTATAATTATATTATCTTTGTGGCACTTGATTATTAGCGAGGTCAAGCAATCAGAAGAGCTGTCAATTATATTGAGGTACTAAAACCACTGCCCAGCATATTGTTAGCCTTTATCGGTATATGTGCGGCTATCATTGCTGGAGAAGGGCAATTATCGCCAAAATTTATCCTCGTTCTGGCAGTGATTTTGATTGCTGCGGCCGGTGCTAACGGGTTGACCAATTATCTGGACCGCGACATTGATGCCAGGATGCGGCGCACCAGAAAACGGGCTTTACCTTCCAGAAGCATCTATCCTGCAAAAAAGGTTTTACCCTTAATCACAGGGCTGGTTGTCATCGGCCTGGTTTTGGCCTGGTGGCTGCACCCCTTTGTTTTTCTGGCGGACCTGGGGGGCACTCTGGTGGCGGCGACCTGGCGCAAAAAGGTGACCTGCGTATATCCGCAGGGCGTGATAGCCAGCTGTGTCCCGGTTCTCATGGGATGGCTGGCAATCACGACGACTTTAAGCTGGGAGTTGTTGCTATTATGTGTCCTGATTGCTGCCTGGCTGCCGCTGCATGTCTGGAGCCTTATCATCGCCAATCGGGAGGACTACCTTCAGGCGGGCCTGAATTACTTTCCCGTAAGTTTTAGTGTTCAGGGCGCCGTAAAGGTGCTGCTGGTCTTTTCTCTGGTGCTTTACGCTGCTTCCATCGCCCTTTACTTCGTCGGCAGCTTTGCTTGGCTCTATCTGGTGGTGGCTAATATACTGGGTATTGTCATGGTCTATGCTGGCTCCCGTCTGGTGATTTCCAGTGCTACTAAAGACGCCTGGAGGTTATACAGACTTTCAGCCTTTCCCTACCTGGGTTTAATGTTTCTGGTCATGTGCCTGGATGTCTGGCTTCTGAAATAATGTTTCTGGAGAGGTCAAATGGACTTCAATCTCAGTGAGCAGGAAAAGATGCTACAGAACTGGGCCAGGGAGTTTGCTCTTAAGGAGGTGCAGCCGCGGGCGGCTGAAATTGACCAAAGCGGGCAGTTCCCCTTCGAACTGGCCAGGGAGATAGGTAGCCGTGGCTTCCAGGGGCTGCCCTATCCGGTCGAATATGGCGGCAGTGGTGCCGGCTATACCGGCTATGTTCTGGTGCTGGAGCAACTCTGTCAGGCTTCGATGACGGTTGGCGCCATTATGTCGGTAAACACCGTGCCCGAGGAAGCCGTCTTTCGTTTTGGCACCGAAGAGCAGAAGCAGCGCCTGTTAACACCGCTGGCTAAGGGGGAGTGGCTCGGGGGTATTGGCTTTACCGAAGCCGAGACCGGCTCGGACCCGAAGGCAATTACCACCATGGCACGACGGAGCGGGAAGGGCTATGTTATCAGCGGACAGAAACAGTTTATGGCGCTGGCTCCGGCACTTAATCTGGTGCTCCTCTTCACCCGGTGGGAAGGGGAGGGGCTGAATGCCTTTATCGTTGATGCCTCATCCCAAGGGTTTACGGTGCGGGAGCCCTGCGAGACTATGGGACTGAGGGGTCTGGGGACCTCGGTGGTATATATTGATGATATGTACGTGCCGGGGGAGAACCGGCTCGGTGAAGAGGGGCGGGGGTTCAATATTCTTCTTGAGGCGATAAGTCTGGAGCGGTTGAGTGTGGCTATGCAGGGGGTGGCGGTGGCACAGGCGGCACTGGAACTCTCGCTTGATTATGCCCGGCAGAGAAAAGCCATGGGCCGGCCGATTGCCAGACTGCCTTCTATTCAGTGGCATCTGGCGGAGATGGCGGCCAGGATAGAAGCTGGCCGCTGGCTGGTGTACCGGACGGCTTCCCTCCGTGACCAGGGCCTGAGTATTCAGTATGAGTCTTCGCTGGCCAAGCTATTCGCCTCTCAGGTAGCCGTGGAGGTGACCCGCATGGCCATGCAGGTTCACGGCTCCTACGGCACGATGAAAACCATGCCGGTAGAACGGCTCTATCGGGATGCCAAGATGACGGAGATATATGTGGGTATCTCCGAGGTGCACCGGAGCATTATCGCCCATCATATAATATAAATCTTCCTGGTGGGAGAAGGAGAGTCAAAGAGGGGTATGTCTATTTTATCTATTCCCACCCACCACCCTCGCGGCATCTGAGGGGTGCCCCGAGAGTGTATGCCCCCCACCCCCAGAATGAGTGAGGGCACGATTGGTGAGTTAGGCAAAATGATACCTCTTTTCCAGTGGAGGGG
>CAYWRT010000105.1:0-8047 GCA_964460815.1 uncultured Dehalococcoidaceae bacterium
TGTAAAGACGGTGGAGATAGCTGGCGACGGCGAGATAGCGAACTCAGTGGTCGACTCTCTGGAATTTGATAAAGAAAATGGCCGGGAACCGGATATAATTCATGTTTCCGGTGATATATACGCTATAGCCTGTCGAGGGAATAAAAAAGACGGCTACCTCAATACGATAGAGATAGCCTCTGACGGGGAGATAACCAGCGCTGTAGTTGATACCTTTGAATTCAACCGTTACGAGTGCCATTTCCCCAGTTTATGCCATATCTCCGGCGATGTTTTTGCCATTGCCTATGATGGTGATAGCGCTATTCACGATGTCTGGGGGGGTGGCATTCTTACTACCGTGGAGATAGCGGCTGATGGGACGATTACCGACAGCATTGTTGACGAGGCGGTCTTTGACAGCCAGAAAGGTGATAATCCGGATATCATCTATGTCGGCGGTAGCGTGTACGCCATTGCCTATGCGGGACCAGATGAAGATGGCTGGCTGGAGACAGTCACAGTTGATACAGACGGCACCATTAGCGATGACATAATAGACTCTCTGGAATTTGATAATCAGGTTGGCTATTACCCGGATATCATGAATATAGCCGGCGACGTTTTTGCCATTGCCTATACCGGCACCAACCAGTGGCATGGCATTTTAAAGACGATTGAGATAGCAGCTACAACTTCAGGAGATACGACGGCGGCTTATCGAATCGTGGCCACCGCCGGTGACACCGTTATTCGCGCTTTCGTCAACATTGCCGATGAAACCGCTTCTATTATCTCGTGGCGGGCGGAGTAAAAAAAGAGAGACCACAGTGAAGAAAAAGTTGCTTATAGCACTATTAATCGTTATCCTGCTGGTTGTCTATTACCTCCTCGGTATGGACTACCTGAAACAGCGGCAGCAGCAGGCGGCACTGGCTCCCCAAATCAGCGATGTTACCCAGGTACTTGCGCAAATGCCTGAGCCTCCCCAGGACCTGGAACAGAGGTTAGCCTCGGCTCAGGATAACCTGACCGCCGAGCAAAAAGCCTTTCCCGGTGAGATGAATAGCACCCGGGTCATCAATACTATCCTTGAACTGGCGGACGAGTGTCAGGTTAGGGCTATACCCCTGGTAACGGAACCGTGGTCAGCCGTGAAAATTGGCGAACATGACTATCATCTTTTCCGATTAAATGTAGCTGTTGAAGGAAGTTACTTAAATTTAGTGAGTTTTACGGGTAAATTGGAGAGTGAGGAGTTTGAGACCCTTATCGTGGAGCATTTGAGCGTCACCAGGATGGCCGGGCAGTCTGGAGAAGGGACGGTTCCTGAGGGGAATATACCTGTCAGTGCCAGCCTGGACCTGGCTATCTATACCGGGCCTCCGGTCACTGATTAAAGGGAGAAGGTTTATCTACAGCATATATGCCGCATTAAATATCGGTGCCACCAGCCTGAGGCTCCTCTCCGTGAAGGGAGGGCAGGTAGGGAAGTGGGGGAGTGCGCCTCTGGCTCCCGGAATGGTCAGGGATGGACTTATTTTAAAACCGCAAGCCGTCGGGGAAGCCATCGATGCCCTGTTTAAATCAACGGGAGTCCCTGAAGAAAGGGTCATCATCAGCCTGACCGGATTGTCTTTTACTTACCGCATTCTGAGCTTGCCCCGGATGAAACCCGTCCTTCTGGAGAAGGCTATCCAGCGGGGTATAAAAAAAGAGATACCATTGCCACTGGAGGAGCTTTACCTTTCCTGGCAGGCTATCGGGGGAGGACATGATGAGCTCGATTTCTTTGTGTTGGGCGTGTCGAAAAACCTCGTCGATGCTGTGGTTCAGACACTGGTGGTGGCCGGAGTGGAGCCTTACCTCATGGATTTAAGGTCGCTGGCGCTGGCCAGGGCAGCTGGTCGGGGAAATGCCATAATAGTGTCTCTGGAGCCCGATTGCTTTGATATTGTGCTGGTAGCTAATGGGATTCCGGCTATTATGCGCACCGTAAGTCCCAGGGGGGAGGGAGCGACTCTGGAGGATAACATTCAGCGGCTGACTGATGAATTATCAAAAACAGTTAAATTCTATGATGGCAGCTACCCCGAAAATACCCTCAGTCCGGACACGCCCTTGCTGCTGACCGGAGAGCTAACGGCCGGGGCTGTTACCAGCCAGCTTATCCAGGCCGAAGTAACCTATCCCATCGAGCCCCTGGTGCCACCCTTGCAGTTCCCGCCGGATTTACCCCTGGCTTTGTACGCAGCCAATATGGGGCTGGCTCTCCAAAAAATACCGCAGAAAACGACATCAAAGGGAGATACCACCCATTTCCAGAACGTAAATCTCAATATACTATCAGGGAAATACAGGAAGGCCAAAGCCAGACCGGTACCACTGCGATACACACTTATGGCTCTGGTTTTAATCATCGCCGTCGGTCTCCTCTTTCCCATGTACCAGGTCAGAAGTCAGGCTGGTGCTGTAACCATACGGCTGCAAACTGAGTTGAGTGAGGTTGGCCAGGAACTTAATCAGGCTCGCCTGGCTATTGATGAGGCCAGGCAAGTCGAAGGTACTATCGGTGCCATAATTGCCGATGTGGAGAGACTGAAAAAGGAACGTCATGACATTCTGGGGGCGAGGGGCAACTTCATTAACAATTTGAAATTGGTGACCGGTGCTCTTCCATCTGAGTCCCATTTCACGTATGTGGATGTAGGCGTTGACCGAATTACTGTCCAGGGGAATGCTGACAGCCCCTTTACAGTCGTTAGCTACGTAATGGCTCTGGAGGCGCCGGGGAGGTTCTCTGAAGTACGTATTAAGGAGATAGATGAGGGGGCTGTTGAAGCTGAGGATACTGAGGCCGAAGCCCCTGAGTTAGATATTAACGTGATAACGTTTGATATTGTCATCAGTAAGTAAGGCGGGGCTACCGTGTTTTTTCTCTACCGGGGATTGACATAACACGCCTGTAAATTATTGTTATTATCGTCTCTGTCACGGGTCAGATTAATATTTACTGAAATTTTAGATGCCTCATGTTTATTTTTATGATTTGTTTATCGGCTGGTAATTATTATAATCATGGGTATATTTGGGTTCAATCCATGGTCGCGAACATACGTACAGCGAGCCGGGGGAAACGACAACCAACATGCGTGAATTGGTAAGTATGGCCATGATTTCTGTGAGACTCTCAGCCCTGCTCAGGAAAGAGTATAATCATGAGTATTGTTCTTGATAAAACTGGATATCAGAAGAACTCCCAGGAGAATGGTGAGACCAGTATAGATGCTGAAGAGTACGCAACGAGGCTGGGACTCCTTTACGAGGTCGCCCAAAAAGCAAGCTCGTATTCGGAAGTTTTAAAGTTAATCGAAGAAATCCTGGGTGTGACTCAGCGGATACTACAGGCTTCAGCCGTGTCATTGCTCCTGATTGATGAAGAAAGAGGCGAGCTTTGTTTTCAAGCCGCTGACGGCAGGGTGGAGAATAAGCTGGGGCAAAGGGAACTTGACCTTGACTCGGGAATTGTCGGGTGGGTGGCGCGCCACGGCACGCCAGTTGTTGTCAATGATGTATCTGGAGATGAGCATTTCAATAAGGACATAGATGAATTTTTTGGTCTTGTCGCTAAGTCGATTATAGCGGTGCCACTGGTGAGAGGACAAAAGGCTATTGGTGTTCTTGAGGTGCTCAATAAGGCTGATGGAAGTGTATTCGAAGAGCCGGACCTGGCCGTCTTAACAGGATTTGCGTCGACGGAAGCCTTGATATTATTAGTGTCAATGGCGGCTACAGCTATACACAATATCGAACTGCGCCAGGCAGAGCTGGATGGGCATAAAAGGACGGTTGAGACCCTGGTGGCAGCCACTGATATCAAAGACCCCTATGCCTGCGGCCATTCCCAGCGGGTAAGGGAATACACCCTGCTGGCAGCTGGTTCCCTATCCTTCTCACCGGAAGAGCTGCGGATTATTGAATTTGGTGCTCTGCTTCATGATATAGGTAAAATTGGCATTGATGACTGCATACTGCGTAAGCCCACTTCACTGACGAACGAGGAATGGTATGTTATGCGTAAGCATTCATTGATAGGGGCTAATATTGTGGGCGAAATTCCCTTTCTGGAAAAAGCCAAAGATATCGTACTCAGTCACCATGAATGGTATAACGGGACAGGATATCCGGAAGGGATTAAGGGTGAGAATATCCCCATGGGCGCTCGCCTGGTTGCTGTCGCGGATGCTTTTGATACCATGACTACCGAGCATTCTTACCGTGCCGCACTGAGTGAAGACGAGGCTGTGGACGAGCTGGTCAGGGGCTCAGGTACGCAATTTTGTCCTGTAGCCGTAAAGGCGTTCGTTTCTGCATTAAGAAAACAGAGAGAGGAGTCGAAGAAGGAAACCGAGCCACCGGCTGCGGAGGAGGCAACCGGAGAGGCTGAGGAAGCCTGGGAATATAAAGAAGCTGAATATGTGACTGACTGGAAGAGCCGAGGCGCATCCCTGAGAAGATTGGGGAGAGATGAAGAAGCCCTTGAGGCTTTCCTGAAGGCAATTGAACTTGACCCGAGGGATGCGGCTGCCTGGAGGGGTAAAGGCACGTCCCTGGGCAGATTGGGGAGAGATGAAGAAGCCCTTGAGGCTTTCCTGGAGGCTACTGAACTTGACCCGAAGGACGCGGCTTCCTGGAGGAATAAGGGAACAGCACTGGCAAGATTGGGGAGAGACAAGGAGGCTCTTCAGGCTTTTTTTAGGGCAATTGACCTTGAACCAAAATATGCCGATACGTGGAGGCATAAGGTTACAGGTCTGGTCAGGTTGGGCAGAGGAAAAGGAGACAGGAAAGTCAAAGACGCCGAGAGGCTTATGAAGATGGAAGCTGCCCGAGCGGCTAAGGACAAGGCAAAGAGAGAAGCTGAAGGAGACAGGAAAGCCAGGGGCACCGGGAAACCAGCGAAGAAGGAAGCCGAACGAGTGCCTGAAGACGAGGCAAAGAGAGAGACCGAAGGAGACGGGAAAGCCAGAGGCAACGGGACACCAATCCATGATATCTTAGAGCTTTATGAGGGAAATGTTCAACTGGCGATAAAATCATCCGCAGGTTTTGACCAGGTAAACCAATTTAGGAAATACCTGAGAGCCGTCGAAAACCTCAGGATAGCAATGGACAGCTGGTCGGAAAATGAAGACATCATGATTGTTGTCTCGTTGCAGGAGCCCATGCCATTATTCAGCATCTTGAGCCAGATGCCTGTAGTAGAAGAGGTTTATAAGGAAAGTAAAAAAATTATAGTAGTATTAAGAACTCAGCAGTAAGCTGAGTAAAATAAGTTTATTTTTCCCCCGCCAGACCTTCCCGGCCTGAGTTTTCCAGCCCCATTAGTCCGCTCCATCTGGCCTTGTTCCATCTTAGCCTCACCCCCCCGTCTCCCCCTCGTTTCTAATGTAATCCCACCCTGCCGCCCTCGCAGCATCTAAGGCTTAACCCATAGTTTTATGCCCCGCCACACCGAATAAATGGGAGATTATTTACGGGCTAAGCCATGAATGATACGAGGGTGGCGGGTGGGAAAAGATAAGAGAGAAGAGAGTTAGCGCCCCGTGGGGTGGCGGGTTATATCTTACGGGATAAGCCGTAGATGGTGCTGGGTGGCTTGGGTGGGAAAAGATAACAACGTGGGGGGGCGAAGCCATCAACCAGATGCGGACAGAACCTTAGATACCTGCGGTTGCGCTTGCTGAGTGAAGTGTGAGAGAATGAAAAAAAATGATGCACTTGAACCGAAAGAGCCGTTCAATTTTCTACGGCTGGTGGATTGTTGGCGCCTGTTTCCTGGTTATGCTATTCATCGGTGGATTCATTGGTCTTGGGTTCACCGCTTTTTTTGAACCGATAGCTAACCATTTCGGCTGGAGCTACACGCAGATGTCCCTGGCGGCTTCCTTCCGGGGTGTTGAGGTAGGACTTCTTGCCCCCCTTATAGGATTATTTATCGACCGCTGGGGTCCCAGACGGCTGATGTTTGGAGGGATTGTCCTTATTGGTTTGGGTCTGGTGTTCCTGAGCCGTATCACCTCTCTGGCTATGTACTACGGGGCCTTTGCCGTTATTGCCATAGGTGACAGCGGGTGCAGTCCCACACTGGTGATGACATCAGTGGCTAACTGGTTCCGAAAGAAGGTAGGTTTAGCCATCGGGATTATGAGCAGTGGCTTCGCCTGTGGTGGGTTGCTGGTCCCGTTAGTAGTCAAACTCATCGACGTATTAGACTGGCGGACGGCTCTTTTCCTTCTGGGGCTTGCGATATGGATTGTTTGTTTGCCTCTTTCCCTTGTACTCAGGCACAGGCCTGAGCATTATGGTTATCTGCCTGACGGTGAGGAAAGCGTGGTAACCGCCCCTGGCCAGGTACCGGTATCGGCTGAGACACAAGAGGTTGAAATTGAAACAAAACAGGCTTTAAGGAGCCGCACCTTCTGGCATATCGGGCTGGCGGTAATGTGCCAGTTCGCGGTAGTCAGTACAATAATGGTACATGTGATGCCTTATCTCAGCAGTGTTGGCATTCCGAGGGCGACTGCCAGCCTGGTGACGATGTTTGTGCCGCTGGTAAGCATCACCGGCCGCCTTGGCTCTGGCTGGCTTCTTGACAGATTTAACAAGAAGCGAGTCGCCACCGGGTTCTTTGCCTTCATGATTGTCGGGATGCTGTGTATGAGCTATATTTCCAGTGAGGCGTTCTGGTTGGTCATACCTTACATCATCATTTTTGGCTTTGGCTGGGGGGGTGGTGTTACCTCGAGGGCGGCTCTGGTGAGTGAGAACTTCGGCAGGAAAAAGTTTGGCTCCATCCTTGGCTTTATCATGGGAATGACCGCGCTGGGCGGCATTGTCGGCCCGCTCTTTGCCGGATGGGTATATGATACCTATGCCAGTTATCATATCGCCTGGTTGACATTAACGGCACTGATATTTGCAGCCATGCTTTTAATAGCCACTACCCCGCCGGTAACTGCCGGTGTCCAGTTAGCTGACCAACGGTAGGTAAGGTACCATACAATCTGGCTGATTGCTGAAATTTAAAAGAAATCGTGTTATGGGGGTAACGCTTTAAGATGGCTGTAAATGATATCGGCAAGATACAGCTATCTGGGATGGCCTCTATCTGTGGGTTAATGCAAAAGAACCAAGGAGGGAAGGCATGGCACAAGGCTATATGGGAAAGATGCTGATGGTAGACCTTTCCCGGAAAGAGTTAAAGGATGAGGTGCTCGATGAGAGGCTGGGCCGCCAGTTTATTGGAGGCTACGGCCTCGGTGCTAGGGTACTTTTCAGCCGGCAGAAAGCGGGCGTTGACCCGTTGGGACCGGAGAATACGTTTGGCGTGGTAACGGGCATACTCACCGGCACCCCGGCCATTTGCGGTTCAAGGTATGTGGTGGTAGGAAAATCACCGTTGACCGGGGGCTGGGGTGACGCCAATTCCGGTGGTTATTTCGGTCCTTACCTGAGGTTTGCCGGCTACGACGCGGTGTTCTTTAACGGCATATCGGAAAAGCCGGTTTACCTCTTTATTGATAATGGGAAAGCCGAGCTGAGGGACGCTGACCATCTATGGGGTAAAGACACCTTTGAAACCGAGGACATACTCCAGTCCGAGCTGGGCAAGGGTGTGGAGGTGTGCTGCATCGGCCCATCGGGGGAGAAGCTCTCTCTTATCGCGTCTGTTATGAACAACAAGGGGAGAGCGGCCGGCCGTTCGGGCCTGGGTGCCGTAATGGGCTCGAAGAAGCTTAAGGCGGTGGCGGTGAAAGGCAGCCTGAAGATTCCCATGGCTGATGAGAGCAAAGCTAATGAACTGAGGAAAGAGTGCCTCGGTAAGCTGGGAGAGCGTGCTAAAAATTTAAGTAAATATGGTACCCCGAATATCCTGATTCCGTGTGCCCAGAGTGGTGATACCCCTACCAGGAACTGGGGAGGGGTGGCGCCCATTGATTTTCCCGAGTTTGAGCTCATCGGGGCGGAAGCCGTGATTAAGGGGCAGACGAAGAGGTATGCCTGT
>CAYWRT010000106.1:0-8000 GCA_964460815.1 uncultured Dehalococcoidaceae bacterium
AGACCGCATGAGGTGGTGCTTTTTCCTTCACCCAGCGGCGTGGGGGTTATCGCCGTAACCTCAATGTACTTGCCGTCCGGCTTGTTCTTGAGCCGGTCAATAATCTTTATGAAGTCGAGTCGGCACAGCCTCCCATAGGGTATGACCTCATCTTTCTGTAAGCCCAGCTTCTCCCGCCACTCGTCCGGTGTTGGCATGTTCTCTTCAGCCGCTTCGGAGATTTGCCAGTCCTTCATCTTGACTGCATCGTAAGCCACAAAAAACCTCCTGTTATTTTATTTTTGTTCTTCGACCTCGCTGTGATTTGACTTCCTGGAATTATCAACAGGGTTGCGTAAAGGAAAAGCATGTGTTCGGCAATTCAGCCTGGAACCATTTACCATGTTGGAGTCTTGCCGGTTATTTAAAAACCTGTCTCTCAGCCTTTCTAGTCCCCCGGTCAGCTTTTTCCGCTTGGCTGCCTGGTTAAAGATACCAGTTTGTCGTAGATATTCTTAACCTCTTTTTTAGTTTGCGGGCTGGCAGCATAAAGAGGGCGATTGGCAAGGTCAGCTTCGGTTATGTCCGGGTCATAGGGAATAAATCCAAGGATTTCAAGGTCGGGCAGGCTTGAGGTTATGAATTCCTTGTCTGTCTCGCTTCGGATTTTGTTGCCGACCACGGCAATATTGTGCAGGCCGATGTCCCGAGCCAGTTTGTTTATGGTCTGGGCGGTCTCCAGGCTCCGCCGGCCCGGTTCCACCACGATAATCAGTTTATCTACGGCTTTGGTGGTGCCCCGGGACAGGTGTTCTATCCCGGCTTCCATATCCAGGATAACCACTTCATCTCTTTGCACGAGTAAATGGCTGAGCAGGGCCTGTAACAGGGCGCCCTCAGGACAGTAGCAGCCGGTGCCCCCCCGCTTAATCCGCCCCATGGCCATGAGCCTTATGCCGTCCATTTTTACGGAGTAGTTTTCAGGGAGGTCATCAACCCTGGGATTTAATTTGAAGAAGGCCCCAGACTGGCCGGGGCGCACCCCTACCCGCTCTTCAATAAGGTCGCTCAGCTCGGATATGGGGGTTATCTCTTCGGGGTTGGGGAAACCAAGGGTAGCCGCCAGATTGGCATCGGGGTCAGCATCTATAGCAATAACGGAGTAGCCTGACTCAGCAAATATCTGCGAAAGGAAAGCTGCCAGCAGAGTCTTGCCTACGCCACCTTTACCACTAATAGCTATTTTCATCCAGACCTTGCTTTTAACACAACTAAATCTGAGACTTCATGGGGAAGCACTCAGACTCGAAGAACTGGTTTTTCCTGGCTACCCTTAGAAGTTTATCTTATGCTGGACGGAAAGTCAAGAAAACTATTTACTTTTGACCTGCCGTCGGCTACCAGGGCGTTAAACCACCAGCGTGGACAGGTGCTTTATCCTTTTAAGCATGTTGGGGTGGGTGGTAAAAAGCTCCATCAGCTTATCGCTGGTGCGCAGCCGCACTTGCTTCTGGCGCAGGTCTACGAGTTCATCATAGTCAATAGTGCCGCTCATGTCACGGTCGACCTGTTTTAGCTCATTTATCTCGTACCATGACCGCGAGGGGTCATTGACGAAGAAGGCCTTGACCCCTTCCACCCGTTTCAGTTCTGCACTGTTTTTGTAACGGGCGTTGCCGTAGGCCAGCTTATACAGCGCTGTCGCCAGGTCATGCGGCATATTGCCCAGCTTGACACTGCCCTGGTCAGCGTAATACTCTCTAATTCTGGAACCATAAAGAACGAGAAGGTTGGTAAGAAAGTAGAGCAGGAAGGCACCAAGCCCGATTAGGGCGGCATAACCGCCGCCCCCCTGCCGGCTGCTACCACCAAACATGCCCCGGAACATGAAGCTGAGTGCAATCCAGTACATTACCAGCGGTATGGCGGAAAGCAGGGTGATGATAGCCATGTCACGGTGTTTGACGTGGGAAATCTCATGCCCGAGCACGGCCTTGAGTTCATCCCGGCTCAGCAGGTTCAGTATGCCGCAGGTAACACAGACCCGCCCGTCCCCCTGCGTCCTGCCGAAAGCAAAGGCATTGGGTATATTTAGCTGGGAGATACCCACCCTGGGCTTGGGGATATTGGCGGCTTCGGCCAGCTCTGCCACCATGCGGTGCAGCTCTGGCTCCTCCTTTTCCGATACCCATTTTATCCGCATCGTCCAGCCGACCATAGCCGGGCCGATGAGGTACTGAATACCCAGGAAGACGAAGGCCAGTACTATATAGATATAGGAATAGCCGTTGCCACCTGCCCAGACACCGATGCCGGTAATGACACCGTAAAGGATGCCGAACATGACGGCAATCAGCAGGAACATCCTGGTTTGCAGCCACATAAACTCTGACCTCCCTTCTTATATTTTATAATATTTATCTGAAACCAGCAATAAATAAGGTTTATTTGCATTTGGTTGGCGGGAGCTTACCTCACCCCTGGCCCCTCTCCAGCCAGAAACGCTCATAAGCCACCGTAACTATTACTGGCTGGAGAGGGGTGTATATAAGAGAGGGGGCTTCGCCCCCTCTCCGCAGGCTACTCTCCTTTGGGGTGGCGGAAATAACTATGGGATAAGCAGAAGATGAGCCGAGGGCGGCAGGGTGGGAAAAGATAATCAGCGAAGGGGGTCAGGGGGAGTGCATCTGGAATCAACCAGAACCAAATAAAGCCATAAATAAGATTATATAGTCTGTTTGCATTACCCGCCGGAACCGAACGGAAAACAGGTATACGAATTGTTGTCTTTTTGTGGGCAAATGACTAGAATAAAGTTTAGGATAGGGAAAGGAGTAAGCATATGGCTAAAGACCGGTATCCCAGGTGTGCCCGGTGTCCCACCAGGGTTTGCGAGAGCTGGGGGCGGAAAGTAAGCGATGGTCCTCCCTCTCTTGAGAAAGCGCCTGCCTTCTGTCCCATGAGGCTCATGCCGGGGGTGATTGCCAAGGCGTTGTCGGAATACGATAAGCCGGAGGTAAGCGGGTTTGCCCGCTTGGCATCTATACAGGAGTTTGAATGCTACGAGCCTGTGCTTGGTGGTATGAGAACCAGAAACCCCCGGATTGAGGAATTGATTCAGTTTTCCCGGAAGTGTGGCTACAAAAGGCTGGGCATTGCCCACTGTGGGGGACTGGCCAATGAGGCCCGCATTCTGACTGATATCCTCGAGAACAAGGGATTTGAGGTTGCCTCCGTCAGTTGTAAGGTAGGGGCTATCCCCAAGGAGAGGATTGGTATCAAGGCTGAGGAGAAGATGGCTGGCCCCGAAAACTGGGAAAGTATGTGCAACCCCATAACCCAGGCCGAGGTCATGAATAACCTGAAAGTTGACCTGGCTATAATGCTCGGGCTTTGTATCGGGCATGATACCCTGTTTATCAGGTACTGCCGGGTTCCGATGACGGTAATCGGGGTAAAAGACAGGGTTTTTGGGCATAACCCGTTGGCGGCTCTTTACCTTTCCGGGTCATACTACCGGAGACTTATGACCAAAGAAGGATAAGGTTACCGGTTGCATATCTCTGCAAATTGCCGTTAATGGCGTTCTCGATAATGTAGCAGGAGGTTGGTGGCAATGGCCATAATGGACATAAGTGTTGTCCCGGTGGGGACATCGTCGCCTTCGGTCAGCCAGTATGTTGCCGGGGCCCTGCGGATATTGAAGGACGAGCCGGGCATCAAATACGAACTGACCGCGATGAATACGATTATTGAGGGTGAACTGGAACATATACTGGCTCTGG
The DNA here is from genome assembly GCA_964460815.1 of uncultured Dehalococcoidaceae bacterium. GTDB lineage: Bacteria > Chloroflexota > Dehalococcoidia > Dehalococcoidales > RBG-16-60-22 > CAYWRT01. The sequence continues at coordinate 3,765 of CAYWRT010000106.1, forward strand.
CGGGCAGGATGCACCAGTCTGCCTTTGAGGCCGGGGTGATGAGGGTGGTAACTACCATCAGGATTGACGAACGTCGTGATAAGCCTTTAACCATAAACGGCAAGGTTGCCACCGTCCGAAGAAGACTGGGACGGTAAATCGGGATAGAGGCTCTTCGTTTGACCTCTCTGGCAACTTTGGGAAATTAGAGAAAGCAGTTTGATGACTCCGGCTCATATTATTATCCTGCTGGTAACCGGCATCGGGGTTGGCTTCGCCAGCGGTCTTCTGGGTCTTGGCGGTGCCTTTATCATGACGCCGGTGCAGTACATAATATTTACGGATATGGGACTTTCGGCAGATACAGCTATAAGGCTGTCATTCGGCACAAACCTGCTGGTTGCCTTGCCGACCGCTATCAGCGGGGCCTGGCGGCATCACCGCAGGGGGGTGGTGTGGTGGCGGGCTGCCTTCGTCATGGGAAGTTGCAGTCTGATTTTTGCTCTTGTCGGGGCTACCCTGGCGGCTCACCTTCCCGGGCTGGCACTTAAGACTATCTATGGAGTAATTGTCCTCCTCAGCGCCATCAGGATGCTGACTGCCAGACAGCCCAAGGTTGAGCTAGAGCCTGTGGATAATCCCTGGATTTGGATTGGCTGGGCTATCCCTGTCGGGGTGCTCTCCGGCATTTTTGGCTTTGGCGGTGCTGTCCTGATGGTTCCGGTCATGGTGCTGGCACTAAAGTTTAAGATGCATAACGCTGTGGCGACATCGCTGGCGGTGATGATATTTACCACTACCGGTGGTGTTATTGGCTATATCGTGAATGGCCTTGGTGTTCCCGGCCTGCCCCCGTATTCCATCGGCTATGTTAATCTTACCTCATGGTTTTTACTGGCGCTGACCAGTGTCGGCATGGCACAGGTTGGAGCCGTAGTTGCTCACAGACTGCGAGGCAGGCAGATAGAGTACATCTTCGTGGCTGTGATGTTCTACATGGGACTGAAGATGATAGGCGTTTTCGAATGGCTTGGCTGGACAATATAAAATATAAATGGAGGGAGTTATGGAGATTAAAATCACGACACTGAGCGAGAACACAGCCGGCGGTGGTTGCATCGCGGAATGGGGTCTCAGTATGCTTGTCGAGGCTGACGGTCAGAAGGTCCTTTTTGATACCGGTTCCGGAGTGGCCGCGGTGTACAATGCCCAGCTTCTGGGGGTTGACCTGTCGGCGGTTGACCGGATGGTGCTGAGCCACGGGCATTATGACCACACTGGCGGGCTGTTTGAGGTCTTGAGAAGGGCGGGGCGGAAGGAGATTATCGCCCATCCGGCTGTCTGGGCGAGGAAATACGGGCGCATGGGTGGCGGGCCGGAGCGGTATGTCGGTATTCCCTTTATCAGGGAGGGACTTGAGGTAATGGGGGCCTCGTTTAAACTGTCTAAAGAGCCGGTAAAGCTCTCCGCCCGTATGATGACCACCGGTGAAATACCCATGGTCAACGACTATGAAATAATCGAGACTTACCTGCTTGTCAAGGAGGACGGCGAGCTGAAGCAGGATGGCATTCCCGATGACCTTGCCCTGATTATTGACACTGATTTTGGGCTGGTGGTCATACTTGGTTGTGGCCATCACGGCATAGTCAACACCCTGCAACATGCCCGGAAATTGACAGGCAAGGAGCTAATCTATGCCGCTATTGGCGGTACACACCTCGTTCATGCCTCCAGGGAGCGACTGGAAAAGACGGCGGCAGCACTGAAGGCGATGGGGCTCCAGTGGCTGGGTGTCTCTCACTGCACTGGCCTGGCATCTTCAGCCTATTTGTTGCAGGAGTTTGGTGACAGGTTCTTCATGAACAATGCCGGTACGCGCTTGACGCTGCCTTTTGAGGAAAAGTAAATAGTCTTTCATATCTTTTCCCACCCGCCGCCCTCGGCTCTGCCACGGCTTAACCCGTAAATACTCCCCACCCCTTTTCCCCACTAGTAATTGTGGGATGGGGGGCTGAAACCAGCGAGATAAGCCGTTGATGATACTGGGCGGCAGGGTGGGAATAGATGAAGACCGAAAAGAATTTACATAATATATCATCTCATGGTTAGAAAGAGATTTTATTTAGATAGTCTTTCAAAATCTGCCAATCGTTTCTATATTGTTCAATAGTTTCTACCTTTGGGTGAAAGCGTTTTCTGACCCATAGTTCTTCATTGCCATTAAAATACTTATTAACGGTATTAAGATACCATTTAGAAAGAATCTCAGAAGGAATTATAAAAACATCAGGTAATTCATCCTTTCCTCGTTTTAAGTCAACCAGAGCAAAAAATAAACCTGAATGGTGTGATTTTGCTGATTTACCTATTTCCCACTCATAATGATGCGGTATTTTATTGTTACCTCTACCACGAGTACGCAATGCTGAGTCTGTCGTTTTTACCTGCAAAGCAAGTGATGCCTTACCGTCAATAAGGCTAACTATAATGTCAACATTCGGAGCATTTCCAACGGTTAAGGCAGCGTGTAATCCTTGTGTAGCCAAACGGGAAGCAACGTAATATGCCCCCGCAGCACCAGTCAGATTACTAGGACGTTTTGGCATTAATGGAAGTATATAGAAAAAGTGTTTTATCGTCAATAATACAAAGCTAATATTTGCATTCTATGTATGTTAGTACTATAATATGTCGTAACATAACCGCTAGGGGTGCTCAGGGCTGAGAGGCTTTGTGATGCCGACCCTTTGAACCTGACCTCGTTAATGCGAGCGTAGGGAAGCGGCAGTAATTAAGACCAGGGGTCTCGTATTATTAGCCGGAGCCCTTGGTTTTATTGTTTAAGGAGGCGGAAATGACACAGCTGGAAATAGCCAGAGAGGGTGGTATCTCTCCGCAAATGGAAATGGTGGCACAGTCTGAGGGTCTGGAAGCCGAGTTTATCCGTCAGGGTGTGGCTCAGGGAACGATAGTCGTTCCGGCCAATGCCGGGCATTCCGGACTCGTTCCCTGCGGAATCGGCGAGGGGCTGTCCACCAAGGTCAATGCCAATATCGGGACTTCCTCTGATTTCAGCAGTGTTGATGCCGAGCTGGAAAAACTGCGGGCGGCCATTGATGCCGGGGCGGATACCGTCATGGATTTAAGCACCGGCGGCGATATAGCCGCCATCAGGCGGGCCATCATCGCTTCCAGTTCCCTGCCCATAGGCACGGTGCCTGTTTACCAGGCGGGCATTGAGGCGATAGACAAACACGGTGCTATTGTTAAAATGAGCGTTGATGAGCTGTTTGCCGCCATTGAAGAACATGCTCGGGACGGCGTTGATTTTGTAACGGTACATTGTGGTGTTACCCGCTCAGCCGTTGCCCGGCTTAAATCACAGGGGAGGGTAGCGGATGTCGTCTCCCGCGGGGGGGCTTTCTTAATCGGCTGGATGCTCTACAATGAGCGGGAAAACCCGCTTTATGAGCAATATGACCGCCTGCTGGAGATAGCCCGTGAGTTCGATGTAACCCTGAGCCTCGGTGATGGTATGCGTCCTGGCTGCCTGGCGGATGCCACCGACCGGCCTCAGGTAGAGGAGTTGCTCACTTCAGGGGAGCTGGTGCAGAGGGCGCAGCAGGCTGGCGTTCAGGTAATGGTTGAGGGGCCGGGACACCTGCCGTTGAACCAGATTGATACCAACGTTCGCCTGCAGAAGACTATCTGCAAGGGGGCTCCCTTCTATGTGCTGGGTCCCCTGGTGACTGACATTGCCGCAGGATACGATCATGTGGCATGCGCCATAGGGGGGGCCGTGGCAGGAGAAGCGGGGGCTGATTTTTTATGCTACGTGACCCCCGCCGAACACCTGTCTCTTCCGGGTGTCGAGGACGTGAGGGAAGGCGTTATCGTCACAAAGATAGCTGCCCACGCCGCTGACATTGCCCGTGGCAACAGATTTGCCCTGGAGAGGGATAACAGGATGTCAAGGGCAAGAAAGGACCTGGACTGGGAGACCCAGATGGAGCTCGCGATCGACCCGGCAAAGGCGAGAAGAGTCAGGGGGGAGAATCCGCCGGGTGAAGAAGACGTCTGTACCATGTGTGGGAAGTTCTGCGCCATAAAGCAGATAAAGGAATATTTTAAGCCTACTTCCCGAGGCAGAACTCGCTGAATATCCTGTCATAAAGCTCCTCATCTGCGGTTTGGCCAGTTATCTCGGCCAAGGCATCTATTCCGCATTTGAGGTCTACCGCGATGATCTCCCGA
>CAYWRT010000107.1:0-7992 GCA_964460815.1 uncultured Dehalococcoidaceae bacterium
TGGTTATGAGAAGTACCGGAGACTGTAAAATTTTTGGCTACTTTTCTCTGACCCATAAGAGGGGATAGACTATATCGCTGACGCAGCAGGGCAGCCAGACGGCGAGGAACAAGAACAGGAAGATAAATGGAAGCAAAGGCATCCAGTCGGCTATCCCGAAGGCGGTGAAGCTGAATAATGATGCCCAGGTACTTAAGAGCACATGCCCCATGTGGGGGAATCTGGTGGTGGGTTTCCAGCAGGCGATGGCTATCCCGATAAAGGCAGCGGCGTTGACGATTATCCATTTGGGAATTTCGATAAAGGGCATATTGGACGTTTCCATGAAGGGTAATTCAAATTCCATGGGGATGTTCAGGGTGCTCCCACCCAGGTAGGGGATGATAATGTCGCTCAGTGTGGCTATGCCGACAGAGCCCGTATAACCAATGAGGATAATCGCCCAGAACCTGCCCCTTTTGTGCAATCGGTACATAGATGTGGTCACCAGCGCGCTGAAGATAATGTGGAGGGGATGGAGGGTGTAAAAGAGTGCTTCGGAGGTCTCCCTGGGAGCGTGGGTGAAGTAGATTATGACCATGACGATAATACCGGCGACAGCCCCCAGAGCGGTAAAAGGGGCGTGTTCCGCTAATTCATGGGCTATACGCTTAAGTGTTTTCATCTATACTCGTCGCCTTTCTCTTAAGGCAGTGCTCGCACTGTCCCAGAAACTCAAGGAGGTGACCATTTATCTTAAAGCCGGTTTCTTCGGTTAGCCTCTGCTCCAGTCCGCCAAGGTCACAGTCAGTAAAATCAATCACGGTGCCGCAGTTGGCACAAATAAGGTGATGGTGGTGCTCTAAGGGTCGCCTTATCAGGTAGCTCCGGCAGTTGCCTCCGGTATGTATCTCACAGATGAGCCCGAGCTTGGTAAGCATCTCAAGGGTGCGATATATGGTAACCAGCCCGATGCTGGGGTGTACCCGGCATACCCTCTCATGTATTGCCGCCGGAGTGAGGTGCTCCTGAGTGAGGGTAATGGCTCTGAGTATGGTGCGGCGCTGTGGGGTAATCTTAAAACCATGCTGTCTCAACAGGGTTTCTATCTTCTTCTCGCTGTACTTCATTTTAGATGCTAGATGAAAATGGTTTTCAATTAGATACTATAGCAGAGTGCATTACTGTTGTCAATAGCGACACAATGGCTATATGTTGCGTTGGGACAGTCCGGAACGGCGAGATAAATATGGCCAGTGAAGGATTAAAGAAAAACAGCGAGTGATTTTTATACTATCGTGGCACCGTGACAACTTAAGGAAATAAATCTCGTTTCTGAGAGAGCGATAGCATCTTAACAACTGAGTGAGATTTCAACAATATCAGGCTTGAGATGGTATTACCACTGAGGTAGGCAAAATAAGAGGACTTATTCGGATTCCCACGTTTTCGTGATAGGTCTGTCAGATAGTGTTAAAGATAAATCGGATTCGCTTAACTCCTCATATAGATTATCAAAAGCAGAAACGAAGGGGTCTAAATTGTCATTATCCATGTAAAATATCATCGGGCTTACGCAATACGGGCAGAATCCTTCTTCCTTTCGATGAATCATACCCAGCGACACTTCAATTAGCTGGTCGCATTTTGGACAATGGGTTGTCACAAAAAGGTGATTCACAATGTTAGTCTTGATTGGCGTATCAATATTACCCGTATGCATATTCAACCTCAATAAACGGATTATAAACTATTATATCCGTGTTATGGTGACATAATAGTAGGCAACAAGTTGGAGTTTAGTAGGAATTTTTAGTACGGAACGAGGATGTGAAACTAAACAACGGAGCAAATAATTCGGTTCGGAAATCCCAGTATCGTTTGTGGGGAGCACCTGCGAGATAGGCCGTAGATGCCTCGAGGGTGGAGGGTGGGAAAAGATATATCAGAGCCGGGGGTGGGGGAGGGGTTAATCATAACTCGCTAGCGCAGCCGGCTGGCCGCAACATAGATACCAATCCCAAGAGCGACCAGGTCGAATATTATTCGGAACGGACTGAAAAGAATGCCACCGAAGGAAAAAATGTTTACCAGGTAGCCTATCAAAACGGCCACGCTACCCACAGCCGCCAGCCACCGGCTCCTCTTCCGGTTGACCGAGAGGCTGACCACCTCGCCAATAGCATAACCGGCACCGCCAGCCAGTATCAGGTTAAGGTAAAAGAAGTGCACAAAACCATTTATTACTCCCCAGACAAAGCCACAGGCAATAGCCATGACCAGCGCCGTACCGATGGCTCTGAGATAGTACGTTGGAGTAATGCGGTAGGTTGGCAGTTTATACAGCTTGGCACAGTTCGGGCATCGGGCTCCCACCGGTGTCTGTACCATGCACCTGGGACATATCGGCTGGCCGCATTTGCCGCACCTGAGATTGGTCTCAACTTCCGGATGAGTGGCGCATCTCATTTATTTATCCTCAGTCTTCCCATGGTTCCTGTTGAGCGACGGGTTTCCGGTACATCCAGACTTTTTTATCGCTTATGTCCCGGTCAAAAAGTAATCGGTTAAACAGCAACCGGCTCCGGCTGATTGAAGCAGCTTCAGCCGAGGGCTGTGCCGCCAGCCGTTTGATGACTATAACCAGGAATATGGCCAGAAAACCCAGTGTAGCGGCAAGCGACTGATGGAACCCCCAGCTAGTCAATGGCAGGGAAGCGGCCCCCAGAAATACTGGTAATGGCGAACTTCGTACAATGGGGGTACCGATTATCACGATACCCACAGCTATTACTGCCGGCCATGGTGTCGTGTAGTTTATCACCGGGAGAATTATGACAATGCCCAGTGTCGTAGCGACACCTCTGCCACCGTGGAAGCGTAGAAAAATGGGCCAGTTATGCCCGACGATGGTTGCCATGCCTACAGCTATCTGCTGGGCAAAATCCAGCCCCTGTGTTTGCGCTAACCATACCATTATCATGCCTTTAATGAAATCAAAAATACCTACCATCAATCCAAGCTTACGGGAGGTTGTCCGCCAGAGGTTTCCACCCCCCACCTGCTTGGTGCCATGTTGCCTCAGGTCTATACCACGGGCCTTGCCCGCCAGGTATGAGGCGGGCACCGAACCGACAAGATAGGCACCTATTATTAATATAACCCAGATAGCCATAGAGCTCCTTCAGGTGAGTAATTGAAATGTTACGGGTTCGTCAGCTTCAGTGCTCGCTCCCCGGCCAGTGATATAAGCCTTTCTGCCGATGCCATGGGCACCTCCGCGCCTCCGAGCATGGTTTCATTGCTGTCATCCAGGCCATGGTAGTCGCTGCCGCCGGTGGCGATGAGTTTGTGTCTTTCAGCCAGACTGACCAGCTTCTTGATGGCATCAGCGGTGTAGCCATTGTAGTAGGCTTCAATGCCAACCAGACCGGCTGCTTTTAGCTCGATAATCGTTGTTTCCGGGTCATTGATGGTGAACGGGTGTGCCAGTACCGGTAGCCCGTCAGACCGCACTATCAACTCTACTGCCTCTGCCGGCGTCATCTTCTCTCGCTCCACATAGGCGGGACCACCCTGGCCGATATATCTGGTGAAGGCCTCCTTGAACGAGGTGATATAGCCCTTTTCCAGCATCGCCTGAGCAATGTGGGGGCGCCCGATGGAGCCATCACCGGCGATTTCTTGGACTCGCTGCCAGTCAATATGGATACCGAAATCGTGCAGTCTGGCAATCATGCCCTGAGCCCGTCTCTGACGGGAGCTGCGGAACCTCTCCAGAGTCGCCCTCAGTTCGTCGCTGGTGTAATTTATGAAATAGCCCAGAACATGGGCTTCGCCGGCAGACATGTCCGTGCTGATTTCAATGCCGGGTATAACCCTGAGCTGGGGGAAGGCTCGGGCAGCCTCCAGGGCGGGAGCCACGCCGTCCACGGAGTCATGGTCGGAAAGGGCGATAATGGTTAACCCGAGCTCGGCAGCCTTGCTGACAATCGCTGCCGGGCTGAATTTCCCGTCCGAGGCGGTTGAGTGGATGTGCAGGTCTACCCGGCTCACCGCCCCTCCGTCTCCCGGCAGATACGCTCAATACTGGTGGCCCGCCCGCTGTCTTCATCTACCCCGACTATTATGGCATTGAGTGAGGCTTTCCCTTTGCCTACCGATAGGTGATGGGGCATCATGGTAAGAAAGCGCTGGATTACTGCCTCGGCATCGTCGCCGATAACCGAGTCGGTTGGCCCGGTCATACCGATGTCGGAAACATAAGCGGTGCCCCCTGAAAGTATCTGGGCATCAATGGTGCCGACATGGGTATGGGTGCCGAGCACGGCACTGACCCGTCCGTCCAGATAGCGCCCCATGGCCACCTTTTCCGAGGTTGCCTCGGCATGGAAATCAACAATGATGACCGGCGGCTTGGGTTTTAGCTCAGCCAGCAGTTTGTCCATGGCTCGGAACGGGCAGTCATAGTTGCTCATGAAGGTTCTGCCTATCAGATTGACTACCATAGTCCTGCCGGTGATTAGGTAGCCACGCCCGGCTACCCCGGAGGGGTAGTTTAACGGGCGCAGGATGGGCATATCGCTATCAAGATAGGGAATAATCTCCTTCTGAGCCCATATGTGATTGCCCGACGTGAGCACGTTAGCGCCGTCATTCAGCAGTTCCCGGGCGGTGTCTGAGGTCAGGCCGAAACCGCCGGCAACATTCTCAGCATTGGCGATTACCAGGTCCAGCCCGTATTGCTGGCGCAGGCCGGGTAGGAATTCGTGGATAGCCTGCCGGCCGGGACGGCCAATTATGTCACCAATCACTAAAATGTTCACTCTTATTATATGTCATTGCGAGCGAAGCGAAGCAATCTCACTGTGATTCAGGGATGGCCACGTCGCCCTTCACTTTGTAAAGGACTTCCTCGCAATGACAGCCCTGGCAACGCTCCTCTTATTTGGCATAGTCTACAGCCCTGGTCTCCCTTATTACGGTGACTTTTATCTGTCCCGGGTATTCCAGAGTCTCTTCAACCCTTTTCACGATGTCCCGGGCCAGCCGCATTGCCCCCAAATCATCGATATCTTCTGGCTTGACCAGGATGCGGACTTCACGGCCGGCTTGAATAGCGTAGGACTTCTCCACCCCCTTGAAGCTGTTGGCGATGTCCTCCAGCGCCTTCAGCCGTTTCAGGTAGCTTTCCAGCGACTCACGCCGGGCACCGGGCCTGGCACTGCTGATAGCGTCAGCGGCTGAGGCGATAAATCCCCAGATGCTGACATCACTGGTCTCAAGGTGGTGCTCGGCGATGCCCTGAACCACCTCCGGTGATTTTTCCCACTGCTTTACGAGGTCGGCGCCGATAGCGGCATGGGTGCCCTCCACCTCGCGGTCCACGGCTTTACCAATATCGTGAAGCAGCCCTACCTTCTTGGCGGTATTAACATTGGCTCCCAGCTCGGAGGCAATCATACCGGCCAGATAGGCGACCTCGGTACTGTGCTCCAGGGCGTTCTGTCCGTAGCTGGTGCGGTACTTGAGCCGTCCCAGCAGCTTGATTAGCTCGGGGTGCAACTGCACGCCCAGCTTGAGTGCCGCCTGCTCACCGGCATTGACGATATCGGCATCTACTTCCTCTTTGGCTTTGGCTACCATTTCTTCGATGCGTGCCGGATGAATGCGGCCATCAAGGATAAGCCGGGTCAGGGCGCCGCGGGCAATCTCTCGCCGGACCGGGTCAAAGCTGGACAGGGTTACTGCTTCCGGGGTATCGTCAATAATCAGGTCGACACCGGTAGCCTGCTCCAGCGCTCTGATGTTGCGGCCCTCCCGTCCGATGAGCCGACCTTTCATCTCATCACTGGGGAGTGGAACCACCGAGACCGTGGTCTCAGCGACGGCATCGGAGGCGCTGCGCTGTATGGCCGGTGCCAGAATCTCCTGGGCTTTCTCGTTAGTCTCTTCCTTTAGTTTGGCTTCCCACTGGTGGAGGCGCCGTGAGGCTTCCTGCTGCAACTCGACCTCCATGGCGTCAAGCAGTGTCTGTCTTGCCTCCGGGCTGGACATCCCCGAAATCAGCTCCAGCTGCTTTAATTGCTTGTCTTTGAGTTCACCGAGCTGGCTCCGGGTGGATTCTATCTCCTTTTCCTTACTGGAAAGATTGCGCTCGCGCTGTTCCACGCCTTCCAGCTTGCGGTCCAGGGTTTCTCCCTTTTGAGACAGCCGGTTTTCCTGTCGCTGTAGCTCACTCCGTCGTTCACGGTATTCGCCGTCAGCCGATGCCTTGATTCGTTTGCCTTCTTCCTGAGCTTCTTGCAGCACATTTTTAGATTCGTTTCTGGCCTCAGCCACCATTTTGGCGGCTCTCCTCTCGGCGATGCGTAGCTGCCGGTTAAACACCATTCGCCGGGAAAGAAAGGCAGCCATGCCGCCAAATATCACGCCTATGATAAAACTAAAGAAGATAGCAATATATTCTACTCCTCCCATTTTGCCCCCTTTCTCTTTATAGTTCTTAGTTTGCTAAGGGTAGCCCTAAAAATAGCTAAAGCTCGTTTAAGTAGTTCAATTCAATATAGAACTTTATCCAGGGCTGCTGCCACACTCTTTCCATACCCTTTCTACTGTGTCCTTGATCACATCATAGCCAAAGCCCCGTCGCCTGAGGTATTCGCCTAACCGGCGGCGGAAATCCTGGTATTCAGACGGAGACAAGCGGCGGGCCTTGCTGAGGGCAGCCCGATAGGCACTATCGCTGTCATCCACTTCGCCCACTACCGGCTCTATGATACTACCGTCTAAACCCTTCCGCTGCAGCTCCAGCCTGGTTAGCCACTGGCTGCGTGGACTGAACGATTCTCTATTCTCCTTCCAGAACCGGGCAAAGGCGGAATCATCTACCAGACCCTGCTCTTTCAGTTGGGCAAGTGCCTTCTCGGTGCAGTCAATATCAAAACCATGCCGCTGAAGTCGCTGTCTCATTTCAGACTCGCTTCGTGGTCGATAGCCGAGGTAGCGGATAGCTGCATTGAGGCAACGCTGCAGGCGGTCAGACCTGGTTAGTGTCTCTACCCGGTCGGCAGATAGTTCCTGTCCGACCTGCAGTCCCTCTTTTACGGCCACTTCAGCTAGCAGGCTTAAGGTAAACTTGCCATCCAGAAATATATTTACTCGCTTTTGCCGGCTCTTCCCGACAGACAGTCTCGTTATCTTACTCATTAACCAGCCTCGCTCGCCAAAAACACGTAAGGCTGAAGCCTGTGCCTCAGCCTTACTCACTCTCCGCCTGTTAAGTTCGTCTGTCTGGCTAAATGCCCTTATTCTTCATCGGGCAATGTGCCGTGAGTGGTGTTAGCTGAGGCTCTAATCCGCTGTTCAATTTCCTGAGCAAGCTCGGGATTCTGTACCAGGTATTTTTTGGCACTCTCCCGGCCCTGCCCGAGGCGGATATCGCCATAGGAGAAAAAGGCACCGGCTTTATTCATCAGCCCCAGCTCTAAACCCAGGTCAATAAGGTTACCCTCTCTGCTTATGCCGTGGTCAAACATGATATCAAATTCGGCACTGCGGAACGGTGGGGCAACCTTATTTTTCACTACCTTAGCCCTGACATGGCTGCCTACTGCTTCGTTTCCCTGCTTGATGGTCTCGGTACGCCTGAGGTCTATTCTTATTGAGCTATAGAATTTCAAGGCTCTACCACCGGTAGTCACCTCGGGATTACCAAAGACAATGCCAACCTTCTCTCTCAACTGGTTGATAAATATCAGGGCAGTCCCGGACCTGCCGGTGGCGGCAGCCAGCTTTCTCAGGGCTTGTGACATCAAGCGGGCTTGCAGGCCAACATGAGCATCCCCCATCTCCCCCTCTATTTCAGCTCGGGGAACCAAAGCAGCGACGCTGTCAATAATTATCGCATCGATAGCGCTGCTCCTCACCAGCGCTTCGGTAATCTCCAGGGCCTGCTCGCCGGTATCCGGTTGCGAGATGAGCAGGTCATCAACATTTACACCGCAATTGGCT
>CAYWRT010000108.1:0-7980 GCA_964460815.1 uncultured Dehalococcoidaceae bacterium
TGCTTTTTACCCACAATAATCCCCGCCTGCGGCCCACCCACGAGCTTGTCTCCGGAGAAGAAGGTAAGCGCGGCACCGGCAGCCACGCTCTGCTGAACCACCGGCTCCGGGGCGAGTCCGAACCTGGTCGTGTCCAGAAAGCAGCCGCTGCCCAGGTCGTCCAGGACGATGAGGTCATGCCTGCTGCCGATAGCCACCAGCTCCTCAAGAGTAACCTCACTGGTAAATCCCATCAGCCGGAAGTTACTGGAATGAACCCGCATCAGGGCAACTGTCCGCGGGCTGACTGCCTGTTCGTAATCGCCGGCATAGGTGCAGTTGGTTGTCCCCACCTCAATCAGCCTGGCACCACTCTGGCGCATCACATCCGGGATGCGAAAGCCGCCGCCAATCTCCACAGCCTGCCCCCGGGAGACGATGACCTCCTTCCGCCTGGCCAGAGCCGTCAGACCCAGAAGCACCGCCGCGGCATTGTTGTTGACTACCAGCGCCGCCTCAGCCCCCGTGAGCTGACACAAAAGCCCCTCAACATGAACGTTACGGGAACCCCTGGTACCGCTTTCCATGTTGAACTCCAGATTACAGTAGCCCCCGACCGCCTCCATAGCCGCGAAAGACTCTTTACTGAGGGGGGCACGGCCCAGGTTGGTGTGCAGTATCACCCCGGAAGCATTGACCACCGGGCGCAGGCTCGGCTTGCCCAGAGCCAGTATCTGCACACACACCGACGCCACTATCTCGTCCATGGTAGCACACGGTTTACCGGCAACGATGGACAGGCGCTCACGCTCCAGGCACTCCCTGATAAGGCTCACCAGCAGGTCATGCGGATAGTCCCGGCCAAGCTCCCTGAGCCGCTCCACGGCCAGGACCCTGTCCACGCTGGGAAGGTGCCGAAAATTCTTCTCCATTTCAAACATTCTACACAATATCTAGCGCTAATTTCAAAGTTGTCAGGGATTTTTCATAAATGGTAGACTTAAATACATTTACTATTGGAGAAATCCTAAATGGCCGAGACAACCCCAAAATTAGAACAGCTTAAGTATAAGACAATTCAGATACCGAGGCTGACCCGGGGCATAGCCAGGGATGTCACCGAGCTCATCGGGAATACCCCGCTGGTCAGATTGAACCGAATTACCGAGGGGATGCCGGCAGAGGTAGTTGCCAAGCTGGAGTCCTTCAATCCCGCAGGCAGTATTAAGGACAGGCTGGGCGTCGCCCTGATTATGGACGCCGAGGCGAAGGGTCTCATCAATAAAGATACGGTTATCATTGAGCCTACCAGCGGCAACACCGGCATCGGCCTGGCCTTTGTCTGCGCCGCCAGGGGCTATAAGCTCATCCTGACCATGCCCGATACCATGTCACTGGAGCGGAGACAGCTTCTGGCCACCTTTGGCGCCAAAGTGGTGCTGACGCCCGGAGCCGAGGGGATACCCGGCGCCATAAGAAAGGCGGAACAGCTGGTGGCCGAAAACCCCGGCTATTTCATGCCCCAGCAGTTCCGGAACCCGGCCAATCCGGAGATACACCGGCTGACCACCGCCGAGGAGATATGGCGGGACACCGACGGCAAGGTAGACATGGTAGTCGCTGGCGTGGGCACGGGAGGGACCATCACCGGCATAGCCGAGGTAATTAAAACACGGAAGCCCGGGTTCAAGGCCATCGCCGTTGAGCCGGCGGATTCCCCGGTTCTCTCCGGGGGCAAGCCGGGGACACATGGAATTCAGGGCATCGGTGCCGGCTTCATCCCCGATGTTTTAAGACTGTCTTTGATTGACGAAATTATCACCGTTGCCAACCAGGATGCGGCCATAATGGCGAGAAGACTGGCCAGAGAGGAAGGCATACTGGCGGGCATGTCATCAGGCGCCGCTGTCCAGGCCGCCCTTGAGGTAGCCAGAAGGACAGAAAGCCGGGGCAAGCTCATCGTCGTCATTCTGCCCGATACCGGTGAGCGCTACCTCTCCACCGACCTTTTTCAAAAGCCCGAAACCACCTGAGATACCAAAAATAAGGTATAATATAAATAGAGCTATTTTATTAAGGTAGAAAAGAATAAAATCTCGTGTTCAAGACCGTAAAAGAAGATATCCAGACAGTATTTGCCAAAGACCCGGCGGCCAGAAGCGTGCTCGAGGTTCTCCTCTGCTACCCCGGACTGCACGCCCTGTGGGCTCACCGCCTGACGCACTTCCTGTGGCGGCAAAATCTGCGGCTGCTGGCTCGCTTTATATCCCACATCAATCGCTTCTTCACAGGAATTGAAATCCATCCCGCAGCCAGAATCGGCCGCCGGTGCTTCATCGACCACGGGGCCGGAGTGGTCATCGGGGAGACCTCCGAGATAGGAGACGATGTCCTGCTGTATCAGGGGGTGGTGCTGGGGGGAACCACCCTGGAGAAAAAGAAGCGCCACCCCACCATCGGCAAGGGCGTGGAGATGGGAAGCGGGGCAATAGCCCTGGGTCCCATTACCATCGGCGACGGCGCCAGGATAGGCTCCGGCTCAGTAGTAATCAGGTCAGTCCCACCCGGGGTTACGGTGGTGGGCATTCCCGGAAGAGTGGTCACCAAGCGTGAGAAACCAGCCATGGACCTGGAACACGGCAAGCTGCCTGACCCGGTAGCCGAAGCTCTGCGCCTGGTTTTAAAGGACCAGCATGGTCTGGAAGAGCGACTGAAGAGGCTGGAAAATTCCGTCGGTATAACCGCTTCCCATCACGAGTTAAAAGATAAAAAGAAGGAAAGGGTCCAGTCATGAAGCCAAAGAAAAAGATGGTCAAACGACGATTGATGTTTACCTTTCCACCGGAGTTAATTAAAGAGCCTATAATCCATAACCTCGGTCAGCAGTTTAATATAGTGACCAATATTCACCTCGCGGACATAGCCGAAGATAGGGGCTGGGTGGTACTGGAGCTGGAGGGAGAAGAGAAGGATATCGAGGAAGGCATCGCCTGGGCAACCAGCAAGGGGATGAGGGTTGACCCGGCTGGTGAAGATATGGAGCCGAGCTAGGATTCTGGAGAATATGCGCCAACTATGCCGCTATCCTACCGATGCTGCCAGGACAATTAAAAACGCCAAAGGCAATAATTAGAGAGACAAGAAGGAGCTAATAAATGGAAAAGTTCAGCCCGGTTGGCGAAAAGGCCATAACCCGTGCCATAGTCTCCGAGTTTACCAGGCAGTTCAACGAATATGTTGAATCTGATTGTATCATCGTCGGCGGCGGCCCCAGCGGACTGGTCGCCGGCCGCAGCCTAGCCAGGGCCGGAAAAAAGGTCGTTATCCTGGAGCGAAACAACTACCTGGGCGGCGGTTTCTGGAGCGGGGGCTACCTGATGAACAAGATAACGGTAAGACACCCCGGAGAGAGAGTGCTGGATGAACTCGGTGTCCCCTACAAAGCCATCAGCGAAGGCCTGGTTGTCGCCGATGCCCCGCACGCCTGTGCCCGACTGATTGCCAGTACCTGCGACAGCGGAGCCGTCATCTTCAATATGACGATGCTGGAAGATTTAGTCGTAAAAGAAGAGCGTGTGTGCGGGGCCGTTATCAACTGGTCGCCTATCCAGTCATTACCCAAGGCCATAGCCGCCCTCGACCCGGTCGCCATAGAAGCGCCGGTCATGATTGATGCTACCGGACATGATGCCAGCGCCGTGAAAAAGCTGGAGCAGCGAGGTCTGATTCAGACCAAGGGTGAAGGCGCCCTGTGGATTGAGAAATCGGAAGACCTTATCGTCGAGTACACTGGTGAGGTTTATCCCGGCCTGATTGTTACCGGTATGGCGGTGGGCACCGTCTACGGATTACCCCGAATGGGCCCCACCTTTGGGGCCATGCTTATATCCGGGGAAGTGGCGGCTAAGACTGCCCTGGAGAAACTATAGTTAGGCGAATCCCCTCAAGGTTCTGGCTCCTCAGGATAAGGAGTAAGCGGTGATAGTCCAGTTCTTTATCATATTCAAGGATTACCTCATCGAAGTACTGCCCTTCCTGGTTATAGGGTTTTTCCTCAGCGGCTTAATCAATGAGTTTATCCCCGCCGGCTGGGTGGAGAGACACCTCGGCGGCAGAGGGGTGAGACCGCTCCTCTACTCTATCTTCGTCGGGGCAATCCTCCCCATCTGCTGCATCGGTTCCCTGCCGGTAGCCATCAGCCTCCACCAGAAAGGTGCCCGGCTGGGACCGGTGCTGTCCTTCCTGGTAGCCACACCGGCTACCTCCATATCGGCGCTGCTGGTCTGCTACGGGCTGCTCGGGATAAAGTTCACCATCTACATCTTCTTCGCCGTGATAGTAATGGGTCTAATCATGGGTATCATCGGCAACCAGTTCCGGGGCAGGCCCACAGCCCCGGCGGCTCAGAGCGGACTGGCTACGGACCCCGTCTGCGGGATGCAGGTGGAGACCGACAAGGCGCTGAAAACAGAACACAACGGGGAGGTCTATTATTTCTGCTGCTCCCACTGCCAGCAGGCGTTTGAAAGCAGTCTGGCAGAAAGCAGCCCGGGAGTAACTGCGTGGACTCATCCCCAGAAAACGGCTCACCGTCTGAAGCATGTCTTCAGATATGCCTTCGTGGATATGCCCAGGGAAATCGGCCTTGAGCTGCTGCTGGGTCTGGTGCTGGCGGCGGTGGTGGCCGCGATTACCCCGGTAGGAAAATTCATAGGAGACTACCTCGGCGGCGGCCTGGGGTACCCGTTCAGCCTTATCTTCGGGTTGATGATGTATATCTGCTCCACAGCCAGTGTCCCCCTCGTCCATGCCTTCATCTCACAGGGAATGAACATCGGCGCCGGGATGGTGCTGCTCATGGTGGGGCCGGTTACCAGCTGGGGGACCATCCTGGTCCTGAGAAAGGAATTTGGCGGCAGGATTCTGCTTGTCTATCTGGTAATCATCAGTCTGGTATCTTTGACTCTGGGCTATCTCTTCTCCATAATATGAACATAGAGGCGACAAAATGAAGGTATTGGTAGCTATGAGCGGCGGCGTTGATTCATCCGTGGCGGCGGCTCTGCTCAAGAAAGAGGGGCATGATATCATCGGTGCCACCATGCAAGTTCTGCCCTCGGATGGTCACGGCCCTCACACAGAGATAGACGCCAGGCATGTTGCCAGTAAGCTGGGCATACCGCACTATGTAATGGATTTCAGAAACATTTTTGCCCGCAAAGTCATCAACGATTTCTGTCGTGAGTACCGCCGGGGCAGGACACCAAATCCATGTATACGCTGCAATCAGCACATCAAGTTTGGTGCCCTGCTGGAGAGGGCCAGGGAACTGGGTGCCGAATTTATCGCCACCGGACATCACGCCAGGGTTGAGATGGATGAGTCTACCGGGACATACCTCCTGAAAAAGGGCGCTGACTTACGTAAAGACCAGTCATATTTCCTCTGCCAGCTTACCCAGGAACAGCTACGGCATACCACGTTTCCCATAGGCAATTTGACGAAAGACAGGGTGAGGGAAATCGCCGGCGAACTGGATATTCCCGTTGCCGCCAGGCCGGAAAGCCGGGAAATCTGCTTTATCCCCGATAATGACTACCCCCGATTCCTCAAGGATTACATCCCCCGGACAGCAGAACCGGGGCCGATACTTGATGCCCGGGGAAACGTCCTGGGCAGGCATCCGGGAATCATGTTCTATACCATAGGCCAGCGCCGGGGCTTGGGCATAGCCGCTGAAGAACCGCTGTACGTCACCGCCATCAAGCCAGAGCGAAACGCCGTTGTGGTCGGCACCAGAGAGCAGACATACGGGAGTGAGCTGACAGCCACTGACCTGAACTGGATAGCCATAGCCAGTCCCGAGCACCCCATCAGGGTAAGAGCCAGAGTCAGATACCGCCACCCCGAGGCCGAGGCCACGGTAACACCTCTGGATGAAGCCAATGTTTATGTAAAGTTTGCCGAACCCCAGATGGCAATCACCGCCGGCCAGGCCATAGTCTTCTACGATGGGGATACCGTTATTGGCGGCGGGACAATAAACGCCAGAAATTAGCCATGCGAGATGAAGTCCTGACAAAAATTGAATACACCAGGATAAATACCGAAGCTGCCAGAGCCACGGAAAGGGTGGTCAGAGAAATCGGCCTGGCGATTTATATAAACAAAAGGCATTTTACCACGGCCATGATAATGCCCACCATGGAGAAGGAGTTCGTCACTGGCTATCTATTCGGGCAGGGATTCATCAACAGTGTCTCCGAAATAGAGTCGATAACCATAAAAAATAATATTGCCGAGATATCATTGCCCGAAAAAAAGGAGAAGGAGAAAAATCCCCCGGTAATACATTCCAGCCTTAAAGTCAGCCGGGAAGAAATATTCAACGCTGTCAAAGCTATCCTGAAGTCCGAAATATTTGCCGAAACCGAAGCGGTGCATTCCGCCGGACTGTTCAGCAGAGGGACAGAAGCCATCTGCATCGCCGAAGACATAGGCCGGCACAACGCCCTGGACAAGGTAATCGGCTACGGCTTACTCCATGATATTGATTTCGGTAATACACTTTTCGCCTCCACGGGGAGACAGCCCGCCGAGATGATTTTAAGATGCTGCCAGGCGAATATCCCAATCATTGCCACCAAGGGAGTGCCCACCACTCTGGCCATTGAAACCGCCCGGAAAACGGGGCTCACTATTGCCGGCCTGGTCAGGGGCGACACCATGACAATTTATTCCAGCCCAGACAGGATACAGTGATTTTTATGAGCAACCATGACTCAAAGCAAATAATGCTGGCGCAGACCGCGAATTCAGTTGAATGCCGGAGATTGATAAACGGGCGTCTGGCTAAATCAGAATCCTGGGTGGTGATAGAGAGAGAGTTGCCTGTCTTTCTAAACGGAGAGTATCTGGTTACGGCATCTATCACCCCAGCCATGGAAATGGAGTTTATCACCGGTTATCTGTTTGGACAGGGGTTTATTGAGAATATAGCCGAACTGGAATCAATAAATTTAGAAGGCGAGGCCGCCCGGGTGACGTTGAAAGATGCCCTGAAGATATCTCAAAGCGCCAGAAGGGCCGACTACCGTATTGTCTCCGGAGGCGGTAAAACCGTATTCCTTGATGAAATGAGCTTACCCCGAATACACTCTGGAATGAAAATCGGCAAAAAAGAGATATTTCAGGCGATGAATGCTGTCTTGGAAAAAGCCGCCATATACCGGGAAACCGAAGGAGTGCATGCCTCCGGACTGTTTACCCCAGAAGCAGTGCCAATCTGTGTGGTGGAAGATATCGGCCGGCACAACACACTGGACAAGGTGATTGGCTACGCCCTGATTAATAAAATTGATTGCGGCAACACTTTTTTGGCCTCAACAGGCCGCATGGCTTCGGAAATGGTGACCAAAATTTGCCGGGCCGGAATCCCGGTCGCGGTTACCAAGACCGCGGTAACCGGGATGGGACTGGAAATCGGGCAGAAGTGCGGGTCAACCATCATAGGCTTTGTCCGGGATACGGGCACCCAGATTAACACAGATATGGAAGTAAGAATTATAATAGAGCCAGAAATGAAGATTTACACGAACCCCGAAAGAATAATCTACGGATAGGACCAGATATTTATAATGCAAAAATAGAGTGAAAAAACGGAGAAACGGCACCATGACTACAGAAGAACTAACTTTACAAGAGAGAATCCTGAAACTAAAGAACGAAATGAACGCCATCATCCTCACCCATAACTATCAACTGGGTGAGGTTCAGGACATAGCCGACCTGGTTGGCGACTCACTGGAGCTGAGCCAGAAGGCGGCTGAGACCACCGCCGAGGTGATAGTATTCTGCGGAGTCCACTTCATGGCGGAGACCGCCGCTATCCTCTGCCCCGGCATGACCGTACTCTTACCGGATATAAACGCCGGCTGTCCCATGGCAGATATGATTACCGCCGCACAGCTAAGGCAGAAAAAGAAGGAACTCCCCGGCGCC
>CAYWRT010000109.1:0-7902 GCA_964460815.1 uncultured Dehalococcoidaceae bacterium
ATGGCATTCTTACCAGAGCGGACACGGACGGCATCGAAATGACCTGGGGCAATCACCGGTCCATCGTGGCCATGACGGAGAAACTGGCCGGCAGGGAGGGCTTTGGCGACCTGCTGGCTGATGGGGTGAGGGTGGTTGCAGAGAAGATAGGCAGGGGTGCCGACGAATACGCCATGCATATTGGCGGGCAGGAGGCTCCAGCACATGACCCCAAGCACGGGTATCACTGGGGGCTCGGTTACCGGATGGACCCCACCCCGGCCCGTCATACGCAGGGTGGGGGAATGAGTCCTAAGGGGTTGCCCATGCCCGAGTATGACCCGAAGTCTTTCAGTGGCCGGGGTGAGGCCTTCCGGATTAGCATTGGCTTCAACCATATTATGAATTGCGCCGGGGTATGCATGTTCGGGTTCGGGAATTTGCCTAACGTGGACGCCTTTATTGGTTTTATGAAGGCGGCTTCCGGCTGGGACCTGACTGCTGAAGAGCTGATTGAGACCGGGGAGAGAATTACGAATATGCGGCATGCCTTCAACGTCCGCGAAGGGTTGAACCCTCTACAGTTCAAGGTCCCGGGCAGGATAGTCGGCAAGCCGCCGCGCAAGGAGGGCCCGCTGGCGGGGGTAACCGTTGATGAGGACACCCTGATAAGAGAGTACCTGGCGGCCGCTGACTGGGACCCCAGGACGACCAGGCCGAGCAAAAAGAAGCTGCGGGAACTGGGCCTGGAGGATGTAGCTCAGGAACTCTGGCATTAGAAGAAGACAGGTACAGGAGGCTTCTCAAGGTTAAATTTGGTAGCAGTTTGAGCTAATTGCACAACCCTATGCTGGCAGTTTTATATTGCCTTTTTCAAATTCGTCCAGGATAATCTCGGTAGCCCACTTGGCCGTCTGCCTGATAGTGCACCCGTCCGTTATGCTCAGGAACTCCATGGTCATCTCGTCACTTACCAGGTTCCAGGCTTTCCCGAAATATTTCCTCATGACATCCTTGCAGAGTATGGACTGATAATTCTCGTAATACTTGGCCAGAAGTGTATCCCGGAGGCTGTGGCCAACCTGTTGCGAGGCTTGGGGATCCGTCTTCTGAATTCCCAGAGCCAGGCCAACCGCCATCACGCCGGCGGATACGGCACCGCAGGTGCCCTCTCCGGTCATGCAAACACCAGCTGTCAGCAGGCTTATCCCGGCATACAGTCTTTCCTCCATATCCTCCGGGATAATTTCCAGGCCTCCCCATCTCAGGGCATCAACTATGGCCAGAAACGTAGACTGGCAGCAGCCCTTGTGTTTGGCTTCGTATTCTATTCCCAGGTCCCATGCTTTCTGGGCGATTTCCTCTCTCGTCCTCTTGAGTTCAGCCATAATTAGCCTCCTTAATTTCTATTTGGCGCTCCCACAAGTATATTATATTCTATATAAAAAGAAAACTCAGCTAAACAATCTCAGCATTCTGGTTGAAATTTCCAGCTTGTCGTATTAAACTTGGCAATAAGGCAGTGCTTGAATACCCGTATTCGGCTGGCTGTAGTCAGTATTATCGGTATTAGCAGTGGCTGATAAGAAGCCTTGGCGGAGAACGCAAAGGAGATATAAAATAAATGGAAAAGCAATGGGAAGAGTTATCACGGGATGAAAGGCAGGAGAAAAGGTTAAAAGAGTGGATTTCGCCGGAGGACGAAGAGTTTAAAAGCCCCGAAGCCGAAAAGGCGTATAAAGAGAGAGCCACCAGGCTGAAAGACGTTATTCAGTTGAAGAAACCGCCGGACAGGGTGCCCATCTATCCGGTTGTTAGCTTTTTCCCCGCTTATTATGCTGGCTTTACCCCCAGAGAGATAATGTATGACTACGAAAAGGCCGTTATTGCCGGTAGAAAATATGTCCTTGACTTTGAGCCGGATGCGCAAATCGGTGCGGGTCTGGCCGGTGCCGGCAGAATCTTTGATATTCTTGACTACCGGTTATATGCCTGGCCTGGCCACGGGGTCCTGCCCGAACACACCTACCAGTGCATTGAAGGCGAATATATGAAGGCTGATGAATATGATGACCTGATTCGGGACCCGTCGCATTTCTTCAGCACAAAATATCTGCCGCGCATATTCGGAGCGCTGGAGCCCTTCAAGAACCTGCCCAATCTCACCTGGATGCAGGAACTGCCCTTCGTGGGTGTTTGTGTCGTCCCCTTCGGGGACGCCGACATTCAGGCTGCTTATAAAGCTCTCTTCAAGGCAGGCAATGAAGCCAAAAAGTGGCTGGACGTTGTCAGTGAGGTCGATAAAGAGATGAGAGCACTTGGCTTTCCCAACATCTTCGGCGGTTTTTCCAAGGTACCTTTTGACGTTATCGGCGACACCCTGAGGGGCACCAGGGGGATAATGCTGGATATGTACCGTCAGCCCGATAAGCTCCTCGAAGCCCTTGAGGCAATAACGCCAATTATGATTGATATGGGGGTGTCGGCGGCGGAAGGTTCCGGCAATCCCCTGATTTTCATACCTCTGCATAAAGGCGCTGACGGCTTCCTCTCCGACGAGCAGTTCAGGACATTCTACTGGCCTAACTTCAGGAAGCTGCTTATGGGCTTGATTGATGAGGGGTGTGTGCCCTTTCCCTGGGCCGAGGGGGGCTATAACTCTCGCCTGGAGGTTATCCGGGACGTGCCCAGGGGTAAGGTTTTTTACGGGTTTGACACGACCGATATGGTCAGAGCCAAGGAAATACTGGGCGATGTCGCCTGCATCGGCGGTAACGTACCCACCGCCTTGTTGACCGTCGGCACACCACAGGAAATAAAAGATTACACTAAGAAGCTCATTGATACTGCCGGCAGGGGTGGTGGTTATGTCATGATGAACGGGGCGGCCCTTGATGATGTCAACCCGGAGAATGTCAGGATTTGGGTTGACTTCACCAAGGAGTACGGCGTCTATAAATAAAGGCTGCAAATGGTGGAGGGGTGGCGTGTCGGGGCTATCCTGATGGTAGACCCTCGCCGTTGGCAGGGCTTTGAGGAAGAAGGAGATGCCCGTAATACTTAATATCCACCTGAGTTTGAAGACAGGGGAAGTGCTGCGCCGGGAGGGGGTCAGGGGGCATTCCCTCAGACCTGAGATAAAAAATCTAATTCTGGAACTGATGGCCAGTGTGAAGGAGGTAAATCTTCTGGAACCGGCTGTGGCCTATGAAATCTACTCGATAGCCGAGATGAGCGACAGTCAGGTGGCGCTGAAAGGGAACGCCGTGGTATCCGGCCCGTTATTACCTTCGCTCCTGCCGGAGGCTAAAGAGCTGGCTGTTGTGGTCTGTACTATCGGACCCGGGCTGGAGAAACAGGTAACCGACTACTATAAGCGGGATGAGCCTTTACGGGGCGTGCTTCTGGATGGTATTGGCAGCGCCGCCGTGGACTCACTAGCTCAGGAGGCCTGTAGGTTTATAGAAATCGAGGCATCATCCCGTGGCTATCAGGTGAGCAGCCCCATCAACCCGGGTATGCCTGGTTTGTCCCTTACGGAGCAGTGGCGGTTGTTCGACATGGTACCGGCCGGGGAGATTGGCGTGAGCCTGACCTCTTCAGGAATAATGGTTCCCCGCAAATCAACCTCCCTGGTCATCGGTATGGGGCCGCAGATGGCAACATGGACGCGAGCCGAGGTATGTGCCCGCTGCCACCTCAGGAAAACCTGTCCTTATAAAATACAGGCGTAAGCGAAGAATAAAAACCAGACAGGAGGAGAATGACGACTTGTACGATTGATTTTGAGCCGGTAGGCCGAAGAGGGAAGTGTCAGAAGAACGAGTCTCTGCTGGCCTGTGCCCGCCGGCTCGGTGTGGGTATCAGCAGCATATGTGGGGGCAAGGGGACGTGCCACTCATGCAGGGTGCAGGTTCTGAGTGGCACTGTCTCAGAGCCAACGCCTAACGAACTGAAGTTCTTTTCGCCCCGGGAACTCAATGACGGCTGGCGTCTGGCCTGCCAGACTTATCCCAGCGGCGATGTCAGATTGACAATCCCACCTGAGTCGATGACCACCCCCCAGCGGGTACAGGTGGAGGGATTGGAGGTAGCCGTTCGCCCGGAGCCGCCCGTTCGAGGCTACTATCTAAAGCTGGAGGCTCCGTCACTGTCGGCGCCACAGGCTGATGCTGACCGCCTGCTCGAGGCGCTAAACCAGCAATACCAGTTACACTGCGGCAGGGTCGATATCGGTGTCCTGCGTAGCCTCTCAGACCGGCTGCGGGCATGGGACTGGGGGTGCCAGGCTATAGTCCGCCATGACGAAGTGGTGGCTATCCTTCCCCCGGAAGGCAAACAGCTGGGGTTAGCCATAGACCTGGGCACCACCAAGATTGCTGGCTATCTGGTTGACCTGACCGATGGCCGGACTCTGGCAGCCAAAGGGGTCATGAATCCCCAGATAAGCTACGGAGAGGACATCATCAGCCGTATTACCGACGTCGTACAGGCACCGGATAAGGGCCAGCCGATACAGAAACTGGCTGTTGAAGCCATCAACGAGCTGGGTGCTGACCTGTGTGCTGAGATTAGCGCCAGCACGGAGGAAATCGTTGAGGCGGTGGTTGTCGGCAATACCGCCATGCACCACCTGTTCCTTGGTCTGCCGGTGAGGCAACTGGCTGTTTCCCCCTTTGTGCCGGCGGTCAGCCGGGCGGTGGATGTTAAGGCTGGTGACCTGGGATTGCATATGGCGCCGGGGGCATATGTGTACCTGCTGCCTAACATTGCCGGTTTTGTGGGGGCTGACCATGTCGCCATGTTGCTGGCCACAGGAGTACTGTCTGCCGAAGGACCGGCGATAGCTCTGGACATCGGGACTAATACCGAGGTTTCCCTGATAAATCACGGGGAGTTTACGGCTACTTCCTGTGCCTCCGGCCCGGCGTTCGAAGGCGGTCATATCAAATATGGTATGCGGGCGGCTGCGGGGGCTATCGAGCGCTTGCGCATAGCCGATAATAGTGTCCATTACCAGACGGTCGATGACGCACCGCCCATTGGTATTTGCGGGTCGGGCATACTTGATGCCCTGGCCCAGCTTTATCTGGCGGGAATTATTGACGAAGGCGGCCGGATAATGGACAAACACCCCGGTGTTCGTACCGATAAGGAGCGGCGCGAGTTTGTGCTGGTTGGTGAGGAGGAACGAGGTGGTCAGCCGGCTATCACTATTACTCAGCATGACGTGAGAGAACTGCAACTGGCCAAGGCAGCCATTCGTACCGGCATTCAGGCGCTTCTGGAAGAGAGCGGCTGCTCTGAGGATGCCATTAAGCAGGTGATTATTGCCGGAGCCTTTGGCACCTATATTGATGTAGCCAGCGCCGTGGCCATCGGCATGTTGCCGTCCCTGCCTCTGGAGCGCTTCCGGCAGGCGGGTAACGCCGCCGGCGCGGGAGCCAGGCTGGCCCTGATTTCCCTCGGTAAACGGTCTGAGGCGCAGTCTATTGCCGCCCGGGTCAAATATGTTGAGTTAGGCAGTGCTCCCAGATTTGATAAGACCTTCATTCAGGCGAGTTATTTGGGACGATACAGGATTATTGATGGCAAAAGGGAGGGAATTGACTGATGGAGACCAGAGTGTCAAGCCTTACCAGGGAAGTAATCATCGGTGATGACCGGCCTACCGTGCTTATCGGCGAGCGTATCAATCCTGCCGGCAAGAAAAGACTGGCCGAGGCCCTCAAGGCAGGTGACCTGGAGATTGTCCGCAGGGAAGCCCTGGCTCAAGCCCAGGCCGGGGCGGACATTCTTGATGTCGGCGTGGGTACATTCGGTGTGGACGAGGTAACCCTGCTCCCCAGGGCAGTGCAGACAGTGATGGACACCGTAGATATACCTCTATGCCTTGACAGTACTAACCCTGGGGCACTGGAAGCCGCGCTCAAAATCTACAAGGGTAAGCCGCTCATCAACTCGGTTACCGGCGAAGAGAACTCCCTGGCAAGGGTGCTACCTCTGGTCAGGGAATATGGAGCCGTCGTCATTGGTCTGGTGCAGGACGACGAGGGCATCCCCAAGGATGCCGGGCGGAGGGTAGCCATCGCCCATAAGGTAGTGGAGCGTGCTGAGGCCGCCGGTATCCCCCGGGAGGATATTATCATGGACTGCCTGGCTTTCGCCGTGGGCGCCGATACCAGCTCCGGGCCGTCCGTCATGGAAGCCATCCGGAGGATTAAGGCGGAACTGGGAGTAAACCTGACACTGGGAGCCAGCAATGTCTCCTTTGGCCTGCCTGACCGTGACCTGCTCAATAATGCCTTCGTAGCTATGGCTGTTGCCGCCGGTGTCACCTGTCTCATTGTGGATGTCGCCAGGGTGCGCCCCATTGTTCTGGCGGCCGACCTCGTGCTGGCCAGGGATAGCCGTGCCCGGCGTTACGTTGAAGCCTACCGGCAGCGCCAGAAGCAGTAGCCACAGGCAGAAGACAGCGTCCCCATATCCTCTCTCGCCTGGCTGATATTACCGTCAATAATCTCTTTGACGCTGTCTTGGCGGTAACCTCGTCTTAGCCACCGGCGATTAACATCAGGAGGTCAAGCTTATCGCCGTTCTTCACCGGTTTGGCCAGTTCCTCCGGGTAGGCGCTTTCATCGTTGACATAAATATCGATGTGGCGGCGTAACCGGCCCGTCTTATCAAAAAGTGCCGGCTTGAGGTCTGGGAACTGTTCGACCAGGTGGTCGAGGCATTCACCCACGGTACTCCCTTTTACCCTGGCTACCTTCTGGGCGTTGGTATATTGCAAGAAGATTGAAGCAATCTTTACCTCTATACTCACGGTTGGCTCACTTCCCTGATAAATTCCCGCAGTGCTCGCAGTTCGGGTCTTTGTTGACCTTAAGCTCGGCGAATGTCATCTCCAGGGCGTCGTAAATCAGGAGTCTGTTGGTCAGCAATTTACCGAGCCCGACGATGTATTTTATGGCCTCGGTAGCCTGGATACAGCCGGTAACTGCCGGCGTGACCCCGATAACCGGGGATTTTTCCTCCGGAACGGTGGCACCGTGATAAAGGCAATTAAGGCAGGCCGTTTTGCCCGGGATTATGGTCATGGCTCTGCCTTCAAAGCCGTGGACGGCGCCGTGGAAAAAGGGAATATCTTTCTCCAGGGCCGTCTTGTTCAGTAAATATCTGGCGGGCAGATTATCCATAGCATCGACTATCAAATCAAAGCCAGCCACAAGCCGGGATATATTGGCTTCGGTTATCATTTCGGCTACGGCTTCTATGTTGACGCCGGGATTTAGTTTTCTAAGCTTGTCTGCCGCCGAAGCCGTCTTGGTCATGCCGATATTTTCGTCCCAGTGCAGCACCTGTCGGTTTAGGTTGCTGAGTTCCACCGTATCATGGTCAACAATCCTTAGCGTGCCCACCCCGGCGGCCGCCAGATAGATAGCTGCCGGTGAGCCCAGCCCGCCGGCCCCGGCGATAAAGACCTTCGCCCGTTTGAGCTTGGCCTGCCCCTCTTCCCCGAACCCGTGAATCATTATCTGCCGCTGATACCTTTCCAGCTCTGCTTGCGTAAGCATATTACCTCATGTCGTGATAAAGACGACGATATAATCAGCTTTTTCCATTTGCTTAGACTATCGCTAACATCCTGTCAACGGCAGCCTTGGCTCTGGTACGGATGGCTTCCGGTACCTTCACCTGGGGTGCCATCGTCTCCAGAGACCTCAGTACTTTCTCCAGAGTGATTGACTTCATATCGGGGCAGATTGCCTGTTCGGAGACCGGGATGAATTTCTTGCCGGGGTTCTCTTTTCTGAGCCGGTGGATAATCCCCATTTCGGTGCCGACTATCAGCTCGCTGACGTCTTCCCGGCGGGCATAACGGCATATGCCGCTGGTGCTCAGGGCTTCATCGGCCAGGGC
>CAYWRT010000110.1:0-7889 GCA_964460815.1 uncultured Dehalococcoidaceae bacterium
CTTTGCGGTAATCAAACTTCTCCACGGCTCTCATCAATCCGATATTTCCCTCCTGAATAAGGTCAAGAAGAGACATGCCCCTTCCGATGTGTTTCTTGGCGACGCTGACCACCAGGCGCAGGTTGGCTTCAATGAGATGTCTTTCTGCCTTTTTACCCTCACGGACGATATCAGCGAAGTAGTTTGAGAACTGCTTTTCATGAACCTGAAGGGAGTTAACGAAGTCAGTATCGGTTACCAGCTTGTCTATATCAGATAGGGAGACATTATCCCCGATAG
The DNA here is from genome assembly GCA_964460815.1 of uncultured Dehalococcoidaceae bacterium. Taxonomy (GTDB): domain Bacteria; phylum Chloroflexota; class Dehalococcoidia; order Dehalococcoidales; family RBG-16-60-22; genus CAYWRT01. Next base: position 280 of record CAYWRT010000110.1, read on the forward strand.
CATCAAGGACCTGCTTCGGTAGCAACTTACTGCTCAGTGACAGGTTAATCAGCAATTCTTCTGTTTCGGCTGGTGGTTTATTCATCCTGGAAGCGATATCATAAACAAGTTGCGGGTCTATGGCATTATCAATACCGTCCTGTAATTCACTATTGTATATGCTTTCTATGAAGCCAGTTGCCTGAGTTAAACCGAGTTGTTCTTGAAGGAGGTGAATAACAGTTAAAGACTGCTCCAGTCCTTTGAGCATGGCCAGTATGGTATCAGTTGCTGAAGGGAGCCTGCCGTATTTCTGCGAGTATTCCTGTCTAATCTCATTGATGTATTTGCCTTCTTCCATCTTTCTGGCCAGAGTCTTCTCATCATCAGCGGTGAGCAGGTGTACCCTGCCAATCTCGTGAAGATATATGCGGACGGGGTCATCGGTGATATCCTGTTCTGCCAGTTCTTCTGTGGGTAGCTCTATTTCCAGGTCTAAAGGCGATTCGGCTTTCTCAACATCAAAGTGCTTCGCTTTCGGCCATAGTTCGCCTGGCTCAGCTATATTCCCGCCCTCTAATTCCTCATCAGACTCAATGGAAGGGTCATATAGAGCACCTGCTTTTGAATCAGAACTCAGTGTTTCCTCAGGAGGTATCTCCAGGTGCTCGCTGTCCTGTAATTTCTCCAGATGATTCTTATTATCGTTGCCCATGCCTTATCTCCTTAACTCGGGTCGTTGCTGATTCTTGCGAACAAATACATCTCTCAGCTGGTGACTGATTTCAACATCTTCTTCAAGTCTGGACAGGTCGGTGTTGTTGCCGTCTGACTGCGCTTCAATGGCATGTATCTCGGCTCTCTTTGCCGCCAGATTTCTGAGGTATTTTTTTCTCAGCTCAAGGACGCAGTCGTCATATCTTTGCTCAACTTTTGTTGCCGGCAGGCTCTTGCTTGTGATGGCATCAAGTTTCTCATGGATGGCGGGGTCAAGGCTCTCTTTTAATGATGGCAGGTCATCAGTCTCTCGCCAGGCAGTAAATATTTCGCGGTTTTCGCTGCTTTCGAAATATTCGGGAGAAAGGCCTTCCTGCCGACTTTTAAGCTCGGGGTATTGCAGTAAAAGCGCCAGGCAGTATTCCTCGCGGGGGTTGGACATAAGCGGGTGCAGGGCACGGGTAACCGCTACCGGTTTCGTTTCCGGTGTTCTGCGTCTGACGGGGGGTTTCATCCGGCTTATTACTGCCTCAAGGGTACGCACATCCTGTTTTATCAATAATGCCAGTCTCTGTATATAGTGAGACTGCCGTGTCGGGTCTTTTATCTCCGCCACGATGGGCAAGAGCCTGGCCACGGCGAGGGACTTATCCCTGGCGGTGGTCAGGTCAAGCCGGGAAGTACTTTTCTGGAATGTGTAATCAACTACCGGTACCGCCTCCGATACAAGTTGTTCCCAGGCTTTCGTATCTGCCTTAATCACATCGTCGGGGTCCTGACCTTCCGGGAGAATGATAACCCTTATTTCAGCATTCAGGGTGTTTTCATAGCTAACACCGCGCAGCATCGCTTCCTCACCGGCAGCATCGGCATCAAGAGAGAGGACCAGGTTCCGGCTGAGCTTCTTCAATATATTTACCTGTGTCTCGGTCACGGCGGTTCCCATAGAGGCGACCACGTTGGTGATGCCGTTCTGATGGGCGGTGATGACATCCATGTAACCTTCCATGATGATGGCAACGTCCTGCTGCCTGATGGCGGCTGCCGCCAGGTCGATGCCGTAGAGGCTGCTGCTCTTATCAAAGACAGGTGTCTGCGGGGAGTTGGTATATTTGGGGAGTGAGCTATCGAGTACCCTGGCGCCGAAGCCGATGGTACGTCTCTTAATATCGTGTATGGGGAACATCAGTTTACCGCGAAAACGGTCGTGGGTCTGGCCGCTCTCCGCCTCTATCAGCAGGCCGGCGGTCAGCAATTTGCCTTCATTATAGCCTCTCTCCAGCAAATATTGTTTTAATGACCCCCAGCTATCCAGGCTGAAGCCAAGCTGAAAATCAGCGACGGTCTGTGGCGAGAAGCCACGGCTGGTTACATAAGCTCTTGCCTTTTCGGCGGCCGGGGCGTTTAGCAGCAGATTGCTAAAATAGATAGCCGCCGCTTCATTGATTTGATAAATCTCCTCCTTTTCTTCTTTCCCGCCTTCCCGCTCAATTCTTGATGGCAGGCTGACGCCGGCTCTCTGGGCGAGCAGACGCAGCGCCTCCCCAAAATCAAGCCCCTCTTTTTTCATGACAAAGGAAAAGACATCCCCGCCGGTGTTACAGGCACCGAAGCAGTGCCAGCTCTGCTGTTCGGGGTAAACGAAAAAGGAGGGGTGCTTTTCACTGTGAAACGGGCACAGGGCGGTGAAGTTCCGCCCCGCCTTCTTCAGGGAAGCGTACTGGCTGATTATCTCGACAATATCGGTTCTCTGTTTTACCTCGTCAATGGCGCTCATAATTTATTGTCTACCTCACCCCCCTCGTTTCTAATCTAATCCCACCCTACCACCCTCGTATCACCCGTGGCTTAGCCCGTTAATATTCTTCCCCAGTTTCCCCCTTTTGTAAAGGGGGACTAAGGGGGATTTAGTCCTCCCCCACCGATTTTAGGAAGCCATAGCTCATTTACTCCAAAACGAGAGTTCAAACGAGGCTTCACCTCTCTTGAACTCTCTTTGATTATATTATCATACTGGTGGTGGGTGGGGACATATCCCATGGGTCAAGCCGCTGATGCCACGAGGGCGGCAGGGTGGGAATAGATAACTCTTTAACCCCTTTTATTTATTAAGCTCCTCCGCCAGCCTCAGGGCATACTGGTCGGTCATGCCGGCGATGTAGTCAACCACCCGGCGCTCGGTGGTATCGCTGTGGAGACGGTATTCCGCCGGCAGCCTGTCCTCATGTTCGTTGAAATACCTGTACAGAAAGCGAACCACCTCCCTGGCTTTTTCGGTTTCCTGTTGAGTTGAGCGCAGGTTATAAACTCGCTCAAAGAGGAAGTCACGCAGTGTATTGGCGGCCGTTAAAACCTGTAGACTCATTGTTATGGCCGGCCTGTCTTTTATTATACCACAACCGCGTACATCCCACGAGTTGTCAATAATATCACAGACCATGGTATTAATACGCTGCGAGCGGGAAAGCCCCAGCACCCTGATGGCAGCCAGGGGTAAATCACCCTCGGTAATGATGCCAGCCCGGATGGCATCACCAATATCATGGTTGATGTAGGCAACGGTGTCGGCAATCTTGACGACTTCTCCCTCAAGGGTGTTTACTTCACCCCAGCCTTCTCCAAAGATATTTTCTACCCCTGTTTTGGAGTGGTTTACGATACCGTCTCTCACCTCCCAGGTAAGGTTGAGTCCCCGCCCGTCATTTTCCAGAAAGTCAACGATGCGCAGGCTTTGCTCGTTGTGCCGGAACCCCGGGTAGTAGAGTTCGTTGAGCACATCCTCCCCCATGTGGCCGAAGGGAGTATGCCCCAGGTCATGGCCCAAGGCAATCGCCTCCGTCAGGTCCTCGTTAAGGTTCAGGGCCCGGGCTATGGTGCGGGCTATCTGGGCAACCTCCAGGGTATGGGTGAGGCGCGTGACATAGTGGTCGCCGAGCGGGGCTATGAAAACCTGCGTTTTATGCTTGAGGCGGCGGAACGACTTGCTGTAAATGATGCGGTCACGGTCGCGCTGAAAAGCGGTGCGCACCGGACACGGTTCTTCATACTTGAGCCGGCCACGCGATAGCTTGCTTCTGACAGCATGGGGAGACAGGTCTTCTTCTCTCTCCTCGGCTATCTGGCGAATATTAAGCTGTTCGATCACTTGATGCCCAGTTTGGCTTCCGCCTTGGCGATGATATCACGGGTAACGTCAATCATATCGGGGCTGACGGAAACCGAGGTAATGCCCCATTCTACCAGCTTTTCGGTAATCTCGGGATAGACCGAGGGTGCCTGCCCGCAGATAGAGCAGGTAACACCCATGGCTTTGGCGCCTTTGACCACCTTTTCTATTGATATAAGGACAGCTTCATTGCGCTCGTCAAATGTTTCGGCTAATTTGGAGCTGTCGCGGTCAATGCCCAGTGTCAGCTGGGTAAGGTCGTTGGAACCAATGGAAACACCGTCAATACCGACGGCCAGGAACTTTTCCAGCAGGATGACGTTGGATGGTACCTCAACCATCATCCACAGTTTAAATTTATCCGAGCGCTTCAGCCCCTCTTCTTCCATAATTTTCACGGTGCGTTCGAGTTCCAGTACCGTACGGACAAAGGGTATCATCACCCACAGGTTATCGTATTTCTCTCTGACCTTCTTGATAGCGGCCAGTTCCAGCTTGTATGTTTCTATATCAGTGATATACCGTGACGCACCACGGTAGCCAATCATGGGGTTCTCTTCAACTTCTTCGTACGGTTCCCCGCCCTTGAGGGCCCGGTACTCGTTGGTCTTGAAGTCATTGGTCCGGTAAACCACCTGGCGCGGATGGAAGGCTTTAGCAAACTTGGCCAGCCCGGCAGCGAGCTTTTCCACAAACTCATTACCGCGCCCCTGCTCAATCATGTAGCTCGGGTGCTCGCCAATCTCGGCAACCATGAACTCGGCACGCAGCAGGCCAATACCGTCAACATCACGGGCAGATACCCGTTCCACCAGGTCCGGCTGTGCCAGGTTTACCAGGAGCTTTGTCTTGGTTTTTATTTCGCCCCTGGCTCGAGCCTGGGCTTCAACGGCGATTTCTATTTTGCCCGCATAAACCCTGCCATTGCTGCCGTCGACCGTTATCACCTGCCCGTCTTTCAGGGTAGCTGTGGCCTTTTCGCTGCCGACGACGCAGGGAATGCCCAGTTCGCGGCTGACAATAGCGGCGTGCGCGGTCCTGCCGCCACGGTCGGTGACAATAGCCGCCGCCCGCTTCATCGCCGGGACAAAGTCCGGGGTGGTCATTTCCGCTACCAGGATATCCCCTTCCAGTACCTTGTCTATTTGTGAGGGGTCAGGTACTATCTTCACCGGACCTGAGGCTATACCCGGACTGGCTGGCGCCCCGGAGAGGAGCACGGGGGCGTCGATGTCATGGATAGCTGCCGCTCCTTCCCTTATGGTAGTTACCGGGCGGGTCTGCACAATGAAGATTTTTCCCTTCTCTTTGGCCCACTCAATATCCTGAGGGAATTGATAATGGTCCTCCAGGCGTTTGCCTATTTTGGCCAGAAAGATTATGTCGACGTCGGTTATTTTCTGCTGCGCCTGTTCCTCGGGGGTCAGGTCTACCTTGATGTTGTCTTCCTTGCCGGCGATGCCCTCTTTCTTGATAAGCTTCCATTCCTGGCGCTTGATTTCCTTTTTCAGGATTTTCATACCTTCCTTGCTGACGGTGTAATGGTCGGGAGTCACGTCTCCGGAGACAATCATCTCACCCAGGCCCAGAACAGCCTCAATGGTAATCTCTTCCCGGTTGCTGGTGTTTGGCTCTATGGTAAACATGACCCCGGAAGACTCGGACTGAACCATTTTTTGTACGGGCACGGCGATGCCAACCTTAAAGTGCTCAAAGCCCTGTTCCTGCCGGTAGAAGATAGCCCGGGCGCCGAAGAGGGATGCCCAGCACTCCTGAACGGCCCTAACCACCTCTTTCTCACCCTGTACATTGAGGAAGGTGGCTTGCTGGCCGGCAAAGGAGGCCTCGGGCAGGTCTTCAGCCGTGGCCGAGGAGCGTACGGCGACCAGTCCTTTGCCCATTTTGGTATAGGCCTGCTCAATTTCCCTGGCCAGGCCGGGTGGCATTTCGGCGTCTTCTATCAGCTTCTGGACTTTAGCGGCAATTTCCTGGAGCTTTTTACTATCGTGAACATCAAGGGGTTCCAGCAGCGCTCGTATTTTATCGGTGAGTCCCGACTTCTCTATAAAGTCAAAGTAAGCAGCGGCGGTGACAATAAAGCCCGAGGGGACGGGTATACCAGCATTGGTCATTTCCCCCAGATTAGCCCCTTTACCACCCACCAAGGGTATGTCTTTTTTGGTAACCTCGTTGAACCAGACGACGGCTTTTTGACCTTCTTTCATGGTTGTGCCTCCGTTCTCAATGGGACCTGCCCAATTTTATAGTATCTATTATACATATTAAATAAAAATTTAAAAAGGGTATAAACCCTTGAATTACAGGCAGGGTAATAGGTAAAAAGAAAAAGAAATACGGTTAATATCGCCATCTTATATTTGACAAGGATATTTATGTGGGGGTAAAATTATAGACACCGGTTGAGAAAAGGGGAGGGAGGTCTGACCATGATAGAGATGTCTATTGATAGCATTCGTGTTAGTCTGATGAATTACCAGCGTGTGGTGATTTTGAAAGAGAAGGTAGCCGACCGCTATCTACCTATCTGGATTGGCCCGGCTGAGGCGGATGCCATCGCCGTAAAGCTGCAGGGTGTGGCGGTACCCAGACCCCTGACTCATGACCTGCTGAACTCGGTTATTGACACCCTGGGGGCTGCGGTTAATTCTATCATTGTCAACGACCTTAAAAACGACACCTTTTTTGCCAAGGTTATCCTTGATATCGATGGCAAGAAGGTGGAGGTTGACTCGCGCCCCAGTGATGCGCTGGCACTGGCGGTCAGAACCGGAGTGCCCATTTATGCCGATGAATCGGTTATGGATAAGGCTGGCATCTTGCTGGACGGCGAGACCGGCAAACCCATCTTCGAAGAGGGGGAAGAGGGCGGCGGTAAGCCAGGCGGTGTTACTGATGAGGAAATGAAGAAAAAGATGTCAGCTTTTTATGATTTTATCAACACCCTTGATTTGGATGATTTTGACAAGCGTAAATCCTAGGCAAAGGTGCCACGGCATCTCTAGAGGGGTTAATGGAAGAGAGCCTGATAAAAAAATTGATAACTTCAATCAAGTGTGGTGCCTGTGGGCAGTATTATAAGGAAGACTGTATTGACATTATTGAGCATAAAGAAGAGTTATGGTTTCTGAAGGTTCTATGCTCATCCTGCCATGTCAGGTCTCTGGTGGCGGCTATAATCAGGGAAGATAAGAAGGCTGAGGTTATCACCGACCTCACCGAAGCGGAACTGGACAAGTTCAGGGATATGGATAGGGTCAGGGTGGATGATGTGCTGGATATGCATAATTTCTTAAAGGATTTTGATGGTGACTTCCCCCGCCTTTTCCGGCAGAGATAAAAGTGGTATGTGAGCACCCGGTTATATTTTCCAGAATAATTAGAGAGCCCTGAAGCTGAAAACGTCAGGGCTCTTCTGATGCCTGGAAGAATAGAACTTTTAGAAGTTATCCCAAAAGGCTTGCTTGACCAGAGGCAATAGATTCTGGTATTATGCGCAGGGTCGGGTATGTTGAGGCTGTCATGAGCAGGTGGGTAGCAGCTCTGAGGCTGACCGGTGTTGGTTTTTTTATTGGCATCTGTATTGCGGGGGGGGCATTCGCTGGCTGGTGGCTCGGTGACAAGAAGCCCCTTTTTATGATAGTCGGGCTGGTAATCGGGCTGGCGGTGGCTTTTTACGGTGTTTATCAGATGATTCGACCCCTTATGAGCAACAGGCGAGATAAGGAGA
>CAYWRT010000111.1:0-7783 GCA_964460815.1 uncultured Dehalococcoidaceae bacterium
AGACGGATAACTTCGGGGACTTCTGGTTTGAGAGACAGGAGCCGGGCACCTACTCGCTGTTAATAGAGAAGAGCGGGTATCTTCCCCGGAAAGTTGAAGCCATCGATGCCAGCAAAGACGTGAACGTAGGCGACCTGGAGCTATATAAGAAGGTGTAGTGTATTTAAAGGCTGTATATAAACGCATACACTCGGTATCAGTGTCAATCCATACACTTGTGGGCCGGGGATGTTTTTGAAATCAGAGCTGAGGATGGCACCCTTGTAGTTGGTGAAGGGCCTGATTCTATAAGTCAGAAGATATTTTCCCTTCTGCAAGGTTAACGGCCATCTTTATGGCTTCCTCAAGGCTCTGGCAATTGGCAGTGCCCTTGCCGGCGATGTCAAAGGCGGTGCCGTGGTCTACAGAGGTGCGCACGAACGGTAGTCCCAGCGCAACACTGAGGCTACTTTCGAAGCCATGTACCTTTATGGGAATATGCCCCTGGTCGTGATACATGGCAAGGACTGTGTCAAACTCTCCGCCGATAGCGCGTGTGAAGACTGAATCAGCGGGAAAAGGACCCCGGGCATCTATACCCAGATTCTGTGCCTCCCTAATCGCCGGTATGATGTCATTGATTTCTTCCGAGCCGAAAAGGCCTCCTTCACCGGCGTGGGGATTAAGTGCCGCCACCGCGATGCCGGGATGAGCGATTCCCTTTTCCCGTAAAAAATTATCAGTCAGCCTCAGTTTGGCCAGGATTCTCTCTTTTTTCACCAAGTCACAGGCGTCTCTCAGGGGGTGATGGGTGGTCAGGTGAACCACCCGTAGATTACCGGAAACCAGCATGGTGGCGTACTCAGCGGCATGGGTGAGTCGCGCCAGGAACTCCAGGTGCCCCAATTCCCCATAGCCGGCTTTCCTGGTCGCCTCCTTGTTGATTGGAGCCGTTACCACCGCTTTGGCTTCACCCTGTAATGCCAATTCGGCAGCTTTGGCGATGTACTCCATGGCTGCTTTACCGCAGGCTTTACCTACCTTACCGGTGATAACCTCTTTCTGGTCAAGATTGTGCAGGTCAAGGAGGTCGATGGTGCCATATTGCCCCTGGACTTCGCCCGCCTTCTCGACAGGGTGCAGCTTCAGCGGGCTATCCAGCAGCCTTATCATTGCCGATATAGTGACGCCTTCGCCCACCACAAGGGGACGGCAGATATCATAGATTTGCCTGGAGAGGAGAGCCTTGACAATGACCTCGGGCCCGATTCCGGCAGCGTCCCCCATGGTGATGGCTAATACTGGCCTCTGTTTGCTGGTCATCTTATCTTTATTCCTGACCGCCATGCTGAGCGCTGACTGAACCCCGTCTCAGGCATTGGATTGTGCCAAGCTGTGAATATTATCGGGTGGGTATTTTACTCCAGGGTATCCAGCCCCCACCTCTTGAATAGCATCTTATAGAAATCGGGCTGAGGGAAATCGGGCCTCATAAACATATTAGAGTGGTTATACCCGAATTTTACCTCTTCGAAGCGCCGGAGCTCCGATACCAACCCTTCAATTTTATCTGCCGGCATGGATAACATAATCTCATCTTCTCCGGTCAGGGCCCGCTCGTATTCGCCTGGGTCAGGCAGCATAACCCGGTACCCGCCGGTTGATACTACGGGCACGATGGCGTAAGAGCAGGCGGGGGGGAAAAAGTGGCCGGTCACCTGGTCTCTCTCCTGAAATTTCGACGCAAGAAGCATATTTCTCAATTGAGCGGTGTTGGAATAGATAAGCACCACATCAGGCTCAAAATTAGCTGTCTTCAAGGGTGCGGATACAACGCCGATATACTTCCCGTACTCCAGGCAGGGGAAATCAGTATGTTCCGCAAGCTCAGGGTCTTGCGGTTTTTCCACCAGTCCATAGGCTATTAAAGATGCCCAGCACCAGTTATCTTCTTTCAGCATGGCCACCGTGGTTTTCTCGCGTCGTGATATGGCAAAGGCCTGACATTGGGCCAGATGGTAACCGCGGTCCCTTTTCGGCCTGATGGCTCCCTCCGGGATATCAGACTCCTTCTCCAATAGTTTTATGGCTATTGGAGATGTCCTCAATATCATCAACCGCTCAAGGTCTTCCCCGTATCTGTTAAACTCGCCTGACGCTGTCATGTGACTAACCTCCTAATATTAAAAAAAATTCTGTAAGCGGTTACAATTATAAATGAGGCGTCGGTTTTTTACAAAATTGCCACTTGGTGGTGGTTTTGATACTGGCAATACCGGGTAATTATTTTGGAAAGTAAGAGATTTAATATAATTACCGGTAACCGGATAGCCGTTCAAGCGGCTGGAATGGCTTCATAACCATACTCAGTAAGGTATTTTAGACCATTCCAGCCGCTTTTATATCGCCAGGCTATGACCCGGGGATAACCGGCTGTCGCATGTAGTTATATAATTTCCTTCCAAGCCCTCTTATTACATTAGCGTCCAGAAGGTTCTTGAGACTATTGAAGCTTTTTCAGATATTTAGCGCGTATATCCTTCCATCCGTCAAGGACTTTATTAACAACGCCAGCATCTATACCCAGCCCTGTAGCCTTATCTTTCCAGGACTTAATTACAGTCTCCTCGGCGGCCTGCTGCCAGGCTGCTGCCTCATCCGCCGTAGGCACGATGAGCTTTAGCTGCTTGAATTCTGGCGTATCAATCGCCGCAGCCTGGGCGTCCACCAGGTACTTGGCTGCATTGGCTCTGACGCCAGCCCAGGAATCCTCCATTAACTTCTGGTCCTGCGCTGACATTGCGTTCCAGGCATCCCAGTTCATCATCACACTCATAGCGCCCTGGCCGAAGTTTTCGTCATAGAGGTACTTGCCGACTTCATACAGTTTATGGTCGGCGATCTGCATGTAGCTGTGGAATCCCCCGTCTACCAGCCCCTTCTGCATGTTCTGGTAAGCCTCGGGGGGAATTTGCTGCACGGCGGCACCGCCATTAGCGGTCACTAACTCGGCGACGTCGCCACTGGCACCAATCCTCAGGCCATTTAAGTCTGACGGGTAGTGCACCTCCTTGTCCTTGGTCAGAAGATGGCTTACCGTTATGCCGAATATCAGGAGCAATTTGAAGTCCTTGAACTCGGCCTGAACCTCTGGGAAGGTGTTATGGTATTCATCTATGGCGTCCCAGCACACGTCAACCTGCTCGTACGTATCGACGGCAAATCCGAGCGTCGGCAGACAGATAGCCGTGCTCAACGGGAAATCCTGCGGAAACGAGGATGTGGAGGTCACCACAATTTCAGCCACACCCGCTTTCACCGAGTCCAGGGCTGCTTTCTGCGGCACCAGCGAGTTAGCCGGATAAAGCTCTACCTTATAGCGGCCCTCGGTGAGCTTCTCAAACTCAGGGCCCCATTCGTCGAATGCCATTCCTGGCCCGGGCCTTCCCGGTGGAGTTGTATAAGAAAATTTAATGGTCACGGGCTCTTTGGGTGCCGGCGTCGGTGTGGGTGTTGGCGTCGGCGTGGGTGTCGGTGTTGGCTCTGGCTCAGCACAGGCAGGCAGTAACAGCGCCACCAGCACAATCAAGGTAATTACTGAAATTATCCAGTGTCTGTTTTTCATCTATCTCCTTCTCTGTTATTGGAATCAAGCCTCAAAACTGCTCTGTATTCACATCTCGGCACCTCTTTCTGCCATAATCCGTTCCAACACGCTGCTTGGGCATTTTTGCCAATCACTGGCATTTTATTTTAAATCATCAGGAAGCCATTTGTCAAAACTAGTTATACGTAAATCGTCAGGAACATTCACCGATGTGTCCGCAAATATGGCGCGCCGCCAACATTATCGGCTGAGGTTGAATTTAATGAGCCGTAGCGCTATTATTTGGAATAGTATACGGACAATGCAATTAAAACTGGCCGAGAGCCAGAAGTTAATCAGGTTGCACTCGAAGCTTGTGCACCCAGGCCTGTGTACTGCGGGTAGGAGAATCTTAAAAATAGTTAAAGGAGGTCTATCGTGACACTGGAAGAACTGGAGAAAAGAATCAAGGCTATTGAGGATACCGAGGAGGTTAAGAAGCTACACATACGTTATATAACCTGCCTTAACTTCGCCAAATGGGACGAACTAATCGATTGTTTCGCAGAAAACAGTACCCTGGATTTGGGGGAAGGTAGTGAAGAAGAGGGCAGAATAATGAAAGGCAAAGCAGAAATTGCCAAGGCTTTTAACCATATGGCTGCCTATCATCTGGGGAGGGAAGGTTATGCCATAGTGCACCCCAGTATCTCTGTTGATGGGGACACGGCAACGGGCACCTGGATGTCATATTTTATGCAGGTTCTCTCCCAGGGTAAGGAGCCTCGCCTGCACTGGATGCAGGGGGTATATGACTGTAAGTATATTAAAGAGAATGGAAAATGGAAATTTAGCCTTTTGAAGTGGAGGTCTCATCTTAAGTACCGACCGTCCGAGATGTACCTTGTGCCGTAAATTTCTTTGAAGCGTCCCTCGAACCCATGGTCACATACGAAAAAGAATATCAGCCGACTTCCGGACTGTGCTTTAACGCCCGGGTTGAAGGAGGTGCGGAATAGTTGAAGGATTTTGTTGGGTAACAAATACTCCTGTGATGTAATGAAAGAATAATACCAGTTTTTTTACATCAACCCATCTTGACCTCCTTGATGCCTGGTTGGCCCTTCTGGCTCGGCGTTTCCGACGGTCCCTACTTCCCCGAAATAATGGGCAGCAGCAGGTGCGACTGGTGTTCCCGGTCTCGGTAAATCTTGTGAAGCGTGGTCTGGCTGCTGCATAGATGAGGATGGTAGTGTATCTGCATCTCCGGGTCCCTGGGGGATTCCAGGCTCTCTATCTTCAGTTTAAGCTGGTGGCCTGCCTTAAAGACATTCACTAATATGCCCAGAGATACAGCGTATTCGTATATTTCACCAGGCTTGATAACCTCGATGCTTTCCTTGGTGTGGGGATGGCAGGGCACGCTTGGTGTTGACCTACCAGCATCCAGTGCCCGGTGTGATGCTTTAAGGTAAGTTTTACCGACACCGGTTTCCCGGCCAGTTGGAGCTACATCATATAAACTGACTATCCAGTTAGTATCGTCCTGGTCAATGGAGGCGTGGAAGTACAGGGCGGCCGGCCCGATTACCTCCAGGTCTTCCGACATGGGAGGACTCATGTAGATAACCGAGTCCCTCTTGTTGGACAGGTGAAGTGGCTGCTGCAAAAAGCAGTCGGGCTCGTACTGGTAAAGCTCGGGCTCCTGGAACGACAGGCCTTCCCAGCGTTGCAGGTAACATTTAGTATATTCGGTGCCGGGCATCGGCCACTCTTGCACATAGCGCCACTGGTTGATTCCCGGGACAAACATCCTTATCGGCGGCTCATCCATCATGCCGGTGTCATTACCCTTGAGCCAGTGGTCGTACCACCTGATAATCTCATCGAGGTCCTCTCTCCAGGGGCGCTCTTCGGGGCCGGTGGGCTTCACCAGGAGCTTTTTGGGGGCCTTGATGCCGTTGTAGATGTCCCAATAGCCGGAGCCAACGCCGCACTTGCCGACGCAGTGGGTCGGGACTTTTATCCTGTCGTAATAGGGGTAAATTGACCTGTCCTGCCAGAAAGGCCCGTTATATGGATTCATTAACATGTCGAAGAACCAGGGGTTTTTCTGAGGATAGTGCACCAGGTGGTAAAGATTGGGGTAATGCTTTATGTCGGGGTGGTTGAGAAGCTCCTGCCGTCGGCGCTCGAACTCTTCTTTTGACATGGTCTTCATCGTTTCCGGTACGGCGTTTTTGGGTGCAAAACCGCTGGTGCCGTGGCGACCGTGCCAGAGTCCGTAGAGGAATAAACTGAGGACGCCCCCGCTATATGCCAGGTCATAATAGTCTGGAAATATGTGGGACGGGAAAATAGCTCTCAGGTGGGGAGGCTGCTGTATGGCCACCTTCAATTGCATCCCGCCGTAATAGGAGTAACCTATCATGCCCACGTTGCCGTCGCACCAGGGCTGCCGGGCGAGCCACTCCACAAGGTCGTAGCCGTCCTGCCCTTCCTGCTGTGACCACATACCCGGATACTCGCCTTCCGAGATGCCCGTCCCTCTGACATCGCCGATAATATGGACATAGCCTCTCGATACGATATGAGGGGTATCTCCAGCCTCGATATTGCCGTCCCAGACAGCGCTTTTCTGAAGCGGCTGCGGGGGTATCAGACATTCCTGGAGTTCCTTACCGTAACCCCCTATGGCCAGCAAGGCGGGGAACCTTCCTTCGGCATCGGGGCGGAAGATATTCACGGCCAGATGTACCCCGTCGCGCATCGGGACCATAACGTCCCTTTCTTCCCTGGTGCCATACTTCGGTTGACTGATGAGTTCACGCCAGTTTTCTCCCATTTTTTCCTCCTTGTTAAGATTTTGCCAGGCGAACTGAATTTTACTGCTCAAGGCCTGAAACGTGCTGTATATTATATTTTCGGTGCCATTACCTGTACAGTCAGTAATTTATAGCCCTGTTATATAATTTGTCAAGCCAGGTGACTGGTAAAGAGTGCTGGTTCGTGTCCGGCTGCCTCCCCTGGTAACAGTTTATCTGAGGCAGACATAACACTTTTCGAAATAAAAATTATCAATCAATCTGGCAAATTGACAATCGGCTCGGCAGTCCTGTAAACTAACCTCGCCGAAAGGTTTTTCATAATTTTACCGCAGGGGATATTGCCAATGATAGAGGTTGAAGCCATTGCCCGTGAGTTAACCGAGGAACTCAGGAAGCACGATGCCGACTATATAGAGGCGCGCCTTGAAGAGAGCCAGACCAGCCATATTACTTACCGGGGAAGGGAGCTGGAGTCTATCGGGAGGTCGACTGCCGCCGGGGGAAACGTGCGGGCTCTGGTGAGGGGTGGCTGGGGCTTCAGCAGCTTTAATAGCTTTGATGAGCTGCCGGGCAGGGTGGGGCTGGCGGTAGAGCAGGCACAATTTGCCGGTAGTGGTCAGAGCCGGCTGGCTCCGGTGGCGCCGGTGGTTGATATGGTGCCGGGTGAGGTGACTGGAAATCCGGTGGCTATGCCTCTGGCAGAAAAGAAACGGCTGCTGGACGAGTATAATGAGACCATCTGGGGCACCCCGCAGATACAGACCTCAAACATTGGCTATACGGATAGCCGTAAGAAGGTTATTTTTATGAGTTCCGCCGGCAGTTATATTGAGCAGGAAAGGGCGGATGTTGCGCTTCGCCTGGCGGCCATTGCGGCTAAAGACGGTGAGGTGCAGCAGGTGGGGTTGAGTCTGGGCAGTCGTGGAGATTTCAGCGCTATACAGGGTCTCCACCAGCCGGTGGAGGCGATGGCACAGCACGCCGTGGCCCTGCTGACAGCGCCGCAGGTGAAGGGCGGGGAATATACGGTGGTGCTGGACCCGGTTCTGGCGGGTGTCTTCGTGCATGAAGCCTTCGGACACCTGTCCGAGTCCGACTTCGTTTATGAGAATGAACGTATGCGCCAGATTATGACCCTGGGCAAGCAGTTTGGCAGTGAACAGCTCAATATCGTGGACTCGGCGGCGCTGCCGGGGCTGCGGGGCAGCTACAAGTATGATGATGAGGGCGTGCCCGCCGTCATGAACTACCTGATACGGGAGGGCAAGCTGGTCGGCAGGCTTCATTCCCGGGAGACCGCCGCCAAGATGAACGAGGCACCTACGGGCAATGCCAGAGCCATCAACTACCGCTACCCGCCCATTGTCCGCATGACCAATACCTATATTGA
>CAYWRT010000112.1:0-7765 GCA_964460815.1 uncultured Dehalococcoidaceae bacterium
AATAAAAGTTGTGGAAATTAATGACGCCGGGATAGAGAAAGGCGTATCCTTCCAGTAAGAGAAAAAACAAATAAAGAATGGAGGGACACGCCTTGACAACATCATACCAGAAAAAGAGAAAAGAGGGACAAAGGGACGAAGTACAGGATGCGCTTGAGGCATGTGTGCAGGAGGGAGCGAAGAAGATGCTGGTAGCAGTGTCAGAAGAGGAGGTTTCCGGCTTCCTGGAGTGGCTCCGCTATCAGCGGAGCAGGCAATTTCGCGGCTACCGGAATGGTTACCATACGCCGCGGGAGATAACGGTCGGTCTGGGGCCGGTTGAGATACGGGTGCCCAGAGTGGCCAAAGTGCCTCGTGAGGTAGCACCGCAGGGATTCCAGTCCCAGATATTGAAGCGCTACGAACGGGCATCAGAGACCACGAAGAGATTATTCGCCCGGCTCTACCTGGAAGGGCTGGCCACGGGGGACTTCGAGCCGGTATTCCGGGAGTTGGTGGGAGAGACGATGGCGCTGTCACCCAATGCCATTGTGGGGCTAAAAGAGCGCTGGGAGAAGGAATACGAAGCCTGGCGGAAGCGGCCATTGTGGGAACACCGGTACGCTTACACCTGGGAAGACGGAGTTTACCTTGGTGCCGCGGACTAGAGAAAGAAAAGACGGCGCTCCTGTGTGTTGTAGGAGCGCGGGAGGATGGGGAAAAGGAGTTGCTGGGGATGGAGCCTGGATACCGTGAGAGTAAAGAGAGCTGGGCGGAGATGCTGCGGGACCTGCGTAATCGTGGTCTGGAGGCACCACTGACAGCTACCGGTGATGGCGCCCTGGGTCTATGGGCCGCCCTGAACGAGGTCTACCCGACCACCGAGCATCAGCGGTGCTGGAACCACCGTACCACCAATGTCCAGGCTAAACTGCCGAAACGTTATCAGGCAGAGGCACGCCGACGCTTGAGGGAGATGTATGAGGCTCCGACACAAAAAGAGTGCGAGGAACTACGCGACCGGTATGTCGCCGAACTCAAGGGCAGAGGTCAGCGGGCGGCTGCCGAGACGGTGCTTCGTGACTGGGATGACTTCGTCACCTTCTATCACTACCCCAAAGAGCACTGGATACACCTGAGGACTACCAATCCGATAGAATCCATCTTCAGTGGGGTGAGGCTGAGAACAGATGCTGCCAGGCGGATGCGGCGACGGGATAATGCCCTCTACCTGGTGTTCAAGATTGTGCAGCGGCTGAGCCGGAACTGGAGGGACCTCAACGGCGGCGCTAATTTGATGATGCTGGTACTGGATGGCCGCAAGTTCAAGGATGGTATTCTACAGCGAGAAGATATGCCTGAACTGGCAGGCGCAAGGAGCTAATGAAAAAAGATGCTGGAAGGAATTTCCACAACATTTGACAAGAGCTCTCCCCTCTAACCTATGTTAATATTTGACCTTTCCCCCAGAAGCCAGGCTACCTTGTAGAGAAATCTCCTTGTCTTGTCTTATCGATGCTCATTTCTTACTATCCCCTGCGCTTAAATCAAAGCCAGGTTTTGTCAATAAGTTGTCAATAGACTGCTTAAAACCCTTTGGGAGATAACAGTATTTTACGCTTGACCCTACCAGTACATTGGTTCTAATTCAAACGTGAAGTGACACTTTGGGACACTCGACGCCAAATCCGAAGACCGGTGCTCTATCCGCTGAGCTACAGGCGCACGTAATCAAGTTCAATTATACCCGATATTAGCAGGAAAGACCATTGATTTCCGCTCTGTTTATTGATTTACCTGCCGGACTGTAATTATACTTACTGGTAGCAATAATTTTACCCGGGGAGGTTAACATGGATTATGATAGCTTTCTGGACCTGGTCAAAAAGAGGCGGACCATACGCCGGTTTGAACCCGACCCTGTACCTGATGAGTATGTGGAAAAGATTATTGAAGCGGCCCGCTGGGCTCCTTCAGGTTATAACTCTCATCCCTGGGAGTTTGTCATCATCAAAGAGAAGCAGCTAAAAGATAACATCGTGCAATGTCTGGCTGCGTATCGGGAGCTGAGTTCTAAAGTTGAAGCTGCCAGGGAGTCGTGGCAGAGGCAGACAGTTCATCCCTGGCTCGATACAGGTATGGACTACCGCAATGCCCCGGTCTTCATCATACTCTTCGGTGATACCAGGACTCAGGTCGGATTACCCATGATTATCCGGTTTGATGATAATCTGAAACGTTCGATTTTCACTTCAAGTCTGGCGAATGCTTTTTTGTACATGCATCTGGCAGCTGCCACCCTGGGGCTGGCAACGCAATGGGTATCGGCGGTGGCCATGCCTTATGCACACTGCTTAATTAAAGACCTGCTGGGAATACCCGGGGAGATGGAAGTCTATGATATGATGGCGGTTGGCTATCCTGCTTATAAATCGAGACCCAAGCTGATGAGAGACCGGGGAAAGATGGTCCACCACGACTACTGCGGTGAGGGTGACTTCAGGACTGATGAAGAGGTTAGAGATTTCGTCAGGAGGACCCGGGCCTGGGTTAACGCCAACCACCGTCGGGGGATAGATTGAGCGACTGGAAATGCGACCTTTCCCGCAATTCTTTGGGGTGAGTGGAGGGATTTGAACCCTCGATCTCCAGGGCCACAACCTGGCGCCTTAGACCGCTGGGCTACACTCACCATATGGTCAGCAAGAGGTATTATAGCTCAAAAATCGTTACTATTTCAATGTGCTAACAGTGTTGACCTGTTGCCAGGCGGCGCTATCTTTCGGACAGTTCCACAATAGTAACGCCATCGCCCCCCTCACCGTACTCGCCCTTTCTGAATGATTTGACCAGGGAGTGCCTGGCAAGCTCTCTTCGGACTATCTGGCGCAGAGTCCCCGTTCCCTTACCGTGAATTACCCTGACCTGATATAAGCCAGCCAGGAAAGCATCATGTAGGTACTGGTCAAGTCTGGGCAGCGCTTCATCTACGGTGAGGTGACGGAGGTGCAACTCGTCTGCTGGTGATGTTTTGGTGTGACGTTTGTTTTGGTGCATGTCAGTAAAAGATTCTAACACTTTAAGCCGGGCAGAGACAAGCTACCCGTTGGAGAACGTGGAGCGGCCAAGCCCCGTCACTCCTTCTCCTTTTACCTCTCACATGCGGTTTTAGTATTACGGTATCAAACGCATTGGCTTACAGTTAGTGAAAAACGTGAAGAGGTGCTAAAATATCAGCATACCTGTATCAATAAGGATTAGCATTTTATAGGAGGAGACACCGGATGGCTGAACTAAAATACGAAAAATATATCATAACCGAGTTAAAAACCCCGGAGGAAATCCGAAAAAATGCTGCCGAGTATGCCAGAAGGGCAACGCGCATATTATGGTTAGATGACGCAGTGCTAGAGGGAGCTTTTCACGTTAATTGTTCCTGGTACTGGAAAGTCACAGAGACAGCCACTCCTCCGGCTCATACACATGATTTTGATGAGGTTATCGCCTTTTTTGGTAGTGACCCGCAGAATCATCATGATTTGTATGGAGAAATTGAGATATGGCTGGAGGATGAGGAATACATTATTAATAAGAGCTGTCTTATCTTTGTCCCTAAGGGAATGAAACACTGTCCTCTGCGGGTTAGGAAGGTTGATAAGCCCATCTTCCACTTTACAATAGGGATGGCCGGTAAGTATATTATTGAGGATGCTGCCTCGAAATAATATAAACTAGCCTGACATAATATCAGTCTAGGCGGGGCTTCAGGCCATCACCACTATATTATCTATTCCCACCCTCCGCCCAGCAGCATCGAAGGTTTATCCCGTGAGTTTGTACCCCACCACCCCGCTAAAAAGGGTCGAAGGTAAACTCGCCCATAGGAAGTCTTTGAAGGGGTGAAGCCTGTTTTATCTTTTCCCACCCACCACCCTGTATCATCTTCTGCTTATCCCGTAGTTTTCCCTCCATCACATCCAACAAGGGCTATTTCTTTCTTCCCTGACCTCTACCTCCGAGTGGGGAGTAGCCAGCCTAAAAGGGCACCAGTTCTTCTTCTCTTTATTTTCCCTTCCTTGCAAGGGGGATAAAGGGGGGGCTATTTGCGGGCTAAGCCGTGGCTGATGCGAGGGCGGCAGGGTGGGAATAGATATGAAACGAGGGGGGTACCGGGGCTGGGTAGATTAATAATATACCGGATTATGCTAAAATTAGGTCAAGAAAAGCCGTTTTGAGGAAGCCGAATGATTCCCGTTAAACTCAGTATGCGCAATTTCATGTGCTATCGTGACAATGTGCCGACGCTGCACTTTGACGGCGTCCATCTCGCCTGTCTTTCCGGTGATAACGGCAACGGCAAATCCGCCCTGATTGACGCCATGACCTGGGCATTGTGGGGAAAAGCCAGAGCCAGCAGCGACGATGACCTGATTTACAGCACGCAGACAGAGATGCAAGTAGAGTTTGACTTCACCGTGGGACAGCAGCTATACCGCATCATACGAAAACGCTCCCGCCCCAAAAGGCGTGGTAGTGCGGGGCAATCTCTACTGGAACTACAGAGAAGCACCGGCAACGGGTTCCTTTCCATGTCCGGTAACAGCATCACCCAGACACAGCAGAAGATTATTGACACCCTGCACATGGACTATGACACCTTTGTCAACAGCGCCTATCTGCGCCAGGGACATGCTGACGAGTTCACCAGGCAGGCTCCAACCCGACGTAAGGAGGTGCTGGGCAATATCCTGGGGCTTGCCATCTACGACGAGCTTGAAGAGCAGGCCAAGGAGCTGGCCAAACAGCAGGAAACGGCGAAGGTGCCACTGGAAAGCGCCATTAGAGACATCAGCGATGAGCTGGCCCAGAAGCCGGCCTATGATTCTGAGCTGGAACAGGTACAGAGTGAACTCGCTCGTATAGAAGCGGCCACTCGGGAAAAGGAAGCCGGACTGAACGAGCTGAGGCAGAAAAAAGAAACCCTAGAGAACAAAAAGGCACAGATGGACGAGCTTGAGGCACGCATCAGCCTTACCGCCAGAGACCTGGAACGATGGGACGAGCAGTTAAGGCAACATCACTCCAGGATTAAAGAATATGAAGAGGTAATCAGCCGGCGTGCCACCATAGAAGAGGGCTACACACAATTTACCCAGGCCAGGCGGATAAATGAGAAACTTGACTCTAAATCCCAGCAATTCTACAAACTGGAAAAGCAAAAAGACCAGATGGAACGTAAAATAACTGAAGCCGGACACAGCCTGAACACCGAGCATGCTATTATTCAGCGTGACATCAGTAATCTTGAGGCCAGGACACAGAGATTACCTGAACTCAAAAGCCAGCTTAACCAGGTGCAGGGGCAGATGCGACAGCTGGCCGAATCAGAAGCAACCCTGCGCCAGCGAGAACAGGCCCTCCAGGAGTTGCAGGCTCAGGTCAACTACCTTGAAGCTGAAAAAAACCGCTTGGAACGGGAAATCAGCGAGATGGCGGAAAAGCTCGACCTCATATCATCCCAGACCGAGGCCAGGTGTCCACTTTGCGAGACGGAGCTAACGCGAGAAGGGCTGGAACTCATTGCCGCCAAATATACCCACGAAAAACAGAGCCAGAGTGATTTACTGAAGTCAAATCAGGCTGAGCTCGCCCGAAAGCGAACGGAGCTTGAGTCGCAGCAAGAAGAAACGACTCAGCTGGAATCACGGCTGGACCAGGACAAAACAAAAGTCCAGGGCCAGACCAGCATCCTCATGAAGGAAATTACGGAAATTAATGGATTAGAAAAACAGCTAACCGGATTAAGAGAAAGATTAAACGATATTGAACTGCGCCTGGCCAGGAGGGATTTCGCCGCTGCTGAGCAGGAGGCACTGGAGACGATAGAAGCCGAGCTAGCCAGCCTCGGTTATGATGTCGCCAGGCACGAACAGGCGCGACAGCAACTGAGCCAGCTGGAGCCATACGACCGTGACCAGCGCCGGCTGGAGGAAGCGGAAAGACTCATCAATCAGGAAAAAGAGGCGGTCTCCAGTGCCGAAGAGGCGGCTCTGGGGCTGCGGGACAGCCTGAAGCTCGACAATCAGAAAAAGGAAGTCCTGACGGAAGAACTCACCCGGCTCCCCCAGTTGCGCCACGCTCTGGCTGAAGCGGAAGCCGACTACCGGAGCCTGGCGGCGCAACGGAACCAGGCCCAGGAAACGGTGGGGAGCGTGAAGGCGAAAATAAAGCGCTGCGCCGAGCTGGAAACAAAGAGACAGGAGAAAGAGGCACAGCTGGCACTGGCTTCCCGGGAGGAAGGTATTTATAAAGAGCTGGCCAGGGCTCTCGGCAAGACAGGGATACAGGCTATGCTCATTGAAACGGCGCTGCCCGAGATTGAAGTCGAAGCTAACCGGCTGCTCGGGCGCATGACGGACGGCAGGATGCATGTGAAGTTTGAGACCCAGCGGGAAACCAAGAGGGGCAGTGTCCAGGAAACTCTGGACATTAATATTGCCGATGAACTGGGCACCAGAAACTACGAAATGTTCAGCGGCGGTGAAGCCTTCCGTATCAACTTCGCCATTCGCATCGCCCTGTCACGGCTGCTCGCCAGGCGGGCCGGGGCGCCACTGCCCACCCTGATTATTGACGAGGGCTTCGGCACCCAGGACAGTACCGGTATAGAGAAACTAAAAGAGGCCATAAACTCCATTCAGGAGGACTTTGATAAGATACTGGTTGTTACCCACATGGATGAGCTTAGAGACGCCTTCCCCAACCGCATTGATGTCGTCAAGACCGCCGAAGGCTCAACCATATCGGTCAGCTAGCCATTTAAAGGCCCAGCTGGGGAGCAATTCCCTTCATCGCCTCCAGCCCGATGGCGATAAACTCATCAAGCTCAAGCCCGATGTCGGCGCACCTGGCAATCTGCTCGCGGCGGGCACCGGCGGCGAAGCTTTTCTCCTTGAAGCGCTTCCGTACCGAACTGGCTTCCAGACCCGCTATCTTCTTATCAGGTCGGACCAGTACGGCCGCCGTAATCAGGCCAGTCAACGGGTCGGCACAAAACAGCGCCTTCTCTATGGCTGTCTCCGGAAGAATACCATGCGCCTCGTTATGACAGAGGATGGCATTCGCTACCGCTTCGCTTGCCCCCATATCCCGGGCCAGGTCGGCCCCGAGCTTACTGTGGCTGCTCATATCGCCCTCGGTAAGCTCAACGTCAATATCGTGCAGCAATCCGGCGAGCCCCCATTCCTTCTCATCCTCACCCAGATGCCCGGCCAGGGCACACATAATCGCCTCCGTGGCTAACATATGTTTCACCAGGTTTTCGTTTTCCACGTTTTCTCTAATCGACTCAAGTGCTTCCTGTCGATTCATTTTTTCTACCTCCTCTGAATGGCTTTAAAAAAGAGGCCAGTATCGTGCTGACAAGACTTAGTATGCTAAAAATCAGGAAGGCCAGAGAATAGCTGTCGGTAATATCGAACAGCCAACCTGCCAGAAGCGAACCAATAGCACCACCCGCTATGTTGACAAATCCGATGATACCCAGTATGGCACCATGCGATTTGAGCCCAAACAGGTCGGCAACCAGCGGCGAATGCATGACGGCTAAACCGCCATAAGCGAAGCCAAAAACAACCGCAAAAAGATAAAACATCCAGACCTCATCAGCTATCAGCAGCCAGGCTAGAGTCAGCGTAGTTAGAATAAAACAGGTAACAAAAACCTTCTTGTTGCCAATCCTATCACCGGCGCTGCCTGTGGCAATCCTGCCAGCGACGCTTAGCCC
>CAYWRT010000113.1:0-7753 GCA_964460815.1 uncultured Dehalococcoidaceae bacterium
GGCTATAGAGGTCTAGCGTTGTTGAGATAGTGGCATGGCCCAGTCGCTCTTGTACCACCTTCGGATGCACATTCTGTTTTAAGAGAAGTGAGGCGTGGGTATGGTATGCCTTCCATCATGCAATCTGAAATGCTTCAGGCCAGCATGTTCTACTATCTCAGTCCAAGCATGGCTTTGTACATCGTAATGGAAGTGGAAGCAACAATTTTAGAAGTGAGCATCATAACAGCTGGGTACGCAGTCGTTCTCTCCGATAGGCCACAGTCGTTGACAATTTCATAGATAAAGACTATTCTACAGTTACCATATGTGAAATGATTTGAAAGGGAAGACAAAGATAATTACTTAATTATAAGAAAAAAGGAGAACAAAGGAAATGGAAGAGAAGAAATATGCTAGTTTACGTCTGAGTGAGTTACCCCCCGAGCGGAGAAACCTGGGATTCGCCCGGTGGCCACAAACGATAATGTTTACCGACGATAGTACCATCAAGGGAAGCAATCACTTCGTGGCCGCCTGGGTAACTTCACTGCCCCGTCCGGTACACGGGCCTCATACCCATGCCGACGACGAACTGCTGGTATTCCTGAGCTCCAATCCGGATAATATCCGGGACCTGGGGTGTGAGGTAGAGATGTGCATCGGCCCGGAGATGGAGAGGCACGTCTTCACGGAATCCAACCTGGTGTATGTCCCCGCCGACTTGGTGCACGGCCCCATAAGGCTCAGGAACCTGAGAAGACCCTTTATCTTCATCCAGGCGGTGCGCGCCCCCAGGCTCACGGAAACACCCCGTGTGGAGCTGGTGCCTGAGGCCGAGCGGGATAAGATGGTCTTCTTTGATTTCGATGGCGCACAGACCGACAGGGAGGTGGCAGAGCAGTACCGGAAAGTTCAGGCACTCGCCGACGCGTTGAAGGAGGCACCGGCGGAGGCAGAGCCAGCCAAGACCGCAGTGTCGGGAGAGACGAAATACAGCAGGTACTTCTTCAGTGAACTCAGCCCGGAGAAGAAGCAGTACAAGTTTGGGCGGCTGCCGCAGACCCTGGTGTTCGTCGATGATGACGTTATCAAGGGTTGCCATCACTTCTGGGCCCTGATGATAGCCCCGCAGCCCTGGCCAGAACATGGCCCGCACTCTCACAATGACCCCGAAATTATGGGGACGCTGGGTATTGACTGGAACAACCCGCAGGTTTCCGGGTTGGAAGGGGGAGGAGACTGGATGGGTACGGAGATGGAATATTATTCCGGGACCGGTGAGTCAGGGCTGACCTTTATGCCGGCGGGTGTTGTCCATGGCCCGGTAAGGTACGGTAAAATACAACGTCCCTTTATCATGTTCCAGTGCCACTACGCGCCCAAATTGACGGAAAAGTCCTATAAGAAGCTGGTTGATGAAAAGGAAAAAGATACCTTAGTCTTCTTCGACCTGAAGGGCACCGAAACGGAGGAAGAACTGGACAAGCAACGGGCGGCGCGGAAGAAGCCTGGGGACAGATGATTATATAACAGATAGGCATTTAGCCCCTCACCACCCAGGTACATTCTCAGCACTTCTTCCGGGATGTCCTGACACGTCACCTGCTCGGCAGAATGTTAGCATATTCTAATATCACCGAATATATTGTATAATGACAGTTGAAATTTTCCATTGAGGTCTACCTATGAAAATCACTGTTATCGGAGCCTCTGGCAACGTGGGCTCATGTGCTGCTTTCAAT
This sequence comes from uncultured Dehalococcoidaceae bacterium, assembly GCA_964460815.1. Taxonomy (GTDB): domain Bacteria; phylum Chloroflexota; class Dehalococcoidia; order Dehalococcoidales; family RBG-16-60-22; genus CAYWRT01. The sequence continues at coordinate 1,725 of CAYWRT010000113.1, forward strand.
ATCACCGTCCACAGATTGGCGGATGAACTGGTAATGATAGATACTCCCAGGCAGGATATGGTCACATTGCATGCCCTGGACCTCAATACCGCGGCGACGGGGCGGGACATGCTGGTCCGGGCGGGAGATTATGAAGACATGGAAGGCTCGGATATAATAATTGTGGCTGCCGGTTCCGCCCGGGTCTTCGCCTCACGCCTGGAAGTGCTACCCGAGAACCTCCCTATTATTCGAGACATCGCCGGCAGGGTCAGTCAATTTTGCCCTGACGCCGTCGTCATTACGGCAACCAATCCGGTGTGTCCTCTTAACTATGCCATGCATCTCGGTTCTAACCTTGACCGGCGTAAGGCCATTGGCTATTCGGCGAATGACTCAATCCGGTTCAGGATGAGACTGGCTCAGGCCCTTGGAGTCAAGTCGAGCCAGGTTGAGGCAAGTGTAATCGGCGAACATGGCGACAGCCAGGTATCGCTCTTCAGCTCCGTACGCATAAACGGCAGGCCTGTTTCGATAGATGAGGATACCAAGCAAAAAATCAGGCAACAGGTGCCAGATGGACAGAAGGTTTTAGAGGAACTCAGGGTAAAGACGGGGCGGACGGCAGCTTGGACCACGGCTATTGGGCTGGCAGCCGTAGTCCGTGCCATTGTTGAGAACACCGGGGAAATGATTCCCTGCTCCGTGGTGCTAGACGGCGAATACGGTTGCCACGGGCTGAGCATGGGCGTGCCCGCTGTTCTGGGTAACGGGGGTGTACGAGAAATCCTGGAATGGGAGCTGGCACCTGACGAGCAGGCAGAACTGAAACGTTCAATTGATATTCTCAGACCAGCCATGCAGTACGTCGAGCAGTCCCTGAGTGGAAGCTAGTATATCCAGTAAACGGGAGAAAATTAAGAGTGAGCAGCGCTAAATTTGAGAGGTTGCTTGAACCCGGATATATAGGGAAGGTACGTACCAGGAACCGTATGATAAAGGCGGCTAACGGTACTTCCTTTATTGAGCCCAGCGGCTACGTCGGTGAGAGGGCTCTGGCCTACTATGAGACGATGGCCAAAGGCGGAGTCGGACTTATCATCGTGGAATCCTGTGGTGTGGAATACCCTCTGGGCGTTCAACATCCGCCGGTACAATTTCACCTCGATGATGATAAATACATACCCAGTTACAGCAAACTGACCGAGGTTATCCGCAAGCACGGCTGCCCGGCGTTCATCCAGTTTCAGCACGCCGGCCCCTGGAACCCGACCGGGATGTTACCGGAACGCGATACCAAAGCCGCCTCGGCATTGACCAGAGAAGAACTGCCGGGGCCGGACTTTGCCGTACCCAGGGGATTGAGCCTGGAAGAAGTGAAGGAGTACATTGATATCTGGGCAAAGGCGGCAGAACGGGCCGCTAAGGCCGGCTTCGACGGCGTGGAGATAAACGGCGCCACCTGCCACCAGATTAATACCTTTTTCTCACGTATCTGGAATAAACGAGAGGATGAATATGGTTATCAGACTCTGGAAAACCGGGCACGGTTCATGTGCGATATCGTGCGGGAGATAAAGAAGCGCCTCGGCAAGGAATTCCCGGTCACCTGCCTTATCAATATTGCCGAATACGGCCACGAGAAAGCCACTACTATTAAGGAAGGTGTGCAGTTCGCCAGATTTCTGGAGGACGCCGGTGCCGATGCCATCCAGTGCCGGGCGCATGGCTACGGCCACCGCGGCGGACTGATTCAGCCGGACAGGATACTCTATCCTGAGCCGCCGGAGTGGTTGCCCAAAGATATGGACTGGAGTCGTCAAGGGAAAGGCGCCGCCGTACCCCTGGCAGAAGCGGTCAAGAAGGCAGTATCAATACCTGTTTTCTGCTCATGCCGGCTGGACCCCGTACTCGGAGAGGAATTCTTAAGGCAGGACAGGTTAGACTTCGTCAGCATGGTCAGGCGCCTGCTTGCCGACCCTGAGCTACCCAACAAGGTTGCCGCCGGCAGGCTGGAGGATATCGTGCCGTGCACCGGCTGTCTCTACTGTATGGACGTGCGTAACCGGAATAAGCCCCTTGAGTGCAGAGTAAATGCGGCTCTGGGGAGAGAAGGTGAATATACACTTCATCCTGCTGAGAAGAAAAAAAGGGTAATGGTGGTCGGCGGCGGACCCGCCGGGATGGAGGCAGCACGGGTGGCAGCCTTGAGAGGACATGAGGTATTACTTTATGATAAGAGCCCTAAATTAGGGGGGCTGATACCTCTGGCGGCCCTGGTAAAAGACCTTGAAATTAAAGACCTTCTGGCTCTAATTGACTACTATAGAATCCAGCTTGCCAGACTTGGCGTAACTGTAAAGTCGGGTAAAGAGGCTAATGAGACAGCGATGGGGGAATTTGCACCGGATGTATTAATCCTGGCTTCAGGAGGTGTACACAACCGCCTTGATATACCCGGAAGCAGTCGAAAAAACGTACTCAATAGCTCTGAACTGCACAAACGACTGCGCTCTTACCTGAGATTCCTGGGACCGAGAACACTGGCATGGCTGACAAAATTCTGGATGCCAATCGGTAAAAGAGTGATAGTCATCGGTGGTACTATAACCGGCTGCGAGCTGGCTGAGTTTCTGATTAAGCGGCGTAGAAAGGTCACTGTTGTGCATACGGATGAAGAGCTGGGAGAAGGCATGACTAAAGATGACCTGCTTCGTTTCTTACCGTGGCTGGATAAAAAAGGCGGCACCAGCTTTACGGGAGTGGAATATGAAGAAATTACGGAAAAAGGGTTAACCATCACAACCAGTGAAGGCCAGAAAAAGACTATTGAGGCCGATACTATTGTGGTTGCCCTGCCCCTCATACCGGATACCAGTATCGTTAAGACCCTGGAAGGGAAAGCCCCTGAAATCCACGTAATCGGTGACTGCCGAGAACCCCGGCTGATGGCCGATGCTATCGCTGATGGCGCGCGCCTCGGCCACACCATTTAGTCACCCGGTGCCTGGTATCACATTGCCCAATAGGAACAGCTGACGTTGCCATAGAAACAGAGACATGCCGATGTTCGTGCCGTGACAGCAGGTTCAAGGCTGAAAAGACTTTAAAGAGGAATTTTCATAATCCTCTTTTGCTCAAAAGTTAGCTTTCGTATAGCCTTCAAACGCCAGCGCCGCCTTTGATAATCCGTCCTGTTAGCTTTATACTAGCACTGAGGACGTCAATGGCTGGAAGCAAAATCTTAATCGTTGAAGATGACCCGAATTTGATGGCTATACTTAAATATAACCTTCTTAAAGAAGGTTATTCTCTAGTCATCGCTGTTGATGGTGCTCAGGCTGTGGAAATCGCCCGCCGCGAAAAGCCCGATTTGATTCTTCTGGACGTGATGCTGCCAGTTCTAAGCGGGTTTGAGGTATGCCGTATTCTGCGTAAGGGTATGAGCGTTCCTATTATGATGCTCACCGCCAAAACGGAAGAGGTTGATAAAATAGTGGGATTAGAAATCGGGGCCGATGATTATATGACCAAACCCTTCAGCATGAGGGAATTACTGGCCCGCTTGCGGGCTATGCTCCGCCGGGCTGGCATGGCCGGGACTCAGCAAGCTGACGAGCCCACTTTGCTTAAAATAGGTGAACTGGAAATCGACGCTGGCCGCCATCGGGCCTTATGCCGGGGTTTATCTTTAGACATTACTCCCAAGGAGTTTGATTTACTGCTTTTCCTTGCCAGAAATAAAGGGTTCGTCTTCAGCCGGGAGCAACTTCTGGAAAAGGTGTGGGGTTATAGCTATGCCGGTGGCACGCGGACCGTGGATGTCCATATCCGGTGGTTAAGGAAAAAAGTAGAGACCGACCCGGCGCACCCGAAGTACCTGCTTACCGTCAGGGGCACGGGTTACAAACTGGAAGGCTAGAATTGTTCCATAATATTCAATGGCGTATTACCTTTCCATTTGTTTTACTCATACTGATTATTATGGGGACTCTGGGCGCTTACCTGGTCAACTCTACCAGAAACCACCAGCTTGATAACCTGCGTGCTCAGCTGGAGAACGAGGCCAGAATCACGGCTGAGGCGAGTTTACCCGGTTTCCTCAGTCCGGACAGGGAGCCAGTCCTCAGTGATATTGCCAGCCGATTAGGGGGACAAATTAACACCAGGGTCACCATCGTGGCGCTGGACGGCACCGTGCTGGGTGATTCTGAGGAAGACCCCGCTACCATGGAAAATCATGCTGCCCGCCCTGAAATCAGGGATGCACTGAATAAAGGCTCAGGTGAAAGCACCCGCTACAGCACCACCCTTGAGCAAAAGATGATGTATGTGGCGGTTCCCGTATCACATCAGGGTGAAGTGCTGGGCATAGCCCGGGTGGCACTTCCCTTAACGGAGGTTGAAAGTCTGGTGCGTCGGATAACGGTTAGCACGGTTACGGCCATGGCCATGGCTGCCTTACTGGTCATTCTGGCCGCCTGGCTGATTGCGCGTATTACCACCCGGCCAATAGGGGAAATTACCGCAGCCTCCAAGAAAATAGCCTCCGGGGAGCTGGAGCAAAAAATAACTATAGAGACCGGGGATGAGGTGGAAGAACTTGCCCATAGTTTTAATGAGATGTCGTCAAAGCTGAAAGTGCTGGTAGATACAATTTCGGGAGACAAGGCAAGGCTGGAAACCATCCTCGACAACATGGCTGACGGCGTTATCATGACTGATAACGAAGGAAATATTTCACTGGCGAATAGAGCCGTAAAGAAAATTTTTAAGATTAAAGATGCGGTAAACAAGCCGCTTATTGAAGCCGTGCGGGACTATGAGGTAGATGAGTTATTGAAGCTGTGTATTCAAACGGGCCAGGTGCAGGATACCCAATATGAATCCGGCACATCAAAAAAATTTCTCAGGGCTATTGCTGTTCCCATCACCGGCTACAGGCCGGGTGGGGTTCTGATTCTGTTCCAGGACCTGACCGATATCAGAAATCTGCAAACGACGAGGCGCGAGCTAATTGGCAATATCTCTCACGAATTCAGAACGCCTCTGGCCGGTATCAAGGCGATGGTCGAAACACTACAGGATGGCGCTGTTGATGACAGAGAAGCGGCCATGGATTTTCTTACCAAGATTGCCAGCGAGGTTGAACGCCTGACCCAGATGGTTGCGGAACTGACTGAGCTTACCCGCATTGAGACGGGAAAAGCTGAACTCAGGCTGGAGACGGTAAATCTCAACCGGCTGATTGAAGAGATTATCAAGCAGCTGAGCCCTCAGGCGGAAAGACAGCAAATCCACATTAAGAAAAACCTTGCCCAAGACCTGCCGCCTGTCCCGGCTGATATCGAGAGGATAAGGCAGGTGATGGTCAATCTCACTCATAATGCCATCAAGTTCACGTCTCCCGGCGGCAACATCACTATCGCCAGCCGTCGTGGTGATAACTCGGTGACTGTAGAAGTAACTGATACCGGTATTGGCATCTACAAGAGCGATTTACCCCATGTTTTTGAGCGTTTCTACAAAGCCGATAGGGCCCGTTCCGGCGGCGGCACCGGTATGGGATTAGCCATCGCCAAGCATGTCATTGAGGCGCACGGAGGCAGTATCCGGGTGCAGAGCCAGGAGGGCAGAGGCTCGACCTTCAGTTTCGACCTGCCTTTGAAATAGCGCTTTCGCAGACCGTATCAGGATTTAACAAAACTTTAACAGAGCCTTAAACCATCTTTAAAGTTCATCCTCTAGACTGGTAGTAGGGTGAATAAGAGCAGGTTTGAGGCTTTTTTAAATTTGATGATGAAAGAGGAGGTTCTAACTTTGACAAAGAAGATTAATAAAGTGAAAAAAGGCTGGCTGGCCCTGGGGCTTTTAGCCGGGCTGTGCATCGTTGTCGCCGGCTGTGGCGGCAATCAGGGCGGCCCCGCTGCCGACGGAGATGGTCTGTCCGGCTCCATCAAGGTTATCGGCTCCAATACGGTAACGCCGCTTTCCACCGTCTGGGCGGAAGATTTCATGAAGATACATCCTGAAGTCAGCATCGGTGTAAG
>CAYWRT010000114.1:0-7611 GCA_964460815.1 uncultured Dehalococcoidaceae bacterium
CAGTGTGCCAGGCTGGAGAGGGGCCAGGGGTGAGGTAAGCTCCCGCCAACCAAATGCAAATGAAACCAATTTTTGATTGATAACTGGCTTGGAAAATCACCACCCCGATGCTAGAATTAAGCCGGGAGGCGGTTTAAGTTGGCGCATTACTTCATTGGCACGTCCGGCTGGCACTATGATGACTGGCGGAAACGGTTCTATCCCGAGGCACTCCCGAAGACAAAATGGCTTGAATATTATGCCCGCCATTTCCCCACCGTTGAACTCAATAATAGTTTTTACCGTCTGCCCTCGGAGAGCACCTTCGCCAGCTGGTATCAGGCATCACCGGCCAGTTTTACCTTTGCGGTCAAGGTAAGCCGCTTTATTACCCATATTAAACGATTGAAAAACAGTGAGGAAGCGGTAGAGAACTTCACTAAGAGAGCCGGGATTCTCGGTAAAAAGCTGGGGCCGCTCCTGTACCAGCTGCCGCCCAGTATGCACCGTAATGACGACACACTAGAGTCATTCCTGTCCGGATTGCCCCGGGAATTCAGGCATGTCATTGAGTTTCGTCATCAGTCCTGGCTGGTGGAAGACGTTTTTGAAATCCTGTGTCGGCATAATGCCGGGCTCTGTGTTTTTGACATGCCGTCTTTCACCTGCCCCCTGCGGGCCACGGCTGACTTTGCCTATATCAGGTTTCACGGCAGCGATAGCCTGTATTCCAGCTGTTACTCGGATGAAGAACTGGCTGGCTGGGCAAAAGGTATCGCTGATTTAGCCGCCAATCTGGGTTCAGTCTATGTCTATTTTAATAATGATGTTGAAGGGTTTGCCCTGAGAAACGCAGTGACCATCCGTGATTACCTTGAGAGAGGCGAACAGGTTTAACGACAGGTAGGTAACCGGTTTGTTGTTAAGCGGGCAGATAGTTTTATACAGAAAGGAGAACGAGCCGTGGGATTTAAAGACCTTAGAGAGTGGTTGGATAAACTGGAGTTACGGAAGGCGGGAGGAGTGGGATAATGATTTTTACCCTCCTGTAGTGGCGCTTTCCGAGGAGGAGAAGGCACTGGTGACCAGCCGGTGGCAGGAATATGGCCTGGAACCCCAGGTGTAATAACAACTATTTGATATTGACAAAACCAGGTGTTTGCAGTAACCTCTGAGTGTGCTGCGCATGACGTGGTGAATCCGAAATTTTAAGAAAGGGGTGGTAAGAATGGCCAAGCGAATTATTCTTTACAATTTGGCTGACGGTGTGACTGAGAAGCAATATGAGGAATACGTTCATAAGGAGAAAGGGCCCCTGCTGGAGAGCCTGCCAACGGTCACCAAGTATGAACTGGTCAAGATAACCGGCTCCATGATGGGGAAAATCCCGTATAAATACGTTGGCATCCTGCACGCGGGCAACCTCAAGGAAATGGACGAGAAAGCTACCCAGATGAAGAGATTCCAGGATTTTCAGGTAAAAATACGGACGCTGCTGAAGGACGTTATCACCCTGACCGGGGAAGAAATATACTAGTCGAGGAAGGGGAAGCGCTTCAATAAAATGAGCAAAACCAGGTGTTAGCCGTAACCTCTGAGTGTGCTGCGCATGACGTGGTGAATCCAAAATTTTAAGAAAGGGGTGGCAAAAATGCCCAAGCAAATTATTCTTTACAACCTGGCGGATCACGTAACTGATGAGCAATACAAGGAATATGTTGTTAATGAGAAGGGTCCTCTGCTGGATAGCCTGGAGTCGGCCAAGAAGTTCGAAATGGTCAAGATAACGGGCTCCATGACGGGGGAGATTCCCTATAAGTATGTTGGCATTATGCATCTTAAGAGCATGGAGGAGTTCCAGAAGAAAGATGCACCTTCGCAGAAGTTCCAGGATTTTGCCAAGAAATGGCGGACTATGGTGAAGGACCCTATTACCCTGGTCGGGGAAGAAATCTATTAGTCTGAAGATAAGTAATATTCTGGCAAACCGGAAAGTCTGTCCCTACTTGCCGGGTTGATACTTCTCCCGCAACTCCCTTTTCATTATCTTCCCGGACGGGTTCTTGGGTAGTGAATCAACGAATTCTACCGATTTGGGCGCTTTATAGCCGGCCATGTTCTTCTTACAGAGGGCAATAAGCTCATCGGCGGTGCAGCCGGCCCCCTGCTTCAGGGTTACGACCGCATGAACCCTCTCTACCCAGTACGGGTCAGGGATACCAATCACAGCCGCTTCCTGGACGGCTGGATGCCTGTAGAGAACCTCCTCCACCTCTCTGGGATAGACATTCTCACCACCGGTAATAATCATGTCCTTTTTCCTGTCTACAATGTAAACGTAGCCTTTTTCATCGTAAATGCCCATATCCCCGGTGTGAAGCCAGCCATCAACGATGGTGTTTTCCGTGTCATCCGGATTATGCCAGTACTCAAGCATAATATGATGGCTGCGGACTACTATCTCCCCGACTTCTCCGGGCGCAACATCGCTGCCAGCTTCGTCCACCACCCTGACCTGCACGCCAATATCCGGCTGGCCCACGGAGGCCAGTATCTTTTCTTCAGGACTGCCCAGCACCTTGTGGTCTTCTCGCGGCAGGTGGCAGATTGATGGACCGCTTTCACTCTGGCCGTAACCCTGGGCAAAAATAGGCCCGAAGGTTGCCATCCCTTTTCTCAATACCTCCAGTGGCATGGGGGAAGCGCCATACCACATCAACTTGAGGCTGCTGATATCGTATTTGTCGGCGTCGGGCAGGGCCAGCATGGCTATCAGGTGGGTCGGTACAAAGTCGATATGGGTAGCCCGCTCATTCTGGATGGTCTGTAGCGTTACGGCCGGGTCAAAAAACTTCAGGATAACACTGCACCCCCCGACGTACAGGAAGACCCGAAAATGAGCATCTCCGGCAATATGGAAGAGAGGCGATAACTGAATATGCTTGTCGTCTGGCTGTACACCCATGTTGATAACCAGAGTCCGGCTGTCCTCCCAGGCTTGACGGTGAGCGTACACCGCACCACGGGGCGTCCCCGTAGTACCACTGGTATAGATAATGTGAAGGCCGTCGTCTTCCTCTATCTGGACATCGGGCTCGTGACCGGGATAGGTAGCCAGCAGGTCATTGATGTATAGCATATTGGGGGCGCGTTCTTCTATAGAGACGATGTTCTTTACTTTGGACAGTTGGGGTCGCAGTGAATTAATTAGCTCTACGAATTCAGGACCGACAAAAAGGGTATTAACCTCCGAATAATTAATAAGGTATTTCGTCTCGTCTGTCCCCAGCCTAGGGTTGAAACGTGACAGGATGAATCCCCCCTTCATCGCTGACCCGTAGACAACAATATAATCAAGGCAGTTCCAGGACAAGATGCCGATGCCGTCTCCCTTATTAACTCCCATTGCCTGTAAGGCATGTACCAGCCTGTTTACTCTGTCATTAAATTCGGAGTACGTAATCCTTTCCTCATTGTAGATAAAAGCTTCTTTGTCGGGGCGTAGCAGTGCGTGTCTATGGATAATATGGGCATAGGTGCCTATTTTATAACGGCTCAACTCTTTTAGTATCAGCCCTGATGTCATTTTTCTCCCCTCAATAATTAACAGTTAACCGGGTTCGTTCCAAATCCGGGAAGCCAGTTGCTCTAAATGAAAATTGACATCCCCGAAACTGAATTCGTGGGCTCTCGCCCTCTTAGTATAATAGTGCAGAACATGGTCCTGGGTAAAGCCAATGGAACCGTGTACCTGATGGGATGAGGTTACTACCCGGCGGCAGGCCTGACTGACCCAGGCTTTAGCTATAGCCACTTCTCTGGCGGCGGGCAGGCCTTCGTGCAGCCGCCAGGCTGCCTGATAGGTAACAAATCCCGAACCTTCGACGTCAACGAGCATATCAGCACAGCGGTGCTGGATGCTTTGAAAAGCGCCGATAGGATGGCCAAAGGCTAGCCTCTCTTTGGCATAATTTAATGTCATCTCCAGGACCTGCCGGGCACCACCCACCATTTCGGCACACCGGGCTACCGCCGCCTTCTCCTGTACCTTGACCACACATGGCCAGCCTTTGTCCACCTCCCCCAGGATGTCCTCTTTGGGTACTCTCACCTTATCGAAGGTTACCTCGCACTGTTTATCCCCGGCTACAGTCTTGAGCAGCTTGTAGCTTATTCCGGGGTTCCGGCTGTCAACCAGGAACAGGGTAATGCCATCCCCGGGGTCTCCCGTATCCTTGGTTCGGGCAACACAAATCAGGTAATCAGATGAGTGGGCATCGGGAACGAAGAGTTTGGTTCCCTGAATAACGAAGCCGCCATTCTCGGGTGTCGCTTTCACCCTGACGGCATCCGGGGTATAGCGGGCAGAGGGTTCGGTTAGAGCCAGAGTGAAAATAAGCTTCCCCTCAGCGATGCCGGGCAGGAATCTCTGCTTCTGTTCATCACTGGCCGCTTCTAGCATGGTGGCAGCGCCCAGAACAACTGTAGCGAAAAAGGGACTGATTAAGCAAACCCGCCCCATTTCTTCCAGCACTACCGTCAGCTCAAGAAAACCGCCCACACCCCCGTACTCTTCCGGGATGGCCAGTCCTGTCCAGTTCATCTCCGCCATCTTGCTCCACAACTCAGGCGCATAGCCTCTTTCATCCTCGACCATCTCGCGGAGCCGCTTTTCAGGATACTCGCTGCTCAGGAAATCCCGGGCCATTGTCTTCAGCATTTCCTGTTGCTCATCAAAAGCAAAGTCCACTATAAACCTCCACTGGACGGCCCCGGTATGTTATCACCGCAGTCGGGGCAGACCCAGGCCTCGCTGGGCGATAACGTCCCGGTCTATCTCAGATGTGCCCTGTTCCAGGCTGTGGCCGAAGGAGCGCAGGTAACAGGAGGGTATCCGCCCGTATATGGGCACCCAGGCTGAACCCTCGGTGAGCTGGCTGTAGTGTCCCAGTAGCTGCATCCCAGCCTCGGTAACTCGCTGGAGCGATTCAAAGCCATACATTTTGCTCATGGCCGATTCTAAATTCGGCACCAGGCCCTGGCTCTGCATCCAGGTTACCTTATAATGAAACATACGGGCTACTTCACAGTCGGCTGCCAGCTCAGCCAGGTGGTTTCTCATCATGGGGTTCAGTAGATTGTTTTCCCGGGCATATTCGGCAATGTCATAAAGGAGCGTCTCAGCTATGATGTAGGCCGGGTCGGTGGTGCGTTCGTAATCAAGCAGCGACATGACCACGTACCAGCCCTGGTTCTTCCCGCCCACCACGTTTTCCCTGGGAATACGAACATCGTCAAAGAAGACCTCGTTAAACTCATGGTGGTTCGCCATATTGATAACGGGATTAACCGTAATTCCCGGCGTTTTCATATCGAGCAGAAAAAAGGTGAGACCCCGGTAGTTCGGGGTTACCTCACGGTCTGTCCTGGCGAGCAGGGCATTCCAGTCAGCAAAATGTCCGTTGGTCGTCCATATCTTCTGCCCGTTAATCGCAAAACAGTCGGCCTCTTCCCGGGCGAAGACCTCAATAGCCGCCAGGTCGGAGCCATGCCCGGGCTCGCTGAGGGTTTCGCACCATATTACCTTTCCCCGGGCGATGCCGGGCAGGTGTTTCCTTTTCTGCTCTTCACTCCCCTTGAGCAGGAGGGCTGGTGCCACTATCCCGGCGCCAATGGAGTCATAGCCCGGCGAATGCTGTTTGGCTAATTCTTCTCTGAGGATAAGCCGGTAGAATGGAGAAGCGTCCTGACCGCCGTATTCCATGGGCCAGTGGAGCGATAGCCAGCCTTTCGACCCCAGTTTTTCCGCCATGTTTCGATGAATTTCTATCCAGTTCTCCTGGCTGGAGGCATCAAAAAAGGTTACTTTCTTCTTGTGCCATTCTGACGGCGCTTCTTTATCCAGGAACTCGGATACTTCTTTGCGGAAAGCCTCCTGTTCCGGGGTAAATCTAAAATCCACGATAATGGCTCCTCGTGATTACAGGTTAATATAAAAAGGGGCACTAAAAAATTTTTTACCCTTAGATATACACCTGTGACGGCTCTAAGGAGTATTTATTTTAACTGTGGCCTGTTGCCTGATTCTTACTGTCCGGTAAATTTAGGCTGGCGCCTGTATGACATTGACGTAATGCCCTCGTTAAGGTCCTCTGTCTGAGCTATATCCGCGGATACGGCAGCTTCGAGGAAAAGGCCTGTCCTCTGGTCAGCCTGGGCACCGTAGTAAAGAAGGGCCTTGGCCAGCTTTTGGGCCAGCGGCGGGCCAGCGGCCAGCTTCCCGGCGATTTCATCTACCCGGGCATTAAATTTATCCGGCTCGGCGGCATAACTGACCAGTCCCCAATCAAGTGCCTTATCCGCCATAACCGGCTCCGATAGCAGCACCATTTCTTTGGCACGGGCGCCGCCTATCAGCCGGCTGAGGCGTTGTGTCGCCCCCGCCCCGGGAATAATACTCAGCGTCAGTTCGGGAAGCTGTAGTCGCGCTCTGGTGCTCATTATCCTGATGTCGCAGGCCAGGGCAAGTTCCAGACCGCCTCCCATCGCGGGGCCGTTTATCGCCGCGATGACCGGCTTGGGATAGGTTTCAATTCTGGTAAATATATCATGGGGAGCTTCGCTGAACATCAGGGCGTCATCCATTTTCCCGGAGGCAAAGGCGGCGAAATCGGCGCCGCCACAGAAATTGGCACCGGCGCCGGTAATAACGATACATCTCACGTGTTCCTGTTTTTCCAGTTCATCCAGCGCCTTGTTTATCTCGGTCATGAAGTCCGAGTTGAAGGCATTGGCGCGATTGGGTCGATTAAGGACTAGCCTGGCTACCCTGGTTTCCCTGTTAATATCAAGCTTGACAAACTCGTATTCACCGGGGCCGTAGGTATAAAACCCCTCTCCGGTCTGTCTCCCCAGCTTCCCCTGTTTCACAAGTCTGGTCAGTACCGAAGAAGCCTTATATCTATCTTCCTTATATTTACCATACAGGCGGTTAAGTTCGTTAACTATCCTGTCCAGTCCGGTGCTGTCGGCCATCCTGAGGATACCTCTGGGGTAGTTGAGACCGAGGAGCACGGCGGTATCTATTTCTTCCCTGGTGGTGGCGCCCATTTCAATCAGCTTGGCGGCTTCATTGACCGCCGTCGCCAGCACTCTTATCGGGTCGAAGTCCACTCCGGCATTCATGGGGATTTCATTGCTTCGTCCCTCTGACCAGTCGTAGTATCCCCTGCCTGTCTTTTTACCATAGTTGCCGGCTTTAAACAATTCGGTCAGGACCGGAGCGGGCCCGTAGCTTTTGCCCATCGTCTCGGCGAAATACTCCATGACATGGAACTGCGTATCGATAGAGCCGCCGCCCAGGATATCCTGGAGCTCCAGCATACCCATGGGCAGACCCAGCTTGTACTTTATCGCCGAATCTATTTCAAGGGCGCTCTTTCCTTCCTTCTGGGCCAGCGCCCAGTCGGCCTCGTTGGTCATGTTGCAGAAAATCCGGTTGGCCACAAAGCCGGGGACATCCTTAACGTGGACGACATCCCTGCCCATGGCCTTAGCCACGCTCTCGGCTACCCTGATGGCTTCGTCACTGGTGCTGGCTCCATGCACAATTTCGAGCAGGGTCATCCGGCT
>CAYWRT010000115.1:0-7603 GCA_964460815.1 uncultured Dehalococcoidaceae bacterium
TGGAAGAAGCCGCCAGCCGGGACCGGGCGGAAATAGAGAATCTTAACAAGGGCGGGCCGATTGCCATGGCTGATTTCACCATTGAGAACGAATCTTCACTGACCGACCTGAAGCAGGAAGTAGAGAGGATTATCTCCGGGTTAAGATGAAAATACTGAACAGGCCGGATACTGACGAGTATTTTCTGAAGATAGCTTCCGTAGTGGCGGAGCGCTCCACCTGCCGGCGGCATCATGTCGGTGCCGTGGCGGTGAGAAACAAGCATATACTGGCCACCGGCTACAACGGAGCACCTTCCGGGGCCAGGGACTGCCTTGAACTTGGCTGTCTCCGTGATGAGATGAAGATACCATCAGGGACGAGACATGAAATCTGCCGAGGCATTCACGCTGAGCAAAACGTAATTATACAGGCAGGCCTACACGGGGTCAGCCTTGAGGGTAGCACTGTTTACTGCACGCACACACCGTGCGTCTTGTGTGCCAAGATGTTAGTTAATGCCAAGATAGAGCGGTTTGTCAGCTTTGGCAGCTATAATGATGATACCTTTGTCAGTTTGTTCCGGGAAGCCGGTATCGAGGTTGACATAAAGGAAAGACCGTCATCGAGAATAGCCTATCTGGACTAGCGCCTAACGCTTCCTCTTAATCACCTCACGGACAGCGTTAGCGATGTTCTGAGACGTCAGTCCGTACCTCTCCATAAGCTCAGCCGGTTTACCCGACCTGGCGTAAGTATCCTTGAGGGCCACAAACGCCATCGGCACCGGCTGGTGTTGGGTAACCAAACGGGCAATCGTACTCCCCAGTCCGCCATGCTCCAGATGCTCTTCGGCGGTAACAATAGCACCGGTTTCATAGGCCGCATTAGCAATAGCGGCTATGTCAATAGGCTTGAGGGTGGGCATGTTCAATACCCGGCAATTGATACTTTTTTGTGCCAGTTCCCGGGCAGCCTCCAGCGCCGGGGCTACCATGAGACCCATAGCTATAATGGTGGCGTCTGTGCCTGGCCTCATGGTTACCGCCTTGCCCAGATTAAAATAGTATTCATCGGTATAGACGAGAGGCAGTTTGGGTCGGCCCAGCCTGATATAGAAAGGGCCGGGGTTGGCCGCCGCCGCCTTTACCGCCTGCACCGTTTCCACAGCGTCCGCCGGGACAATAACCGTAAAACCGGGCAGAGAACAGATGAGGGACAGGTCTTCAATTGCCTGGTGAGAAGTGCCGTCTTCACCCACACTCAGTCCGCCGTGAGTTGTCACCACCTTAACGTTAAGATGGGGTTGAGCCACCGACATGCGGAGCTGGTCGAAGCAGCGTCCGGGAGCAAAGACGGCAAAGGTGCTGGCAAAGGGTAGCTTGCCTGAGGCGGCTAAACCAGCCGCGATACCTATCATATTCTGCTCGGCGATGCCACAGTCAAAGAAGCGGTCGGGGAACTCCTCCCTGAAATAACGTGTCATGGTTGAAGGGGACAGGTCGGCATCCAGCACTACTATGTTCGGGTTTGCCTTTCCCAGTTCAATCAGGGTTTTGCCGTAGGCTTCTCTCAGGGAGACTTCCTCGGGCACGGTTACTCAAGCTCCTTTAAGGCTATGGCCACTTCAGACTCATTGGGGGCTTTGCCATGAAAATCGGCTCTATTTTCCATGAAGCTGACCCCTTTGCCCTTGACGGTATGGGCAATAATGACGGTGGGTTGTCCCCGGTTCAGCTTCGCCTGCTTAAAGGCGTCGAGAAGCTGTGCCAGGTCGTGCCCATCAACCTCGATAACGTGCCAGCCGAAGGCTTCCCACTTCTTGTCCAGGGGCTCCAGGTTCATGACATCGCAGTTCCAGCCGTCTATCTGCAGTCCGTTGTTGTCCACAATAGCCACCAGGTTGTCCAGCTTGAAATGGGCGGCAGCCATGGCACCTTCCCACACCTGCCCCTCATCACATTCACCGTCTCCCAGCAGGACATAGGTATGGTAGCCCTGCGAGTTGAGTCGACCCGCCAGCGCCACGCCAATGGCGAAGGATAGTCCCTGTCCGAGACTGCCCGATGACATCTCCACACCGGGAGTGGCGGTACGGTCAGCGTGTCCCTGAAGGCGGCTGTCCATCTGCCGCAGGGTGGCCAGTTCTGCTACCGGGAAGTAGCCGCACTCGGCCAGCACGGCGTAGAGCAGGGGAGCGGCGTGCCCCTTGCTCAGTATGAACCTGTCCCTGTCTGGCCACTGCGGGTCAGCCGGTTTGTGTCGCAGCACTTTCCAGTAGAGTGTAGTAGCAATCTCCACCGACGATAGAGAGCCGCCGGGGTGGCCGCTGCCGGCCCGGCCGGTCATGGTAATGATGTGTCGGCGTAATTTTTTTGCTACCGTCTTCAGGTCCTCATCTGAAGAAAAAACCTCGGCTTTCACATTATCTGCCGGGGTTTCCGATGATGAACTGGTGGACTCAGATGGTGTTATCAACACACCAACATTATACTATAACGGAAAATATCACGTCCACATTGGCACTAAATGGTGATATTTTGTTCTGGTTGTTTCGATATATTAACCTTACCGCTGCTCAGGCTTCGCCTGTTTTCACTTGCATCAGCTTCTCCCCATACTCCAGCAGTACCTTCGTCCGCTCCGGGGATGTATTCTTTGATTCCAGGTAGGCTTTCAGGGCTTCGAGAGGCGTTATTTCTTCGGCTGTACGGCTTCCCAGCCTCAAGCGGGTCTCTCGTTTTATATCCCGGGCAATAGTGAAGTAGTGGGCTTCTTTAAGGGCATCCCGCAGGTCGTTGTCCCTGAGCTGACCTTCGATTGGTGCCGGTAAGCTGATGTTCAACCGCACGACAGCGTCCCTGATTTTTTCTTCCTGCCCGATGATAGCCCCGAGCACGGTGGCCGTGGGGTCAGTTTCCTGTGTCTCGATGGCGACATTGATGGTGAGGAAGCGGCGAGCATTTACCGGGTGGAATTCAAAGGAGACGCGCCTCTTGCCGGTGGCCGGGTCAGGCTCAATTTCTACAACGTAGAACCCTTTTTCATCGTTCTCCTCGCCGAAGTCGACACGCTCCAGGCTGCCGGCATAGACGACCGGTGGATTTTCGGACAGAACCTGGTGCTTGTGAATATGTCCCAGAGCTACATAGTCAAAGGCCGGCTGGGCAACATTACTCAGTAGAAGGGTATGCTCCTGCCCTATTGCCATCAGGCTTTCTGAGCCGACCTGAGAGCCGGCTACCCAGACATGGGCGGCCAGTATGGCGGGCAGGGTAGGGTCAAGCCTGGCAGCTTTGTCGGTGATAACCTGGGTCAGCGCCTGCTCCAGTCTCTGCTTGATTTGCTCGAAGTCCAGGTTCCTGGTATCTTCCCTGCTGAGAAGGGCGCTGCGTCTCAGCCAGGGCAGGGAAACTATCTGGATGGTGCCGCTGGCCGTCGGGATGTGGTAAATATCGGGGCGGTTGGCGACATAGACATTTTTAATCGCCAGCGTGTCAAAAATCTCGGTAGTGGTGGCCCGTCCGATGGCGTTGGGCAGGTCATGGTTGCCGATAAGGAGAAATATGGGGATGTTGCCGGTGGACAGACGGTTGATACGTCGGGCGAATTCCCTCTGCTGTGTCTGGCCGGGCTCGCGGGTCTTATAGGCGTCGCCGCAGAACAGGACTAGGTCTACCCGGTTTTCCAGGGCGTAGTCTATGACCTGGTCGAGGGCAGAGAGGAAGTCGTTAAGGCGCGAGGACAGCCCGGTGGCCGGGTCGATGCGTCCGTAGTTCTCAACGCCGAGGTGAAGGTCGGCAAAATGGAGGATTTTCATGATTTTTAAACCCCATCCCCCTTTGTCCCCCTTCCCCTTAGCAAGGGGAAGGGGGAGGTATTTAGAAGAGGGGCAAAGCCCCTCTTAAACTCCCCCTATATTCGCTGGAGTTTTACCTTTTCATTCTCTAGGTCTACCATTACCGTTTTCCAGCCCGCGTTAAGAAATGAGTTGTTTGTGGCACCGCCACGCCTATTGTCCCAGCCTGTAAAATATTTTCGCTCACCAGGGGCTAGGTGAGCGCCAATAATCTCCTCAATCTTAGCGAAGGTAAGCACAACGCTGTTTCCTTGTTGTTTCTTCAAGTATGTCGTTAGAGGGTCATATTTACCCATCTTTCAACTCCTTCCACACCTTCCCACCCTCAGGTAATACAAAGAGGTCTTCGCCGGCGAGCTTGGCCTGGAGGGTGTCTCTTAATGCCGGGATGGGGACTCGTATCTGGTTCATGCTGTCGCGCTCGCGGATGGTCGCCTGGTTATCTTCCAGCGACTGGAAGTCGACGGTAACGCAGAAGGGAGTGCCCAGCTCATCCTGGCGCCGGTAGCGGCGGCCAACGCTCTGGGTATCATCGTACTGCGCCATCCCGCACGGGCGCAGGTCGGCATATACCTGTTTGGCCAGCTGCACCAGCGGCTCCTTCCGGCTCAGGGGCAGTACCGCTACCTTGACCGGAGCTATATCCGGCTGGAAGTGGAACAGCACCCTTATTTCGTCCTTGTCGGGTTCTTCGTCATAGGCATCGCACAGGACGGCCAGGACCGAGCGGTCAACCCCGGCGGACGGCTCGATGACGCAGGGGACGATGTGTTCCCTGGTTTCTTCGTCAAGGTAGGTCAGGCTCCTGCCGCTGTGGGTCATGTGCTGCTTCAGGTCGAAGTCGCCGCGGTTGGCGACGCCTTCCAGTTCTGACCAGCCCATCGGGAAATTGTAATCAATGTCATAGCATTTACGGGCGTAGTGCGCCAGCTCTTTCTGAGAATGCTCACGCATGCGGAGGTTCTCTTTTTTTATCCCCAGCTTGACATACCAGTTGAAGCGTTCTTCAAGCCAGTAGTCAAACCACTTCTCGTCTGTTCCCGGCTTGACAAAGAACTCAATCTCCATCTGCTCGAATTCCCGGCTGCGGAAAATGAAGTTGCCGGTGGTAATCTCGTTGCGGAATGACTTGCCTATCTGGGCGATGCCGAAGGGCAGCCGCTTCCGGCTGGTGTTGACGACGTTCTCAAAGTTGACGAATATGCCCTGGGCTGTTTCCGGGCGCAGGTAGACCACGTTAGCCGCTTCCTCCACCGGCCCCATGAAGGTCTTGAACATTAAGTTGAACTGGTGGGGCTCGGTCAGTTCGCCGTTGCAGGATGGGCACCTATCGCCTTTAAGCTCATCGGCGCGCCACCTCAGGTGGCAGTTCTTGCATTCCACCAGCGGGTCAGAGAACTGGGCAAGGTGCTCGCTGGCCTCCCATACCCTGGGGTGCATCAGTATGCTGGTGTCCAGTCCCACCATATCATCGCGCTCCTGGACATTGTTGCGCCACCAGACTTCTTTGATATTACGCTTCAGTTCCACGCCCACTGGTCCGTAGTCCCAGCAACTGGAAAGCCCGCCGTAGATATCGCTGCTGGGGAAGATGAAGCCGCGCCGCTGACAGAGGGAGGTAAGCTTTTCCATAGTGACCCTGCCCGGTACCTGTTTAGCCATTATTTTCACTCCTGGAGGTTTCTACGGGCATCCTGCGAAACTGCCTGAGGGCTTGGATAAGAAATGTGCCCAGAATAACGCCGCCCGCTATTATAACAATCAGGGCAAATACCCACAGTGGTATCAGGTGCACTTGGTAAGCATTGTAAAGGAAAATATCAAGCATTGCAAAGGTAAGAATGATCTGGGGAAGCGCCACCATATTGCCCATGATTAGTAATACTTTCCTTAAAGAGGGACTTTCAGACTCTGGGGATCGTTTGCTCACTATAGCTGTACCCCCGCTGATTACCAGCCCTATAAAGACCAGGAGGAATTGCGGTATGAGCATCCAGGCGATAATGGCACCTCGGCTCATCCAGCCGTCCGGTGAGCCGTCCGTAAAGCGGTAAGCTACTTCAGGGGGGAGCCGACCGTAAAAAGAAGCGGCCAGAATCACGGAGAGAAGGAGAATCACCGCTGGCAATACGATATACGTCCAGTGGAAGGTGATCTTGTTATCTGAGCTTGTGGGGCTAATGGCTACCACCTGTCTATTATTAGCTAATATCAGGTTACCAGCTTTAAGGCTCAGGTGTCAAAGGGGAAACATCATTTAGTCAAAGAAGCTCTTATCTAAATCCCCGCTGTCGGAGTAGCCGCGGCTTTCCCAGTAGCCTTGGTAGTTAACGTCGTCGGACAGTTCAATCTGCGTTATCCATTTAATCCACTTGTAGCCCCATTTGCTCTCGGCGACCAGTTGGAAGGGGAATCCCCTTTCCGGCGGCAGGGTAACGTTATTCATCTTGTGGGCTATTAATATGTCGTTGTCTATGACGTATTCTACGGGGAAAGATGTCGTGTAGCCGTCGTAGGCGTGGAAGATAACCGTTTTGGCCTCTGGCAAAGGTCTGGCCTGTTCCAGTATATCTTTGACCAGCACGCCTTCCCAGAGGATATTGACTGACCATCCCTCGACGCAGTCCAGCCTGACGACTTTCTTGTAATTGTTGTAGTTGTTGATGACTTCGTCATAAGTGTAAGTAGTTAGCTTCTCAGCCAGTCCGGTAACTTCCAGCTGATAGCTGTCAATATCCACGTTCTGGGGACCTTTTATCGAATTTTCTCTAAAATCGTTTATCGAGGAAAGGTTTTCACCCTTGTATTCTCTCACTTCGACACCTGCCAGTTCCTCAGTTTTTTCAGTATTTGGATTAAATTTAACAACACCGACCAGCAACGCTACGATGATAAGCGCGATAAATGCCGAGCCGATGATTGCCCTTGCTTTCATGGATACAACCCCCTATCCATAAGAAATAACGGTACGTACCTTTACAGTATCTTGATTCTATTGTAGAGGGGATTGATGGCGGTTGTATGTGACTATTATCTCATCCGCAGCCTGTTGAGCCGACCGAAAGCCTTCTGCTTCTCACTCAGACCGAGCTTTGTCCTGTTTATTGCCCGTGCGAGCAGCTCGATACTCTGGTCGTAGGTCTGCCTGTCCACGGGGTAGGGGATGCCGTCCTTGCCGCCGTGGGCGAAGCTGTAGCGGGCCGGGTCGCGGTAACTCGGTTCCACTCCGTGTACCAGCTCGGCTATCAGGCTCAGGGCCCGGATGGTCTTGGGCCCAACCCCGGATAGCCCCAGCAGTCTCTCAAAGTCCTGCGGCTGTCGCTCGTAGGCGCTTAAGATAATCTTGCTCAGGCTGTCAGGGTGCAGGTCTCTGGCAAATATCTGGTGGCGGGCCGGCAGGCTCAATGTTCTCAACCTCTTGAGTTCTGTAATAACCTTTTCCGGTCGTTCTCCGGTGGCAATCCCGGTAATGGCGGTTCGGGCCGGCTCGCTCTCGCTGGCCGTGAGGTTCAGCGCCTGGCCTCTGGCTTCGGAAAGAATAGCCGCATGTGGCTCATTAACAAAATCGGTAACGGCTTCACCCAGCCAGTGATAGCGCCGGGCGTAGCGGTTGGCCTCGTTCATTCCCTGCTGGACGACTGTCCAGTAGCCTCTGGCAGTGAAGAGGAAGGTATGGTGGTAAAGCTGGTAGCCGTCCTGGACAGCCGAGCTGTCTACCTTGGCGGACATACGGCTGGCATATACCAGCGGTGCCGGGTTCAGCGC
>CAYWRT010000116.1:0-7364 GCA_964460815.1 uncultured Dehalococcoidaceae bacterium
AGGAGAGGGGGAAATATTTTGAGAGAGGGGCTAACACCCCTCTCGGCTGGCTACTCCCCTTGGGGGGGGAGGTGGACTGAAACTACGGGATAAGCCACTGATGCTGCGAGGGTGGTGGGTGGGAAAAGATATATAAAGGTGGGGCGGGGCGGTTTTTAAGCCCGCAGAGTAGCCCCGAGTTCTTCAGATAGCCTGTCCAGAATCTGCTTCTGTATCTTGTTGACCTCTTCGTCAGTCAGGGTATGGGTAGGCGACTGGTAAACAAGCCGGTAGGCGAGGGACTTTTTTCCCGGTGCTACCTGCTTACCGGAGTAAACATCAAAAAGAGTGCTCTCCCTTACCAGTGGGAAGCTGCCGATGATATTCTGGATTCTTTGATGGGTTACACCGATATCAACTACCAGTGCCAGGTCCCTGTCGGTGCCGGGAAAGCGCAGTATTGGCTGGAACATCTTATGAACGGTGGTGAAGGGCAGGAGTGCCGTCACATTAATTTCAAACACGCAGACCGGCCCGGCAATCTCAAAGGCATCGGCGACCCTGGGGTGCAGCTCACCGACAGTCCCCAGTTTAACCTTCAGGCCATTATCCTTAATAACTATGGCAGCCTGCCTGGCGGGGTGCAACCCCGGGTCACTGTCTGGCTCAAAGTTCACAGGCACGCCCAGTTGACAAAGCAGACCTTCGGTCACTCCCTTGGCATCGTAGAAATCAAATAAACCGTCACCCCCCAGCCATGATGGCTCAACTCTGGTGCCGCTCAGTAGGCCGCACAGCACCTCAGGCTCGGCGGGTAATCCCTCTTCTCTGGGCAGGTATATCTTACCCAGCTCGAACAGCATGATACCACCGTCTTCATGCCGCCGGTTTGTGGCCAGTACGGCCAAAATGTTAGCCCGGAGATTGGGGCGGAGATATTCCTGTTCGGCGGTCATCGGATTGGCCAATCGGAGGGGCATCGGTTGGGGAGGGGCAGGTTCGGGAACCAGATTACTCAGCATCTGTAGACCGGTCAGTGAGTAGGTAATTACCTCCTGAAAGCCGTAGCCGACCAGGCTCTGTCTTATTCTATGTTTGAGGCTGAGAGCAGGTTCCGGATTCTGCCGTGGCAGCGATTGGCTGAGCATGGTGGTCGGAATCTGGTCGTAGCCGATAATGCGGGCTACCTCCTCAATAAGGTCGACCGCCTGCTTTATATCGCTTCGCCAGTAAGGGGCAGTGGCTCTTACCTGCGAGCCTTCCGCCTGGCAGTCAAAACCCAGTGAAGTCAGCGCCTCTGCTATCTGCTCAAGGGTGAACTCAACGCCCAGGATTCGCTTGACCTCATCTGTTGACAGCAGGATAGGCTCGGGCTCCCGCCGGCCGGGGTAAACATCAACTATGCCCCTGGCTGCCTTACCGTCGCCCAGCTCCATAATCAATTGAGTAGCGTGCTTCAGGGCTGGTATGGTCACGCCGGGGCTGATGCCCCGTTCAAACCGCATCGAGGCTTCACTGGCCAGGGAGAGGTGCCGGCTGGTATAGTGAATACTGGCCGGATTGAAATTAGCCGCCTCCAGCAGTATCGCGCCGGTGCTCCCGGTGACCTCGCTGTTGGCGCCGCCCATGACGCCGGCAATAGCTACGGCTCTGTCACCATCGGCAATAACCAGCATGTCACGGGAGAGGTTTCGCTCGGCTCCGTCCAGGCTGACGATGACCTCGCCATCGTTAGCCCGGCGGACGATAATTTTCTTACCCCTGATTCTATCGTAGTCGAAGGAGTGCAGGGGTTGCCCGTATTCCAGCATGACATAGTTGGTAATATCCACAATATTGTTAATGGGACGTTGACCGCAGGCCAGGAGACGCTCCTGCATCCAGGCGGGGGAATCGGCTATCTTTACGTCGGTAATAAGGCTGGCGCAGTACCTGGGGCACAGGTCGGGGTCGGCAATTTCTATTGATATCTGCCCGTCTATCGGCGTGGCCGTTTCCTCGTAGCCGATTTCGGGGATGTGCAGGCTCTGGCCACTCAGAGCCGCCACCTCCCGGGCGATACCTACCACCGAGAGGCAGTCAGGGCGGTTGGGGGTTACATCCAGGTCAAGCACCGTGTCGCCCAGGCAATCGGCCAGGGGCGTGCCTGCCGGCGCTGCTGCCGATAAGACCATGATGCCCTCGTGGTTGTCGGAAATCCCCAGTTCCTTCTCGGAGCATATCATGCCGCTGGAAACGACGCCGCGAATCCTGGCTGATTTCAACTCCTCAATCTGACCATTATACGGGTTTATCAACCGGGCACCGAGACGGGCGAAGGCTATCTTATCGCCAGTGTTGAGGTTGGGGGCACCGCAGACCACGGTTTCCTGCTCTGTGCCTAAATCAACCGTGGCCAGGCGGAGGCGGTCGGCATTGGGGTGGGGATTGACCGCGACTATCTGCCCGACCATGATGTTTTCCCAGTTGCCGCCGACAGCCTGCATTTCCCCCACCTCAAAGCCGGCCAGCGTCAGATGGCTAGCCAGCTCAGCCGGGGGCAGGGTGATATCCACATAGTCTTTCAGCCAGTTAAGCGGTGCTTTCATTAGCTAAATTCTCAACTTCACTCATACTCGCTCTATCAAGTCTAAGGCTTCTCACAGCCTTTGTGCTCTACTCTTTTTGAATCCTAGAACTGCCTCAGAAATCTAAGGTCGTTATTGTAAAAATGCCTGACATCATCAATCCCGTAGCGGAGCATGGGCAGGCGCTCGATTCCCATGCCGAAGGCGAAGCTGCCATAGACCTTGGGGTCAATGCCGCCGCGTTCCAGGACCTGCGGGTGAGTCATGCCAGCGCCCAGTATTTCTATCCAGCCGGAATTGCCGCAGAGGCGGCAGCCGCTGCCGTGACAGACGGCACATTCAATAGCCATCTCCACGCCAGGCTCCACAAAGGGGAAGTAGTCACAGCGGAAGCGCACCTTTCTCTCCTCACCGAAGAAGCGGCGGGCGAATTCATAGAGTGTCCCTTTGAGGTCAGCCATCGTGATGCCCCTGTCCACGGCGATGCCGTCAAGCTGGTGGAACATGGGGACATGGGTGGCGTCGCTGGCTTCATAGCGGTAGACCTTGCCCGGCTCGACGGCTCTTATCGGCGGTTCCAGGCTCTCCAGAGTCCGGGCGGTTACCGATGTGGTGTGGGTACGCAGCAACTGTTTTCTGTCGCCTTCTCCGGTATCAGCCCAGGAGGTGGACATGGTGTCGCGGGCTGGGTGTTCGGCGGGGATGTTCAGGGCTTCGAAGTTATAATAGTCCCACTCCACGTCAGGTCCCTCTAATATCTGAAAACCCATGGAGATAAATATACTGCATATCTCATCGAGTGTCTGTGTAATCGGGTGTAGATGCCCCATGGGATAAGGACGACCCGGCAGGCTGATATCAGTGGTTTCCTCTTTTGCCTGGGCGGCGAGCTGGACTTCACGTAGAGCCTGCCCTTTTTGCTGGGCCCCATTCTCCAGAAGGGCTTTAACCTGATTGGCGGAGGCACCGACAGCCTTTCTCTCTTCTACGGGTAGTGTTGCCAGACTGCGCAGCATCTGAGTCAGAGGACTTTTTTTGCCCAGATAATGAACGCGCCAGGACTCCAGTTCCTTAACGTTATCAATTCCATCCAGTTGCTTCAGCGCCGCTGACTTTATCTCTTCAATTTGCTCTAACATTTTTTGACCTTGGCTTATTGCCAGCCAGTTTTTACTATATTAAGAATTTCCCCTTCCGTTGCTGAAGAAAAGGGGAAATCGGAGGAGTTTCTTTTGTCAGCGGAGTTTTTGCTACGATTTCCCTCCAGCTACATTGACCAAGTTGCTAAAGCTTTCTGGTTCTCTCACGGCCATATCGGCCAGCATCTTGCGGTTTATCTCAATGCCGGACTTCTTCAAACCGTCCATAAACTGACTGTAGGTTGTTCCCTGGGCCCGGCAGGCGGCATTAACGCGCAGAATCCAGAGTCTTCTCATATCGCCCTTCCGCTCACGGCGGTGACTGTAGGCATAACTCAATGAGTGCAGCATCGACTCGGTAGCCCGCTTGATGAGCCTGTGCTTGGTCCCCCGGTGTCCCCTGGTCAGGGCTAACACCTTCTTATGGCGGTGGTGTGAGGTTACGCCTCTTTTAACTCTCGGCAAGTGATAGTCCCTCCTATCTATCTGACCCCGTGGGGTATCAGCCTCTTTATCCGCTTCCGGTCACTGGGGTGCAGCTCAATCATTTCATCAAAGAGCCCCCTGACCCGCTTGGCTTTATGGGTACGAAGATGGCTTTTGGGTCCCTTGACCCGCATAATCTTGCCGCTGCCGGTAACATGGAAGCGGCTCTTGGCCCCTTTATGGGTTTTCATTTTCGGCATTTTGAGCTTCCTTAACTTCTTCTTTTACTTTGGCTTTGGAACTGGGTGCCAGGATTATGTCCATCCGCCTCCCCTCCATTACCGGCTGTCTCTCCAGAGAGGCAACATCACTCAGCGCTTCCACCATCCGCTGCAGCACCTTCCAGCCCAGCTCGGGGTGCGTGGCTTCGCGGCCCCGGAACATCAGTGTCACCTTGAGCTTATCTCCCTCTGTCAGCAGTTTC
This sequence comes from uncultured Dehalococcoidaceae bacterium, assembly GCA_964460815.1. Classification (GTDB taxonomy): domain Bacteria; phylum Chloroflexota; class Dehalococcoidia; order Dehalococcoidales; family RBG-16-60-22; genus CAYWRT01. Next base: position 4,596 of record CAYWRT010000116.1, read on the forward strand.
CTGGCTGTCCTGGCTTTAGCCTCAAAATCATGGATACCAATCTTGGGTCGTATTCTAACTTCTCTCAGTAATGAGGCCTTCTGGCTCTTCCTCGCCTGCTGTTCTTTCTTCGCCTGCTCGTATTTGTACTTACCGTAATCAAGAAGGCGACAGACAGGAGGCACTGACGTAGGCGCCACCTCAACCAGGTCCAGATTGTGCTTTCTCGCCACCTCTCGTGCCTGAACCAAGGGCATAATCCCTAGCTGTTCCCCCTTCTCCCCCACCAGGCGAACCTCTCTGGCGATAATTCGCTCGTTGACACGCAGTTGCTTAATTATGTCCTTTCTTACCTCCTCCGAGCACAGGTGTCCTACGGACAAAAACTATACCATATTTTTTCACAGTAATCAACTCTTGGAGATAGCAAACTAATATCAACCTTTTATTTCACGCCTTGCTGGCGATGTCGGCACTTATGGTCTCCAGAAAACCGGCAAGGGGCCGGGCAGGCATTTGCTCACCACTGCGAAGACGGACAGAAACGGAATTATCAGCTACCTCTTTATCACCTATTATGAGCATGTAGGGAATCTTATCCAGTTGCGCCTGCCTGATTTTAAGGTTTATCCTTTCGGAGCGGTCATCAATCTCTACGCGCAGCCCCCGGCTTTTAAGTTCAGTCTCCAGTTTGTGGGCATAGTCCAGGTGGCGGTCAGCCACCGGAATTACTTTTACCTGCACCGGAGCCAGCCACACCGGGAAGGCACCTCCATAGTGCTCAATAAGTGAGGCGAGGAAGCGCTCCATACTGCCCAGCACGGTGCGGTGCACCATGGCGACCATATGCTCCCGACCATCTTCACCGATATAGTTAACATCAAAGCGCTGCGGCAGGTTGAAATCTACCTGGACCGTTGGCCCCTGCCAGTCTCTCCCCAGGGCATCTTCAATCTTGGTATCTATCTTGGGTCCGTAAAATACCCCTTCCCCCGGGTCTACTTCGTAGGCAATGCCAGCATGGGCCAGGGCTTTTTGCAGGGTCTCGGTAGCTTCTTCCCAGGTCTCGAGGGCGCCGGCATATTTCTCGGGTCGGGTCGATAGCAGAACCTTATGGTTGGTAAAACCGAAGGTGTCCATCATGAAGCGGGTCAGCTCCAGAACCCTGATTACTTCCTCTTCCAGCTGGTCAAAGCGGCAGAAGATATGGGCATCATCCTGGGTAAAGCCACGGACGCGGGCCAGTCCGTGCAGCACGCCGGAGCGCTCGTAGCGATAAACGGTACCCAGCTCCGCGTAGCGCAGTGGCAGCTCACGGTAGCTGCGCAGTCTGGTCTTGTATATCAGGATATGGCCCAGGCAGTTCATGGGCTTGATGATATACTGCTGACCCTCTACGTCCATGGGACTGTACAGGTAATCCCTGTAAAAATCCCAGTGGCCGCTGGTCTGCCACAAACCCACTTTGGCAATATGAGGCGTATAGACAATGTCGTAGCCGCGCCTGATATGCTCGTCCCTCCAGAAGTCCTCGATGACGCGGCGTATTACCGCCCCCTTGGGGTGCCAGTGGACTAATCCCGGCCCAGCCTCCTCATGGATACTGAAGAGGTCAAGCTCCTTGCCGAGTTTCCTGTGGTCGCGCCTGGCAGCTTCGTCAAGTCTTTTCAGATACTCGTCCAGGGCTTCTCCGGTATCGAAGGCGACGCCGTATATCCGCTGTAGCATGGGGAGGTTTTCGTCGCCACGCCAGTAAGCACCGGCAATGCTGATTAGCTTGAAGGCCTTTATTGCCCCGGTAGAATTAACATGGGGTCCACGGCACAAATCAACAAAGGTGCCCTGTTGATATGTGCCTACCTTCTCATCCGGGATTTCATCAATCAGCTCCAGCTTGTAGGGCTGGGAGGCGAACAGCCGTCTGGCTGCTTCCTTGGTTACTTCCTTTCTTATAAAAGGCAAATCGGCGGCTATTATCTCGCTCATCTTCTTCTCAATGATGGGCAAATCATCGGGCGTCAGCGAGCGTGATAAATCAAAGTCGTAGTAAAAGCCGTCTTCAATAGCCGGTCCGATGCCGAACTTGGCATCCGGGAAGATAGATAGGACGGCCTCCGCCATGACATGAGCGGCTGAGTGGCGCATTATCTCTAAATTATCCTCCATGTCCATAAACTTTATTATATCAGTGATTAGCTACGAGCGCAATTAATCCATGCTTACTTTACATAACTTCACTCTTTCAGGATTCTATATACCTCACCCCTTACCCCCGCTTGTTATCTTTTCCCACCCTGCCGCCCTCGTATCATCCATGGTTTAGCCCGTAAATATTCCCCCCCTTATCCCCCCTCCGTGAGGATGGGAGAGAGGCAGGCCAGCCTCATTTCTGACCAAGTACCTTTATCCCCCTCTCGGCTGGCTACTCCCCTATCTGGGATGGGGTCTGCACTCTTTTTCTCATATCTGGGGGGTGGGGGTGAGAGAACCACGGGATAAGCCGCTGATGCCGCGAGGGTGGCGGGTGGGAAAAGATAAAATAGACTTTTATCCACTTTCTCCCATGTATTCCCTTTGCGGATTATGAGTATACACTTGCAGGATAAGTCTTGGGTGCTACTAGAGCGCAGGGAATAAACCTCCAGAGCTGCAAGGGTACAGCGGATAAGCCACTGATGCCGCGAGGGCGGCGGGTGGGAAAAGATATCTTAGGGGGGAGGGGCAAGCCATCACAGAGCGCCAGTAGGGCACGCCACAGCTATTGATTACGGAAGTGCTTTATTATATTAC
>CAYWRT010000117.1:0-7224 GCA_964460815.1 uncultured Dehalococcoidaceae bacterium
AGATGGCCTCGGTGAGGTCACACGAAAACATCGAGCTGATGACATACAGTGAGGTTGTGGATGTATCCGGCTATGTGGGCAATTTCAAGGTAAAAATAAAAAAGAAGCCGCGCTATGTAGATGAAAGCAAATGTACCGGTTGCGGCACCTGCCAGGATAAGTGCCCCATGAAAGTGGACAATGCCTTCGATTGTGGGCTTGGCCTGAGAAAGGCAATCTATACACCGTTCCCCCAGGCGGTGCCCAATATACCGGTTATTGACCCGGAGCACTGCACCTATTTCCTCAAAGGCAAGTGCCGTGCCTGTGAGAAGTTCTGCGAGGCACAGGCGATTGACTTTGAGCAAAAGGAAAAAACGGTTGAGATGGACGTGGGCAACATTATCGCTGCCACCGGCTTTGACTCTTTCGACCCATCTGTAATAGCGCAGTTTGGTTACGGGCAATATGATAATGTCGTCACCGGCATCCAGTTCGAGAGAATGAGCAATGCCTCCGGTCCCACGGATGGTAAAATAATGCTCAAGGATGGTTCACCGCCACAGAGTGTCGCCATACTGCACTGCGTCGGCAGCCGCGATACCAACTACCACCGCTACTGCTCGCGGGTCTGCTGTATGTACTCACTGAAGTTCGCTCACCTGCTGAAAGAGAAAGTGCCCGAGGCGGTTGTCTACCAGCTCTATATTGACATGCGCTGTGCCGGTTCGGGCTATGAAGAGTTCTATGAGCGGCTTCAGGAGGAGGGCGTGAACTTTATACGTGGGAAAGCCGGCGAGATAACCAACATTGCCGAAAGCCCCGAAGAAAAAGGCAAGCTGATGGTCATCGTTGAAGACACACTGGTGCGCCGCAAACGGCGCCTCCCCGTGGACATGGTTGTCCTGAGCTGTGCCCTGGAGCCCCGTGCCGATGCGGAGAGCGTGGCCAGACTCTTCTCCCTGAGCCGAAAGGCAGACGGGTTCTTCCTGGAAAAGCATCCCAAGCTTGACCCTGTAGCCACGACGACGGAAGGTGTTTTTGTGGCCGGCTGTTGCCAGAGTCCCAAAGATATACCGGATACCGTAGCTCAGGCATCGGCGGCTGCGGCCAGAGTCCTTGCCATGATAAGCAAGGGCAGTGTGGAAATCGAATCTGCCACTGCGGTGGTGGATGAAGAACACTGCGCCGGCTGTAAGATATGCGTTGACCTCTGTTCTTACAAGGCTATCACCTTTGACGAAGAAAAGGAGGTCTGCCGCATCAATGAGGCGCTCTGCAAGGGCTGTGGCACCTGTGTGGCTGCCTGCCCCAGCGGTGCCATTACCGGCCGACACTTCACCACCGAGCAGATTATGTCTGAGATTGAGGGGGTATTGTTATGAGCTTTGAACCAAAGATTGTGGGCATTCTGTGTAACTGGTGCTCATATGCCGGCGCTGACCTGGCCGGCACATCGCGGAAGAAATACGCTCCTAATGTCAGGGTGGTGCGGGTCATGTGCTCCGGAAGGGTAGACCCCACCTTTATCCTGAAAGCCTTTGATGCCGGGGCTGACGGCGTCCTCGTCTGTGGCTGACACCCTGGTGAATGTCATTACCTGGATGGTAATATGAAGACAGCCCGCCGGATACCCTTACTGAAGAAAATGCTGGCTCAGCTCGGGATTGAAGACGAGCGGGTACGCCTGGACTGGGTATCAGCATCAGAAGGCGACCGTTTTGCGGGCATCGTTAACGAGATGACCGAGCAAATAAGGAAATTAGGCCCTTTCAGCCGTAATGGAGGTGGTGAGAATGGCTAAACCCAAATTGGCCCTGTACTGGGCGGCTTCCTGCGGCGGCTGCGATGTAGCTGTCCTTGACACCAACGAGAAGATACTGGATATTGCCAGTCTGGCCGACATAGTATTCTGGCCAATCGCCGTAGACTTCAAATACCACCATGTCAGGGCTATGGAGAACAAGAGTATTGATTTATGCCTCTTCAACGGAGCTATCAGAAGCTCGGAGCAGGAGGAGATTGCTAAGCTGCTCCGTGATAAGTCGAAGGTAATGGTAGCCTTCGGTGCCTGTGCCTGCTTCGGCGGTATACCGGCGCTGGCTAACTTCAGCAACCGTGAGGGGATATTCCAGCGGGTCTACCTGGAAGCACCGTCGAATAGCAACGAGAGTGGCACTGTGCCACTCATCCAGACCAAGGTGCCGGAGGGCGAACTTGAACTGCCCGAACTATTTGACACGGTGCTGACGCTGGCGCAGGTAGTTGATGTGGAATACTTTGTCCCCGGCTGCCCGCCGCCGGTAGACCTTATCTTAAAATTGGTGGAACTCTTTGCCAGTAGCAGCCTGCCTCAAGTGGGGTCGGTAATTGCCTCAGATAAGACTCTTTGTGATGAGTGCAAGCGTAAAAAAGAAGAAAAGAAGATAACAAGGCTTTACCGGCCCCACGAGATTATCCCTGACCCCGAGAGATGCCTTCTTGAGCAGGGCATAGTCTGCTGTGGCCCGGCGACGCGTGGCGGCTGTGGCTTGCGCTGTATTGAAGCCAATATGCCCTGCCGCGGCTGCTTTGGACCACCGCCGGGGGTAGTTGACCAGGGTGCCAAGCTGGTCAGTGCCATCGCTTCTATTTATCAGGGGGGTGACCAGCATGAGATTAAGAAGATGGTGGATGAAATGGTTGACCCGGCCGGCACCTTTTATAGATTCGGATTGGCCGATTCCATGCTGAGGAGAAAACGAATACAAAAAACGTAGGGGTGTGCCGGACGTATTTGGTTAATTCAATTCGAGGCTGAAGAAGAAAATGCTCCTAAGTAATTAAGGAGTGTGCCAGATATATTCGGGCTTGGGCTAATTCGGTGCTGCATAAAAACGCCGCCACAAGAATTAAGGAGTGTGAAAATGGCAAAAATAAGTATTGACCCTATAACCAGGCTTGAGGGACACGGTAAGATAGAAATCTTCCTCAATGATGACGGCGATGTTGAAAATGCCTACCTTCAGATACCAGAGCTGCGTGGCTTCGAGAAGTTCTGCGAGGGCAGGCCGGTAGAAGAGCTGCCCCGCATCGTGCCACGAATCTGCGGCGTCTGACCGGGGGCCCATCACATGGCCTCGTGTAAGGCCACGGATGCTGTCTACCACGTTGACCCGCCGCCCGCCGCCAAGAAGCTGCGGGAGCTGTTCTACTGCGCCCACATGATTCACTCTCATGTTGCCCATTTTTACGCTCTGGCTGCCCCCGACTTTGTTCTGGGACCGATGAGCGACCCCGCCGAGAGAAACATCCTCGGGCTGGTTGCCAAGGTTGGTCTTGACATTGGCAGTGAGGTAATAAAGCACCGTGCCTATGCCCAGGATATTCAAGCTGTTATCGGAGGCAAGGCGACCCACCCCGTCTGCGGTCTGCCCGGGGGCATGAGCAAGCCCATAAATGAGGCGGAGCGCCAGAACTTTGAGGAGAAGGCCAGGTCCCTGGTGGAGTTTGGCAAATTCGGCCTGAAGCTCTTTGACGACCTGGTGCTCGGTAACAAGGAGTACCTTGACCTTATTACCGGCGATGTCTACACCATGAAGAGCTACTACATGGGACTGGTTGACAGCGATAACAAGGTAAACTTCTATGACGGTAACGTCCGCGTGGTTGACTCGGAGGGCAAAGAGGTTGCCCGTTTTGAGCCGTCGGAATACCTGGACTATATTGCCGAGCATGTCGAGCCCTGGTCTTACCTGAAGTTCCCCTTCCTTAAGAAGGTTGGCTGGAAGGGCCTGGTTGAGGGTAAGGACAGCGGCGTCTACCGGGTCAGCCCCCTCGCCCGCCTCAATGCGGCTGACGGTATGGCCACGCCCCTAGCTCAGGCTGAATACGAAAGAATGTATAAGACTCTGGGCGGCAAGCCGGTGCACGCCACACTTGCCTTTCACTGGGCAAGGCTGATTGAGATACTCTATGCTGCCGAGCGCCTCCTGGAGCTCTGTCAGGACAGTGAGATTACCAGTCCTGAAGTCAGGACTGTTCCCACGGCCACGCCTGATGAGGGCGTCAGTATTATCGAAGCACCAAGGGGAACCCTGATTCATCATTACCAGACGGACGACAGGGGCATGGTGCAGAAGGTAAACCTGATTGTAGCTACGGCGCATAACTATCCGGCGATGAATATGTCAATCAAGAAGGCGGCCCAGGGGTTAATCAAGAAGGGGCAGGCAGTCTCGGAGGGGCTGCTCAATATGGTGGAGATGGCCTTCCGTGCCTATGACCCGTGTATGGCCTGCGCCACCCATATGCTGACGGGGCAGATGCCAATCGAGGTTGTTATCTATAATAGTAACAGAGAGGTTGTCGAAAGATTGAGTCGGCTGTAGGCCTGGATTTGGAGCCGGGGAGATTATAACCTTATGAGAAATGGTCACCCTAAAACTCTCATTTTAGGACTTGGTAATCCCATTTTAAGTGATGACGGTGTTGGCTGTCGTGTGGCTGCGGCGCTGAGGGACAGGCTGAAAGAGCCTGAGGTAGATGTGCTTGAGGCCAGCATTGCCGGGCTGGATTTCCTGGACCTGCTGGCTGACTATGATAAGGTCATCATCATCGACGCTATTCAGACCGGTGAAGGGGAGGCAGGCCAGATTTACCGTCTTGACCTTGGGGCATTCAATACCACACGGCACGCTGCCTCACCCCATGATGTTAATTTTGCTACCGCCCTTGAGCTTGGCAGCCAGCTCGGTCTGGCTTTGCCATCTCGTATCGATATCTTTGCCATTGAGGTGGTAGATACAAGCCGCTTCAGTGAGGAATGTACGCCTCAGGTAAAAGAGGCAGTCCCTCTTTGTGTTGAGATGATTGTTCGGGAGCTGAAGGGAGACCGCAAGGCATAGCCTGGCAAGGGAGGATTTTTTGTTTATCACACTCTCTGTTTTCCCCTCGTTTGTAGTCTAGTCCCACCCTGCCGCCCTCGTATCATTCATGGCTTAGCCCGTCAATATTCCCCGCCTTATCCCCCCGCCAGGAAGCCTGCCTCTTTTAGAATTCGCATCAGTTCCTCCCACCTCCTGTGGGGGGGTTACCAAACAATCTCTATAACCACTTTGTGATATTTTTGTGATGTTTGGCACGCATTTTGTGATGCTGTTGTGATTTGGTTTGCTTACCATATCAACGTTCACCGAAATAGTAACAATTGTCAGGATTGTAAAATATGTTACTAATATTCAATTTGGATAAATAGACGATATTGGGGGGTGAGGAAGTACCATGTTGCACATTATCAAGTTTAAAGGGTGCAAGCGTTGTGGGGGCGACCTGTTTTTAGAACGTGATTCTGACGGATTTTATATATCCTGTCTTCAGTGTGGTGCGGTCTATAATGGGCGAGATGAAGAAGAAAGAAACAAATCAGTTAAGTACCCTCTCATTCAGGACTTGCCGGACGCCACAACCGTACTTTCAGACACTGATTGAGTTGGGTCTGGATTAATTAACGGAAGCCCTGTCGTGGGAGAGGTATTCAGGCTGTCCTGGCGGTTACCTTGCCGTTTTTCTTGATTCTTACCGCGCATACCTTAAATTCAGGTATTTTAGCCACCGGGTCGAGGGCCGGGTTGGTTAGCTCGTTGGTCGGGCTTTCGGCAAAATGGAAGGTCATGGCTACAGTGCCCCTCAGGGAGGACTCGGTGACCCTGGCCTTGGCGGTTACCTCTCCCCGGCGGGAAGTCACCAGTACCGTCTCACCGTCATCAATGCCCAGAGCCTCGGCATCCCGGGGATTTATCTCCACCAGCTCTTCACCCCGGAATATGTTGAGTCCTCTCACCTTACGTGTCATTGTGCCGGTATGAAATTGAAACAGGCTGCGGTCGGTGGTCAGAATCAGGGGGTATTCATCATCGGGTAGTTCATCGGAGGGCCGGTATTCCAGCGGGACGAAATGTCCCTTGCCCCGGGTGAAAAGCTCCGTATGCAGGATGGGTGTCCCGGGATGGTCTTCGATGGGGCAGGGCCACTGCAGGCCATCCTCTTCCAGACGACTGTAGTTAATGCCTCCGTAGCTGGGGGTAACACTGGCAATCTCGTCAAAAATCTGGGAAGGATGGTCAAAGTCGAACCCCCTGGCCCCCATGCCCCGGGCAATCTGGCAGGTTATTAGCCAGTCAGGCCGGCTGTTGCCTACCGGCTCTATGGCCTTTCTCACCCTCTGTACCCGTCGCTCGGTGTTGGTGAAGGTGCCGTCCTTTTCGGCGAAGCTGGTCGCTGGCAGGACTACGTCGGCTAATTGGGCAGTTTCGGAGAGAAAGATATCCTGAACTACAAAGAATTCCAGTTTCCTGAGCGCCTCGCGAGCATGACTGGCATCGGGGTCGCTTAGGTAAGGATTTTCGCCCATGAGGTAAATAGCCTTTATCTTCCCCTCATGCGCCGCCGGTAGAATCTCGGTGAGCGTCTTCCCCGGGACCGGATTCAGCTCGCATTCCCAGGCAGCCTCAAATTTATCCCTTATTATTTCGTCGCTGACCGCCTGGTAACCGGGGTAGACATTAGGCAGGGCACCCACATCGCAGGCACCCTGGACGTTGTTCTGCCCCCGAAGCGGGTCTACTCCGGTGCCGGGCTTACCGATATTACCGGTAAGCATAGCCAGATTGGCGGTAGCCATGACATTATCGGTGCCGTGGCTGTGCTGAGTAATACCCATAGCGTAGAGAATGGTCGACGGGCTGTTGGTGGCATAGAGGCGGGCGGCTTCGGCTATCTTGTTACCGGGTACACCGGTGATACTCTCCACCAGTTCCAGAGGGAAGTTCCTGAGTGACTCCGTAAAGGCGTTGAAGTTCTCGCACCGCTGCTCGATGAATTCCGAGTCCATTAGCCCTTCGTCAACGATGACCTTCATCATTCCCATAAGCAGGACTACGTCGGTACCGGAGCGGTGCCGTAGCCACAGGTCAGCGTCGCGCACCAGGTCAATCTCCAGGGGATTGGCGACAATGAGCCTGGTACCCCTGTGTATCGCCTGCCGGATGTTCATGCCGATTACCGGGTGAGCCTCGGTGGTGTTGGTGCCGATAGCCAGAATACATCTGGCATCGCTCAAATCTTTAATAGAGTTGGTCGAGGCGCCGCTGCCGAAGGTTGTGACCAGACCGGCCACAGTGGGGGCATGTCAGAGGCGGGCACAGTGGTCAACATTGTTGGTGCCCAGCACCGCCCGGGCGAATTTCTGCATGACGTAATTGTCCT
>CAYWRT010000118.1:0-7179 GCA_964460815.1 uncultured Dehalococcoidaceae bacterium
ACATGCTGGAATGACAGCAATTCCTACATAAAGGCGCTGAGAAGCCCGAAGATTGAATTTATTTTAGCCCAGCACCCCTGGCTGGAGAACGATTGCCTCTTTGCTGATATTATCCTGCCGGTGAGTACTAAATTCGAGGAGCAGGATATAGGTTCGGATATGAGCAGCGGGCAGTTCTATACTGCCATGCATGAGAGAAAATGCATTGAACCTGTGGGAGAGTCCAAGAGTGACTATGAGATAGTCTGTATGATAGCCGAGAAATTTGGTCTTCTGGACAAGTACACGGGAGGCAAGACAATTGACGAATGGCTACGATTCTACTTTGAAAATTCTGGCATAAAGGATATGATTACCTACGAAGAGTTTGAAGAAAAGGGATATTTTGTCGTCCCAACCGAACCGGAGTGGAAGAAATACCCGCCTGGCTTGCTGAAATTCTACGAGAACCCTGAGAAAAACCCTTTAAAGACCCCTTCCGGTAAGATAGAGTTCTATGCCCAGACTCTAGCCGAACATTTTCCTGATGACGAAGAAAGGCCGGTGGTGCCGCACTGGATTGAAAAGGGGGAGAGCCATGATGAAAGGCTCTCCAGTGAAAGAGCCAAAAAGTATCCTCTACTCCTCATGTCCAACCACGGCAGATGGCGGGTACATGCCCAGTGCGATGATATTACGTGGACAAGGGAAGCGCCGACTTGCAAGGTGACGGGGCCGGATGGTTACAAATATGAACCGTTGTGGATAAATCCGAGGGACGCGGCGGCAAGGGGCATAAGAAATGGCGACGTGGTTAAAGTATACAACGAAAGAGGGACTGTCCTTGGTGGCGCCAATGTAACCGAGAGGATGATGCCCGGCGTCGTATATATGGACCATGGGGCGAGGTATGACCCGATAGTCCCTGGTGAGCTTGACAGAGGTGGTGCCATTAATACGATAACTCCGCACAACACAACCTCCAAGAATGCCACCGGGATGGTTGTAAGCAGCTTCCTGGTTGAGGTCGAGACCGTTAACCTGGAGGAGTTGAGAAAGAAGTATCCCGAAGCCTTCAAAAGGCCATATCATGCAGGTGCCGGCCTGCGTATGGAGCGAGCATTAGCCAAGAAATAGCCTGAAGCGAGATATTCTACCGACTTGATTCCCAGCTTTCTCACTTCGCATCACACTTTTCTGACATTTGCCCAATCTCACTGCGGTTGCTCTTCTGGCGCAATATTTTATATATTAAGCGACCGTTAATAGGCTCATCCATGTCATATGAAATTGACATTACTTCAGGTATGCATTATTCTGTTTCGGGGTATAACGCCATGAAGGATTTAATAGAGATAAAAGAAGAAGACCCTATCCTGAGGACATTCATACTATTCACGCAGACAGCTCGTGTGGCTGCCAAGTACCAGGATGCTTACATGAATAAGAAGGCCGGTCTCTCAGATGTAAAGCTGATAGTGTTGATGGCCTTTTATTATGATCCTACTGCTGCCGTCACAGCCTCCCAGATTGCTCAGTGGACGGATACAGCTCCGCACAATGTCACGACCCTGATCAACCGAATGAAGCGAGAAGGATTGCTCGAAACCGAGCGTGATGAGAAGGATAAAAGGTTCGTTAAAATCACGATTACGGACATGGGACGTATGGTTCTCAAAGAGGCAATGCCGGCAGCACAACAGGTTGTTGACCGGTTGATGTCATCAATTACCCGAGATGACGCTCTTTCACTCGAGAATGTACTTAGAGTCATCAGACGGAATGCGTACGATGGCTTAGCAGGTCTTACCGAGAGTAAGTAATTTCTTCTAACGGATAACTCCCTCGCTTATCATTGACTAGTGGACATTTAATAATATATATTTCATATATGAAATATATATTGGCATTTACAGTTTTGTTCACTGAGATTCGAGGGTATAACGTGCTGAAAGTCTAATAGACATTGATGGTAGGTCGCCTGGGCTACCTATATCTCGGTTGAAATAAACTGAAGGAGGCATAATGAGCACGGCAGCGAAGGAAGTATTTTTGACTGCCTTGATTTCTGAGTTAGTCTCTCGTTATCCCAAGTGGCCCATAGAGGATCATTGTAAGGTTCAGTGTATGGGCCAACCTAAGAATATGTGGCCAGAGGCTGACATAGTCATTAACATGCCTGGGCGTCAGTTCATAGTTGCATATGACGAAGATTGTGAACCTGGTAGGAACCTTGTCAAGTACTGGCCCATTATATGCCATAATAAACGACTTTCCTTAACCATTATCGAAGTGTGGAAGGGAGGACGATTAATAACCTGTGGCTTTCATATGATTGCCAAATGGATAAATGCAAGACTTGAGGAACATTTCTCAGGAACTATTTATGAGTTCATTGAGAGGACAGATGAACCAGCTGAACTCATAGCCAATAAGGTTGCACAAATAATTCTAGGCAGAGAGCCAATTCAGAGCAAGGACGCAACTACCAGCTTGGATGCAGCCGAACAATCGCCCACTTGACAATGGCAGGCACACCGAAATTGAAATCTGGATTGTTTCCGGATCGTATTTTTTCATCATGAACGGACAGCTAAACAACATACTATAATCCCGAAGGTCAAGCAAGAAATTACAGCGAAAAATTAACAGGCTAGGATTAACAAATAGTCTCAAAATTCTGAATGGGGTTCAGGTGGTCGCCGGTTCAAATCCGGCCGCCCCGACCATAAAAAATTACCGAAATGGGGAAGCTAGAATTAGCTTCCCCTTATTTATTAATAAAATATAGGTGAAAAGTAACAGCGAAAAGGGTACTTAAGTAAGTGATGGACGGCTGGGAATGCGTGATACAATATTTGCTAAATAGAGTAATTAAATTGTATTCAATATGAGCGACTCAAAATGCCAATAGGCGAATGCCCGTACAAATAGTTCTATATGTCCTAACCTTTTAAGATATTTAGCGTTATAACCTAGTAACCGGGGAGTTTTCGGGAGGGAAGAAGGACTAAAAATAAAGCCGCATTATCTATTTTAATTTTATTGACAATATGTGGGTAATCAAAATATGGAGGTTAAATAAAATGAGAAGACTGTTCAGCGCCGTTATTATTTCGATAGTCTCGGTGTCCGTAATATTGGGAGCGTCGCCAGCCTTCGCTCAAATTGAAGACAATGAAAAAACGGTTTCGGTATCATCACAGGGAAGTAGTGATAATCAGACAACCCCGCAGATATTTGCCGTTAATAACGAGTTAATGAAGGAATTAGACAGCCTGGTGAGGACGTTTCAGGAGGCAAATGAGCCGGAGGTAGTTAGAGAGTTACAGGAAAAGATCCAGGTAATTAAAGAGGAGATAAGGAAAGCCAGTGAGAAGCCCATGGTCATGGTAGCGCCAGCTCCAACGCAGGTTGTGATAGAGAAGCCCAGAGCAATTTCGGGGGAAGAAGAGCCGAGTTCATCATTAGTAATTATAGGGCCGCCCGTGGTTCTGGGAGAAGTCGGGCCAACACAGGTGGTCGTGGAAAAGCCGACCGCTGTTGGGTCCAGCCAGGAGACCGGGGTTAGTTCCGCTCCCGTAGACTGGTGCGCTGAGGTACAAGCCCTGGAAGAAAAGAAGAAACATTATGAAGGCCTGTACGCTTTGTCTGATGAAGAGCTCAAAGATAAGGGATATCGTGGTGGGAAGGAAGATATTAAAAATACAGTAGCCAACCTCGAAGCATCGATTGAGAGAGCTCGAATAAAATGTGAAGGCGGTGTATCCAGTAAAAGCGGTGGTGGTTCCGCTCCCATTTCCCCAACGGAAACATCGCCCGTTGAATTTGTGATACCGAGACCAATCGCAGTGGCATCCGGCGGGGAGATAACAGACTATTACAAGCGCCGGATTGCTGAGATTGCGACCGAGGAAGTGGCCATAGAGAAACAGATAGCCAGCCTCGAAGGACTGCGAGACGAGATAGATAAACTGATTGAGGAACTGATAAAAAGCAAAGCGGAAATCAGTGCCGAGGAAGTCAGTGGCATAGTTACCAGAATAGAGGTGAGGCCGGGTGAAGTGAGGATGGACAAGGTGGTTGTCAAAACAGTCGATAAGAGCGTGCTGGCCAGAATTGACAATAAGGAACTGGCCATAAAGCCAGCCGAGGCCCGGGTCATTATTCACGATGCAGACCTTGAAATAAATGCGCTGGAGTTGAGTATTGAGAATGAGGTTTTAAGAGTCGGGGACTCCGAGGTTAATCTCAGGCCGACGGCTGTTATCGAGAAAATCAATATCGAGCCCAAAGAGATTGAATTGAAAGAAGAGAATGCTAAGGCAGTCTACAAGGTCAAAGCAGATGAGAACAGAAAGCTGTTCGGCTTCATCCCTGTGAAGGTTGAGACAACTTTAACCGTGGATGCGGCCAGCACGGAAGCCAATATTATTAAAGAAGAAAAGCCCTGGTGGGCATTCTTTACCACTAAATAATTCTTCGGCTATCCGGGGAAAGGGTGCCGCCGGGGCAATCAAATTCCCTGGCTGTGCTTGAAGTTACCTCTCGGATTGAGTAGTATAAGGGCATGGACCTACTTAGCTCGGTTATACCCTTGGCTGAGCGTCTGCCCACCATCAGGGCCATCCTGGGCTTTATACTTGTGTTCTTTGTGCCCGGCTTTGCCTGGAGCTTTGTTTTCTTCAGTCGGCTGAGTATCATTGAAAGGGTGGCTCTTTCCTTTGGCATATCCATTGCTGCGGTAACACTCAGCATTATTGTTCTGCACGTGCTGTTCGGGCTCAAAATTAACGGCACTAACTCCCTCCTGACCATTATGGTGATTACTGTTATCGCCTTGGTAGCCTACCTGCTCAAAAGGTTGATGACTCGCCAATCGAAGGCTTCTAACGGAGATTGAAATTGTATGACATCATTGTTGTTGGCGGCGGACCAGCCGGTAGCTATACAGCCTGTAAGCTGGCTGAGGAGGGACACCGGGTCTTGGTGCTGGAGCGGAAGCGGCGGGTGGGAGAGTCGGTCTGCTGCACCGGCATTATCGGTCAGGAGTGTGTCAACGCCTTCGCCGTAGAAGACAGGGTTATTTTAAGGCAGGTAAACAGCGCCCGGCTGTTTTCGCCCTCCGGGAACCGGCTCAGTCTATGGCGGGAAGAGCCGCAGGCATGTATTCTGGACCGGGCGGCTTTTGACATATCCCTGGCGGAGCAGGCTCAGGGTGCCGGAGCCGACTACGTTTTCAACAGCTTGGTAAAAGATATAGCCATGGAAAGGGACAGGGTAAGTGTTGAGGCATTCTGCCGGGGAAAGGGGGCAAACTTTGAGGCGAGAGCCGTGGTTATCGCCAGTGGCTTTGGTTCCCGGCTGTGTCAGCGGTTGGGTCTGGGCAGATTTGGTGACTTCACCATCGGCGCCCAGGCTGAGGTAGAAGCATCGGGGCTTCATGAGGTGGAAGTCTACTTCAGTCGGGAAATTGCCCCTGGCTTCTTCGCCTGGCTGGTGCCTACCGTACCGCCAGTAGCTCGGGTGGGTCTGATGTCGCGGAGGGATCCCGGGCTTTATTTAAAGAAGTGGCTGGGGTCCCTGGTGGCCCGGGGCAAAATAGCTTCAGCCCAGGCAGAGTTGAGCTATGGGGGGATACCCCTGAAGCCGCTGCCCCGGACCTGCGGCGAGCGGCTGCTGGTGATAGGGGATGCCGCCGGACAGGTAAAGCCGACCAGCGCCGGTGGCATTTACTATGGTCTGCTCTGCGCTGACATAGCTGTCAGAACCCTGCATCAGGCGCTGGCAGACGATGACCTGTCGGCGAAAAGGCTGGCTCGTTATGAGCGGGGGTGGCGAAAGAGACTGGGACGGGAAATAAAGATAGGCTACTGGGCTAGAAAACTGTACGAACGCCTGAGCGACCGGCAGATTGACCGTATCTTCGAGATAGCCAAAGCCAACGGCATTGATGAAGCCTTACTAAAAGCTGAGGAGCTGTCTTTTGACTGGCACAGCCGGACAATCTTGGGGCTGTTGCGCTACCGGATAATATCCCGGGCTGTAAATGTAATAAAACTCCCCTTCAGAACTGGCTAGATTGACCGGCGATGCGGTTAATGTTTAGAATTAGGTGAAGGATTCTTGTTGAGAGGTAAATATGGTGAATACTGGTGGTCAGAATTCCAGCCTGGGCGATGCCGCCACCCAATTTTTAGCTAAATTATCATCTCAAGAAAGGGAAGCCAGCCAGCCGGAGGTGTACAAATTTGTTCGCTGGTATGGCTGGGAGAGACCCTTTAACAGACTGGCTGCGCCCGAGGTAGCCAGTTACGCCGAGCAGTTATCCATGTCGGACACCGACTATGCTAAAAAGCTTGAGCTAATACGCGCCTTCCTGGCTTATGCCAAGAAGGAGGGATGGAGCCGGACTAACCTGGCTGCCCATTTAAAAACCAGGAAGACAAAAGCCGGGCTACAGGTTAGCGCCAGGCGCAGACTGCCAGAGTCTGTTTCCCTGACCCGACAGAAGTATGAAGAACTGGAAGCCGAGCTGGCTGACCTCAGGAATAAGAGCCATGAACTCATTGATGAGATACGACTAGCCGCCGCTGATAAGGACTTCCGGGAGAACGCACCGCTGGCCGCCGCCAGAGAGCAACGCGGGCATGTGGAGGGACGGATTAAAGAGCTGGAGCAAACATTGAAGGCGGCGACTGTTATTGGTGAAAAAAGAGAGTCCGCCATCAAGACCGGTATTGGTGACCACATCGTGCTAGGTGACCTGGCTTCCGGCGAAGAACTGCGTTACATGATAGTCGACCCCAGGGAGGTAGACCCTACCAAAGGTAAAATTTCT
The DNA here is from genome assembly GCA_964460815.1 of uncultured Dehalococcoidaceae bacterium. Classification (GTDB taxonomy): domain Bacteria; phylum Chloroflexota; class Dehalococcoidia; order Dehalococcoidales; family RBG-16-60-22; genus CAYWRT01. The sequence continues at coordinate 6,821 of CAYWRT010000118.1, forward strand.
ATCGCCTCACCCCTGGGCAAGGCGCTCATTGGCCGGCGTGATGGCGATGTGGTCGAGATAACGGCACCCGCTGGCAAGCTGCGTTACCGGATTAAGCGCATCGAGCGCCAGTCCCATAATATGCTATAATAGTCTTGTTGCCGTGGGGATATAGCTCAGCTGGGAGAGCGCCGCGTTCGCATCGCGGAGGTCGGGGGTTCGAGTCCCCCTATCTCCAGCTAGGGGGATTCGAACCTGCCCAAAAAACCATTGGGAACAGTTTCTCGAAAGTTTTACCTTTTGAGCGGAGAGGGACAGTACACCGAACAGTTGACAAAGTAAAACATGAAACTCTATAATTTACCTTAACGATATAAAGT
>CAYWRT010000119.1:0-7134 GCA_964460815.1 uncultured Dehalococcoidaceae bacterium
CCGGAGAGTCCCCCTGTGTTATGAAGTTTACCACTCTGGCCGGTACTATCGGCGGCGGCCTGAGCACCCCCGGCTTCGTGGGACACGGCAAGTATAACATAACCCAGAGAAAGTTCCTCTCCGGTGATGGCAGCTTATTAAGGATGGTCTGGATGCCCACGAGCCTCAAGGAGGAGATTAAGGAGCGGTTTGTCAAGAGAGCTGAAGAACTGGGCGTACCCGACCTCCTTGACAAGATTGCCGATGAGACCGTGGGAGTTACCGAGGAGGAGATTCTCCCCTTCCTGCAGGAGAAAGGGCACCCTGCCCTGACCATGGACCCGATACTGGGCTAGCGGGAGAGCTTGAGTGGGGCTTCACCCCCTCTCAAAAAAAGGGTGAGGGGTTATTAGAAATTAGAATAAGAAGATTTAGATAGATAGCAAACCAGATTCTCATCCTGGGAAAGGAGTTTTATACTCTCCAGTGATTAATTAATACTGGTAAAACGTTTTTAACCCGATAGTGGGTCAGGAAAGGAGACTCAAACTCACGAATAACCCACCATCGTGGGAAGCATAGAAATTAACCCGGTGATTGGTTAGGAAAGGAGAATATTTATGGCACTTACGGGAATAGAGATTTTCAAACTGTTGCCCAAGACAAACTGTGGCGAGTGCGGTGTGCCTACCTGCCTTGCCTTCGCCATGAACCTGGCAGCGGGCAAAGCCGAACTGACCGCCTGTCCCTATGTCTCCGATGAAGCCAAAGAAAAATTGTCGGCGGCAGCGGCACCACCTATCCTGCCGGCTATCATCGGCGTTGGTGACAGAGCGCTCAAGATCGGCGGTGAAACCGTCATGTTCCGCCATGAAAAGAGGTTTGAGAACCCGCCGGGACTGGCCATCCTCATCAGCGACAAGATGGATGATGCCGAGGTTGACGCCAGGCTGGCGAAGTTCAAAACAATGGAATACGAAAGGGTCGGGCTTACCCTCCGCCCCAACCTGCTCGCCGTTAAAGCCGAATCAGGAGATGCTGCCAAGTTTGAAGCCCTGGTCAATAAGGTCAAGGGGAAAAGCGATGGCGGCATTATACTGATGAGTGATAATCCCGATATTCTGGCTGCCGGCGTGAAAGCCTGTGCCGACCGTAAACCCCTGATTTATGCGGCTACCAAAGACAACCTGGACAGCGTGGCCAGCTTAGCCAAGGAGAACGACTGCCCGGTAGCTGCCAGAGCCTCAGGCCTGGAGGAACTAGCGGGATTGACCGAAAAACTGACCGCCGCCGGCATCAAGAATATAGTTCTTGACTCCGGGGCAAGAACGGTCCGCCAGGCACTTGATGACCAGATAATTATCAGGAGTGCCGCCCTTAACAAGCAGTTCCGCCCCCTGGGCTTCCCTACCATTGTCTTCCCCGGCGAGATGACCGATAACCCGATGAAAGAGGCGGTAATCGCCTCGATATTTATCGCCAAGTACGCCGGCATCATCGTCCTCTCCGATTTCCAGGGGGAGAGCCTGTTCCCCCTGCTGGTGGAACGGCTGAACATTTATACCGACCCGCAGCGACCACTGGCCACTACCGAGGGCATCTACGAAATCAACAATCCCAATGAGAACTCCCCGGTACTGATTACTACCAATTTCTCCCTTACCTATTTTCTCGTCTCTGGCTATATTGAAACCAGCAAAATACCCGGCTGGCTTCTGGTCAAGGATACCGAGGGGCTTTCGGTGATGACCGCCTGGGCAGCCGGTAAATTCAGCGCCGATATTATGGCCCCCTTCGTCAAGAAATGCGGCATTGAGAGCAAGATTAAACATCAAAAACTGATAATCCCTGGCTATTCAGCGGCTGAAAGCGGCGGTTTAGAGGAAGAACTGCCCGGCTGGGAGATTCTGGTTGGTCCCAGGGAAGGAGCCCACATCCCAGGCTATCTGAAGACCTGGAAGCCTTAAGGAGGAAATGATGATTCTTATCGGGGAAAACCTAAACGTTATGTCAAAAACCCTTGGCCCGGCACTCAGGGAGAGGAATGCGGCACCGATTCAGGAAATGGCCAAGGCGGAGACAGAAGCGGGAATAGACCTGATTGACCTCAATATCGGCCCGGCCCGCAAGGGAGGGGATGAGCTGATGGACTGGGTGGTGAACACGGTACAGGCGGTCACCGACAAGCAGTTGTCCCTGGATACCACCAACCTGGTCGCCATGGAAGCCGGGCTGAAAGCCTATAAAAGCCAGGCATTAATCAACTCGGTTTCACTGCAAACGGACAGGATAGAAAAGGGACTGGAACTTGCCAGGCAGCACGATGCCGACCTCATTGGCCTGCTTTGGAGCAATGAAGGCATGCCGCGCGATGTCAACGAAAGAGCCATGAATACCGTTAATTTCATATATAAAGCCAATGAGATTGGCATACCCAACGAAAGGATATGGATTGACCCCATCGCCAGTCCGGTATCGGTGGAAATCAACCAGGTAAAAGCCTGTGTGGAGTTCATGACTATGCTGGGAGAGATTGCCCCCGGCTGCAAATCCACGGTGGGACTGTCCAATATTTCCAACGGCACGCCCAACGAGCTCAGGCCCTGGCTGAACCGGACTTATATGATAATGCTGATGCGGTACGGGCTGTACTCAGCTATTGTTGACGCCTTTGACACTGACCTGATTCAGATAGCCCGGGGCCAGAGGCAGGACATAGTTGACCTGGTATACAAGGTGATGGACGGGGAAAAACTGGACATGTCATCGCTGCCCGATGAACTGGTCAAGTATGCCAAAACGGTCAGGGTGCTCAAAGGAGAATCACTGTATTCACACTCCTGGCTTGAGGTATAGAAAGGGGGAGGGTTGCCAAATCCTGAACAGGGGTGAGGTTAATAAAACCCTCTCTTAGGAGCAGAACAGCAACTGATATATTAAGACAAGCCAAAATCGAAAGAAGCATATAGCCGATGACAAGGGAACGCCTGAAACCGCCGGAGCAGAATGTGCGTGAATACGCTCACGAACTCGCTTACAGGCTTGCCTGCGAGCAGCTGGCTGCTATAGACGATATTGAACAACAATGCCGCCAGAGCGGGGCTCAGTATATACCCTCCGAAAAATCGGTAATCATTGAATACCTAAATCGGTCTTACCGCATCAGCCTGCCTGGTGCTGAGGTCTCACTCACGACTGGAGAAGAAGTCCCCATACGAGATAAAATCCTGATTCTCCACTACTTCATCCGGGCAAAAGGCACTCCCTTATCCGGTAAGCTTATCACCTACAAGGAACTGGCCGACGGCCTTATCTACTTCCCCGTATTCTCCAAGAGGGCCGTACAGCCCATTGTCACCTTTTTCGGCAGCGAACCCGAGCACCTGCTGAAAAATGCCGAAACCCTGGGGGGGCATAAAGCCGACTACGGTGACATGGCAGTAACCATCAACGCCTTCAGCCGGGTGCCGGTAACCATTGCTCTGTGGCAGGGTGATGCCGAATTCGCTCCCCAGGGGAGCATCATGTTTGATAGCACTATTTCTGACTACCTGACCAATGATGATATACATACGCTCTGTGAAAACATTGCCTGGAGACTGGTCAGGCTGTTAAAGACGGGAGGTGATAGCCATAGCCACCAATAATCTGACCAAGGCGGACATTCAAGACAAATTGCGTGAGGTTTTCGCCCACTATCATGGTGACAGGCAGGAGCTTATTCCTATCCTGCAGGAAACCCAGGAGCAGTTTCGCTACCTGCCCGCCGAAGCCATGCGGGAAATCAGCAAGTTTTTACACATTCCGGAAAGCACCATCTATGGGGTAAGCACCTTCTACGCCCAGTTCAAGCTGACGCCTCTGGGCAGAAAGATTGTCAAGATATGTCGCGGGACAGCCTGTCATGTGCGTGGTGGTGCCAAGATACTGGAAGAAACGGAGAAAATACTGGGTATCAAGGCAGGCGAGACCACCGATGACCTTGAGTATACCCTGGAATCAATTGCCTGCTTCGGCTCTTGCGCGCTGGCACCGGTAATGGTGATTGACAACAATGTCTATGGCCGAATGGCAACCAAAAAGGTCAAGGGTGTTATTACCGGCACTGAATAGTATAAAGAGGTGCAGCAGTGAACTTCGAGGAGATACAAAAAAAGGCGAAGGCAGACTGGGAAGCCCTGGAAAAGGATAATAAACCTCATATTATTGTAGGCACGGCTACCTGCGGCCGGGCCGCCGGAGCCCTGCACGTTATTGAAGCCATCAATTCCGAATTAGCCAGGCACAGCCTTGAGGCCGATATCACCCAGGTCGGCTGCATCGGTATCTGTTATGCCGAGCCGCTGGTGGAGATAGTCAAGCCTAACCAGCCACATATCTTTTATGGCAACGTCACTCCGAAAACAGTCCCCCAGCTCATAGAAGACTACATCATCAATGACAACCCCCTCCCCGATTTGGCCCTGGGTACGATGGGTGACGGCGGTATTGAAGGTATTCCCGAGTTCTGGGAGCTGCCGATGCTGAAGCCACAGGTACGAATAGCCCTGCGCAACTGCGGGATTATCGACCCTGAGAAAATCAACCACTACATTGCCCGCGGCGGCTATACCGGCATAGTCAAAGCCCTGAAGATGACGCCGCAAGAAGTAATTGACGAGATAAAAAAGTCTGGCCTGCGCGGACGCGGTGGTGCCGGCTTTCCTACCGGCATGAAGTGGCAGTTCTGCCATGACGCGGCCGGGGAAGCCAAGCACCTGATATGCAATGCTGACGAGGGCGACCCGGGTGCCTTCATGGACCGCTCCCTCCTGGAAAGCGACCCGCATGCCGTCCTTGAGGGTCTGCTCATCGGCGCCTATGCCATAGGCGCCACCGGAGGCTATATCTATTGCCGTGCCGAGTACCCCCTGGCCATCCAGAGACTGAAGCTGGCACTCAAACAGATGGAAGAATACGGATTGATTGGAGACAACATCCTTGGCTCCGATTTCAGCTTCCACATAAAAATCAAGGAAGGGGCTGGAGCCTTTGTCTGCGGCGAAGAGACGGCGCTGATAGCCTCTATTGAGGGCAAGCGAGGCATGCCCAGGGCCCGCCCCCCGTTCCCCGCCCAATCCGGACTCTGGGGTCAACCAACCAATATCAACAATGTGGAGACCTGGGCAAATGTATCCGCCATCCTGCAACACGGCGGCAACTGGTACGCCAGCTACGGCACCGAAAAAAGCAAGGGTACCAAGACCTTTGCCCTGGCCGGCAAGATAAACCGCACCGGACTCATCGAGGTACCCATGGGCATCCCGCTCCGGGAAATTATCTACGGGATTGGCGGGGGTATCCCCAATGACAAGAAGTTCAAGGCAGTCCAAACCGGCGGTCCTTCCGGCGGCTGCCTGCCCGCCCGGATGCTTGACCTGCCCGTGGAATATGAATCGCTGGCCGAAGCTGGCGCTATCATGGGTTCCGGCGGCATGGTGGTCATGGACGAGGATACCTGCATGGTCGATATCGCCCGATATTTCCTCGCCTTCACCCAGGCTGAGTCATGTGGTAAATGCGTCCCCTGCCGCGTGGGCACCAAACAAATGCTCGATATTCTGGAGAAAATCACTCACGGCCAGGGAAAGCCGGAGGATGTTGAACTGCTTGTTGAGCTCAGCCAGTCAATCAAAGACGGCGCGCTCTGCGGCCTGGGGCAGACGGCACCCAATCCGGTGCTGACCACCACCAAGTACTTCCCCGAGGAATATGAAGCCCACACCACGGAGCGGAGATGCCCGTCGCTAGCCTGCACCGACCTGATTAAATTCTACATCCTTGCCGACAAGTGCCAGGGCTGTGGTATATGTCTCCGGGAATGTCCCGCCGAAGCTATCTCCGGCGGCAAGAGAATGGTGCACGTCATTGACCAGGAGAAATGTATCAAGTGCGGCACCTGCCTTGATGTCTGTCCGCCACGATTCAGTGCCGTGGTCAAGGTCTCTGGAGAAGAGGTGACAGTGCCCAGCGAGCCAGTCCCGGTGACGGCGGAAAAGCCATAAAAACCGGTGGCAACGTCCCGGAATAAGCGAGCGCAGAATGGACAAGATGATTCTGACTATTAACGGTCAAGAGGTTGAAGCCACCAGAGGGATGACGGTGCTTGAGGCCGCCCAGGCGGCCGGGATATACATCCCCACCCTCTGCCACTACCCCGACCTGGAACCATACGGGGGCTGCCGCCTCTGCGTTGTTGAAATTGAAAAGGTGCGCGGACTGCCTACCTCCTGCACCACGCCCGCCACCGACGGGATGACCGTAACTACCGAGTCACCGGCCATCAATGAAGTGCGCCGTACCGCGCTGGAACTGCTCCTGAGCAATCACCCCTGCGACTGCCTGGAGTGCCACCGACGGGAACGCTGCGGGCCCTTTGACGTGTGTCTGCGCCATGTGGCTGTAACCGACCGCTGTGTCGTCTGTCCGGCTAACGGAAACTGCGAACTACAGAAGGTCGTTGACTATGTAGGCGTTCACGAGTTGCGTGTCAGCAAGGACACCAGGTCACTTCCGATTGATACCAGCAACCCCTTCTTCGATATTGACCGCAACCGGTGCATTCTCTGCGCCCGCTGTGTGCGTGCCTGCCAGGAGATAACCGGCGTCGGGGCCATTGACATGGCCTACCGAGGCTACGCCATGAAGGTGGCTACTTTCGGGGATACCCCCTTGATGGACTCCATTTGCCGCTCCTGTGGCGAGTGCCTGGTACGCTGCCCGGTGGGCGCCCTGACACCCAAGGAAACTTTTCGCCCGGATAAAGAAGTAAAAACCATTTGCCCCTACTGCGGGGTTGGCTGCCAGATGTATCTGGGTGTTCAGGATAACCGGGTACTATCTGTCCGCGGCGATGAGGCCGGGCCAGCTAACCAGGGCCGTCTCTGTGTAAAGGGCCGCTTCGGCATTGCCGAGTTTGTCAATCACCCGCAGCGCCTGACCATCCCGCTCATCAGGAAGAACGGGCAACTTGAAGAAGCCTCCTGGGAGGAAGCGCTCGGCCTGGTTGCCAGCAAACTGGGAAGCTACCAGGGAGACGAGATAGCGGTAATTTCCTCAGCGAAGAGCACCAACGAGGACAATTACGTCATGCAGAAGTTCGCCCGGGCGGTGCTG
>CAYWRT010000120.1:0-7074 GCA_964460815.1 uncultured Dehalococcoidaceae bacterium
ATGATTGCTGGTCTTGAAGGTGCCGAAATCTGGACGCACAGCCGCTGCGTTCCTGTGGGAAGGAGTGAAGACCCAACAGTCTACTCACATACGTGATGAACGACAGCCTGGGGAGTTGGTGAATATGATTCAGACCAGACGGGCCAATAACAGTGGAGGACGACTGAGCCCATCAATGCGCAGGGACCTGCAGAATCGATTCTGGGACGAGGTCGATCGTCGTCTCAAGGATGCGGGTGTTGTTAGTCGGGGACAGAAACGTACTCCATCGCAAAGAGCATCGTCACCTCACGCCTATAATATTCCGTTGGGTTCCGGACTCGGCTTTCTCTCGTGCATCGTCGACAGCGGGAAATCGGTCCTGAGGGTCAGGCTCTGGCTGATGCCTCTTTGGCCACCGGTCCGGTTGATGCCGTATATAAGGCTATCAATAGAATAGTGGACGTGCCTAATGAGCTTACCGAATTTACGGTTAAATCGGTAACCGAGGGTATTGATGCCATCGGTGAGGTATTGATACGGATAGAGAGCGACGGCATTACCTATACTGGACGTGGCGCCGACACTGATATTATTGTCTCCAGCGCCAAGGCCTACATAAACGCCCTTAACCGGTTACTGGCTGCCAAGAAAAAGGCGGGCTAGGTTGCATAAATAGTAATGGGATAGTAGGCAAGAATACCCTGACAGCGAAGCCGAGTGGTATGTAGTCTAACAGAAGGGGAAACACCTTGAATTTAACTGAGAAAATCCTGGCGGCTCATGCCGATAAGAGAGAGGTCAGCCCTGGCGAATTTGTAAACGTCATGGTAGACATGATTGTGGCCAATGACATTACGGCCCCTATCGCCATCAGAGAGTTCCAGCGTCTGGGAGTGGACAGTGTTTTCGACCCTGCCAAGATTGTCATGGTGCCCGACCATTTCACGCCTAATAAGGACATTGCTTCCGCCGAGCAGGCTAAGTTGATGAGGGATTTCTGCTATGAGCATGGAATACGGTACTTTGAAATAGGGCAGATGGGCATTGAGCATGTCCTGCTTCCAGAACAGGGCCTGGTGCTACCCGGAGATGTGGTAATCGGTGCTGATTCGCATACCTGTACTTATGGTGCTATCGGGGCCTTTGCCACCGGTATGGGGTCGACTGATATTGCTGCCGCCATGGCCACGGGCGATATCTGGATGAAGGTACCCCCGACAATTAAGCTCATTTACCAGGGTAATTTAGGCAAATGGGTGGGGGGTAAGGACTTAATATTGTATACCATCGGTGATATTGGTGTTGACGGTGCTCTGTATTCGTCAATGGAATTTACGGGCGAGGCAATAGATGCCCTGTCCATCGATGGACGCTTCACCATGGCTAATATGGCTGTTGAAGCCGGCGCCAAGGCAGGACTTTTCCATGTGGATAACAAGACGCAACTTTACATAAAATCGAGAGCCAAGCGCTCTTACCTCGTGTATGAGCCGGATAACGATGCTGAGTATGCCCGGGTGTTTGAATATGATGTTTCCGGCATTGAGCCTCAGGTAGCCATGCCCCATTCCCCAGCCAATACCAGACCGGTCAGTGAGGTAGGGGATATAGAAATAAATCAGGCGGTAATTGGCAGTTGCACCAATGGACGTCTTGATGACCTGCGACTAGCCGCGCAGGTGTTGAAGAGAAGAAAGGTGCACCCGAAGGTGCGCTGCATAATTATACCGGGCTCGCAGCAGGTATACCTTGAGGCTTTAACCGAAGAGCTTATAGCTACATTTATTAAAGCCGGGGCTGCGGTCAGCACGCCAACCTGCGGCCCCTGCCTTGGCGGCCATATGGGAGTCCTGGCGGATGGTGAGCGCTGTATTTCTACTACAAACCGCAATTTCGTGGGCAGGATGGGCAGCACCAAATCGGAAGTCTATCTGGCCAATCCGGCGGTTGCCGCCGCCAGCGCTGTCGCCGGAAGGATTGCCAGTCCGGAAGAGATTTAAGGATAGGGAGGGCAGCATGGCTAAGCTGCGGAAAAGCTGGAAGGAAAAACTACATGAGAGCAGGGATTTTCCCAAGGTAGTTGAAGTTACCCCTGAGATGAGCCAGCGGTGGGGGGCGGGTACGGTGGTCATTCCGGCACCGTTGGAGGTGGACGGAATCATGAGGGAGGTGCCGGCAGGCAGGCTTATTACCATAAACCAGATACGTGAGAAGCTGGCGAAGAGGCACAACGCCAGCTTCGGCTGACCGATAACCACCGGCATCTTTGCCGGCATAGCGGCTCGTGCAGCCGAGGAGGATGCCGCCGAAGGCAGAAAAGACATCACCCCGTACTGGCGGACGTTAAAAGGAAAAGGGGAACTCAACGAGAAATACCCCGGCGGCGTGGAAGGACAGGCCGCCAAACTGAAAGCCGAAGGACACACCATTGAACCGGACAAAGCGGGCAAACCGAAAAGAGTGAAGGACTGGGAGGGGAAACTGGTGGGGGTGTAAGAGGGGATTAAAAGGGGCGAAGCCCCTTTAAGAAATTTTCTTCCCCCTCTCCTTAACACCTCGTAAGGAGAGGGGGATACAGGGGGTGGGGTTAATAAAATTATGACTCTCAAAGGCAAGGTCCATAAATACGGCGCCAATGTCAATACCGACGTCATTATACCGGCTCGCTACCTGAACGTATCCGACCCGGATGAACTGGCGAGGCACTGCATGGAAGACATAGACGAGGAATTCTTGAACAGGGTGGAGCCGGGGGATATCATCATGGCGACCACCAACTTCGGCTGCGGCTCATCACGGGAGCACGCCCCGCTGGCTATCAAGGCGGCGGGGGTCTCCTGTGTCATCGCCGGGAGCTTTGCCCGCATCTTCTTCCGCAACGCCATAAATATTGGCCTGCCGCTGCTGGAGTGCGGGGAGGCGGTGGCTAATACTCAGGCCGGCGACCTTCTGGAGGTTGACCTTTCCTGTGGTGAAATAAGGAACCTGAGCCGTGGCATGACCTTTACCGCCAGGCCCTATCCTGATTTTATGGCCGAGTTGATTTCGGCAGGTGGACTTATTGAATATACCAGACAAAGACTGGCTGGAAGGGAGATTTAGAGTGCAGTTTAACCTGACGGTTTTACCCGGCGACGGCGTTGGCCCGGAGGTTACCGGTGAGGCAATCAAAGTGATGCAGGCAGTCGGCAGGAGGTTCGGGCATAATTTTAACCTGCACTACGGGCTTATTGGCGGGGCAGCTATTGATGAGCAGGGTGTTGCCATCTCCGCGGATACGTTCAAGATGTGCCGGCGGTGCGATGCCGTTTTGCTGGGTGCTGTGGGCGGTCCCAAATGGGACGACCCTCTGGCCGGGGTTCGCCCCGAAGACGGTCTCCTGATACTGCGAAAGAAGCTGGCACTTTTTGCCAACCTGCGCCCGGTCAAGGTGTTCCCGGTACTGGTTGACGCCACCAACCTGAAACCGAAGGTGATTGAGGGGGCAGACTTTATCTTTGTGCGCGAGCTTACCGGAGGTCTTTATTTCGGTCGACCCAAGCGGCGGTGGCAGACATCCCGGGGAAGACGTGCCGTTGACTCCATGGCATATTCCGAACAGGAGATTGAGCGCATTGTCAGGGTCGGCTTCGAGCTGGCCCGGAGTCGCCAGAAGAAGCTGGTCTCGGTGGACAAGGCTAATGTGCTGGAGTCATCCCGCCTGTGGCGCCAGGTAGCCGGTGAGGTAGCGGAACACTATCCGGATGTGGCGCTGGAGAACATGCTGGTGGACGCCTGCTCCATGCGACTCATTCAGAATCCGACGTATTTTGATGTTCTGGTTACCGAAAATACCTTTGGCGACATCCTTACCGATGAAGCCTCAATGCTGGCTGGCTCTATGGGTATGCTGCCTTCGGCAAGCCTGGCTGAGGTGCCGCAGGAGGGTGCCATGATATTCGGGCTGTACGAACCAATTCACGGCAGCGCGCCCCGACGGGCCGGACTCAACATGGTTAATCCCATTGCCATCATCCTCAGTGTCGCCATGATGTTGCGCTATTCCCTTGCCCTGACAGAAGAAGCACAGGCCATCGAAATGGCTGTTGATGCCGTATTGAACGAAGGCTATCGCACTTATGATATAATGGACGAAGGTAAAAAAAAGGTGGGGACAAGGGAGATGGGGGATTTAATTGCCGGGAAGGTGATGGGAGAGGGTTCGCCGACATGATAGACCCGGTAGCACCCGTGATTAAGGAATAATTTTATGGCATCAGTCCAGCTTTATGATACGACGCTGCGCGACGGAGTCCAGAGTGAGGGTATCTCCTTCTCTGTGGTGGATAAACTACATATTGCCCAGAAGCTCGATGAACTGGGCATCCACTACATTGAAGGGGGCTGGCCTGGCTCCAATCCTAAAGATGCCGAGTTCTTTGACACGGCTCGGAGCCTCTCCTTCACTCATTCAGTGCTGGTTGCCTTCGGCAGCACCCGCTATCCCACGTCTAAAGTCGAAGAGGATGCTAACCTGCTGGCCTTAACGAGTGCCGGAGTGAAGTTGGTTACGATTGTCGGTAAAAGCTCGGAACTTCAGGTTACGCACGTCCTGGAGACCACCCTGGACGAAAACCTCAGCATGATTGCCGACTCCATACGTTACCTCAGGACAAAAGGGCTTACCGTCTTTTTTGATGCCGAGCATTTCTTCGATGGCTTTAAGGCCAACCCCACTTATGCCCTGCGCACTCTGGAGACAGCCGCCGAGGCCGGGGCGGAATGTCTGATACTCTGCGATACCAACGGCGGCGCCCTGCCTGATGAAATAGTGGCCGCGGTTGAGGCCGCCGGGGAATTGACCACGGTTCCTCTGGGCATACATACACACAATGACAGCGAACTGGCCGTAGCCAACAGCCTGGCGGCGGTCCAGGCGGGAGTTACTCAAGTGCAGGGCACTATTAACGGCTATGGTGAGCGCTGCGGCAATGCCAACCTCTGTTCCATTATTCCCGCCCTTAAGCTCAAGATGGGTATTGACTGCGTCACCGACGCCCAGTTAGCCAGGCTGAGCGAGGTATCCCACTATGTCAGTGAGGCCGCCAATCTTGTCCCCGACCCTTATGCTCCATATGTGGGTCTCAGCGCCTTCAGCCATAAGGGTGGACTGCATGTTTCCGCCCTGAGCAAATGGACGGAAAGCTACCAGCATATAGACCCGGCACGGGTGGGCAATCAGAAGAGAGTGGTGGTATCGGAGTTGTCCGGGAAGAAGAATATCATGTACAAGGCCAGAGAGCTGGGACTGGAGCTGTCCCCTCAGGGTAAAGAGGTCAGGGAATTGCTGGAGCAGGTCAAGTTCCTGGAGAGTCGCGGCTTCCAGTATGACAATGCCGAAGCCTCTTTTGAGCTGTTGCTGCACCGGGCCAAGCCCGACTATAAATCGCCATTTGAGCTGGTTGACTTCATGGTGGTAGTGGAGACCAAGCGGCGTCCTTCAACTCGTAAAACGGAGGAGATGATGTCCGAGGCGATAGTCAAGGTAAAAGTGGGTAATGAGATAATGCATACCGCCGCTGAAGGTAACGGCCCCGTCAATGCCCTCGACCAGGCTTTGCGCAAGGCGCTGTTGCAATTTTATCCCAGCCTGGCTCAGGTCAAGCTCATTGACTATAAGGTGCGTATCCTTGAGGAAAGCACCGGTACCGAGTCTCAGATTCGTGTCCTCATTGAGTCCAGCGACGGCGTTAACGAGTGGCGAACTGTCGGCGGCTCCACCAATATTATTGAGGCTAGCTGGCTGGCACTGGCCGACAGCCTGGAATACTGGCTAATGAAACATAGTTGACTCTATTGTCAAGGAGAATAGAAATGCGTAAGATAATTCTGACCATGTCTCTGGCACTGGTTCTGGTTCTTTCCTTCGCCGCATGTAAAGAAGAGGCTACAGAGGAGATAGAGTTACCCTTAGCGCAAGAAATAGTCGACAGCGTAGTTGAATCGTGGGGCAACGTACGAACATATCAATTTGATATGGATATGACCATGAAAATGACCGGCGAGTCTGAGGCTGAGGCATTTGAATCGACTATGGTAATGGACTCCAGCGGCACGCTGGACGTTGAAAATAAGCAGATGAAGATGGATATGACCATGAATACGGCGGTGCCCGGGGAGGACGAAACGGAAATGGGAATGGAAATGTACCTTATTGGTGATATGATGTACATGGTGATGGATATCCCGGGAGCAGGCCCCATGTGGATGAAATCAGAGACGCCGGAAGAAGCCTGGGAACAGATGAGTCAGATGGAGTCTCAGGTAGAACTCCTTAAAACAGCACAGGTCAATGCCCTGGGCAGTGAGGAGGTAGGAGGCATAGACTGTTATGTTTTTCAACTAATCCCGGATGCGGAGCATCTATGGCAATTAGCCATGCAGCAGGCACAGGTATCGGGAGGGGCCGCTCTGCCTGATGTTACGGAGGAATTTCTTCAGAAGATGTTCCGCAGTTTCTCCGTGAAGCACTGGGTCGCCAAAGATACATATTTGCTTACCAAGACAGAGGCGGATATGGCTCTAGAGTTACTTCCTGAGGCCTTTGGTTTCTCGGAGGAAGAGGGTGCGGTCAATATGGATATATCTATGGTCCTGCTGGCTTATAACTATAACCAGCCGGTTTCCATCGTGCTGCCTCCAGAAGCTGAGGACGCAGTTGAGGTGCCCAGGTCGTAGGGCGCAATCATCCTCTGGTTAATTTCAACCCGGTCTTCCCAGCGCCATAATATATAAAGAAGCAATTTTCTATCTTTTCCCACCCAAGCCGCCCTCGCAGCATCCAGGGCTATTTCTTGCATATATTCCCACCCAAGCCGCCCCCGCAGCATCTCAGGCTTATCCCGCAGGATAACCCCCCAAGCCACATGGTATTAACTTTCTTCTTTCATATCTATTCCCACCCTGCCGCCCAGCATCATCTACGGCTTGTCCCGTGGGACTTTTACGGGTTAAATAGCAGGTGAGCCGAGGGCGGATTCGGGTGGGAAGAAAAAAGCTGTGGTGTGGGGCTTAGGGTGGGGAAAAGAAAAGGGGGAGTAGCCTGCGGAGAGG
>CAYWRT010000121.1:0-7044 GCA_964460815.1 uncultured Dehalococcoidaceae bacterium
AGCAGATACCAGAGAAGCGTTACAAGTCATGCAGAGGTGGCTGGAAATGAGACTGGGATATGTTATCATCATCCTCCTGCTTGCGTTAATAATCGTTAGTTGTCAACCTTCAGCAGTGCCAGCCCCAGCTCCACCTCCACCTCAGTCCCAACCGACAACAGAAGAACCTGCTAATCCGGCTCCAACGACTGAACAACCCCCACTCAGTCCGACACCATCCCAGCCCCCACCTACAAAACCAACCACTTTTCCACCAGCACCAACCCCCACGCCGGCTCCAAAACACACTCCCGTAGCTATCCCAACTTATAGTTCACCTCCACCACGTCCGGGCAGTCCTTTCGTTACCAAAGAAGAAGGGTTGCTCTTTCAGGACGATTTTGAGGATGGTGTAGCTGATGGTTGGTCACTTGAGCGAAGTTGGGGCATTGCTCATCAGAACGGTAACTACGTACTCACCGGAAGTCAGGGAGGCTTTGCTCGGCCTTGCGTGACAAGGTGGAGTGACTATACTATCGAAGCCAATTTCAAGCTGGCTAAAGGCGGTTTTCACTTTAACCTCAGGGAAGGCGCAGGCGCCAGATACATCTTGGGTTTTAATGTAATCCCAGATAGCGGTGACATTAACCTGAGTAAGCAGATAACCTCTGACTTCTTTGATCTGAACTTACACGATATGTCACTCGAATTTAACAGATGGTACAAGGTTAAGGCTATTTTAGAGGGCAACAATATCAAAGTGTACCTTGACGACAAACTGGTTGTTAATTACATCGATTATGAGATTCCCATTCTTTCGGGTATTTTTTCCTTTGAGACCTTTGATTGGTCCTTGGTCTATTTTGATGACATATCGGTGACCGGTACGCATTTGGTGCAACGCGCTAAGTGGGGAAAAAGCGGAGGCCCAAGTGGCGGACTAGGCTATGATGTTAGAATCCACCCCCTGGACAAGGACGTTATGTTCGTCACTGACAACCCCTCGGGGGTTAATAAGAGCTATGACGGCGGGAACAACTGGGTGCAGAGAAACAAGGGGATAACTGCCCGTACGGGTGCCTCCGGGGATGGCATCCCTGTCTTCTGCCTCACCATAGACCTCAACAATCCAGACATCGTCTGGGCAGGAACTCAGGGTATGCGCGGTGTCTTTAAATCAACCGATGGCGGTGAGACCTGGATGAAGAAGGACAACGGAATCACTGAGTGGCATGAGATAACCCTCCGTAACTTTGGTATTCGGCCAGGTGATTCAAAAACTGTCTTTGCTGGGGCGCAAATCGGCACTGGTATCTTAGGTAGGCAATTCGAAAAGTCTAAAGGGAAGATCTACAAAACGGAAGACGGAGGGGAGAATTGGAGGTGTGTCTGGGAAGGCGACAGCCTGGTCCGATTTGTCCTTTTTGACCCCAGAAATCCAGATACCATGTACGCTTCGACCGGGATATTTGACGCCGAAGCGTATAATGATGTTGGTGTTGGCATTCTGAAAAGCACTGACGGGGGTGAAACATGGCAGCAGATAAATAATGGCCTTGAGAATCTGTTTCTGGGGTTCCTGGAGATGCATCCAGAAAACCCGCAGATACTTTTTGCTGCCGCGGGATGTGAAACATACCCGAACAACAGTGGCGTCTATATGACGACCAATGGTGGGCAAAGCTGGACCCAGATTTTATCTTCAGAACGACCTATGATGGTTGTTACCGTCAGTCCTTCTAACCCCGACGTGGTCTATGCCGGTGGACTGGAGGCCTTCTACAGAAGCGATGATGGTGGTCAGAGTTGGCAGAAGTTTTGGAAGGAAAAGGAGCACTGCTACGGGCCGACGGGGGTTAGAGCTGGGTTTCCTATCAGTGCTGTTGTTCACCCCGATGACCCGATGACCATATTCGTCAACAACTATGCCGGTGGTGTTTTTAAATCGGTCGACGGGGCTAAGACTTGGGTAAATTGTAGTGCCGGTTATACTGGTGCTAACATCGGTGATTTAGCGCTGGTCTCTCGTATCCCTGACGTGGTCTATACGATTGCCGAAAGCGGACCCTTCCGGAGCTTTGATGGTGGGGAGGAATGGCAAGGTATGGCCTTCGCCCCAGCATTCCGCCCAGACCTTGGTATGAGAACCATTACGGTAAATCAAGAGAATCCCCAGGAAATACTTATTGGTAGCGAATTTCTGGGTACTTTGTTACGTAGCTCTGATTGCGGCAATACATGGGAGATTATTTTTCAACACCCAGTGGCATCCCAGATGGCCCCCGGCACCGGCCATGGTTTCGGTGCGATAACCTACGCCCCATCAGATCCCATGATTATTTACGCCGGGATGAAGAATTCCAGAGATGACTCACCATCCAGCTACGGGATATACAAATCAACTGACGGCGGCAAAACTTGGCAGGAGAAAAACCATGGTCTGGAGAAAAGCAACAAGGATATCATAGACATCGTGGTAAATCCCCGGAACTCGGATATTGCCTATGCTGCCACCAATGGCGATGGCATATTTAAGACAACGAACGGCGGTGAGAACTGGACTGCAATAAATAATGGACTCCTTTCTCTGCAGCCTACCTCCCTAGCTATCCACCCTGAGAACCCGGATATAGTTTACGCTGGCCTAAGTGAAGGCGTGGGCATTTTCAAGACCACCAATGGGGGTCAGCTCTGGGAGGCGATAAATTTTGGAATCAGGGTGGAATGTCCCTCGTTTCTACAGCGTGTGGGACAGGTTCAGCTAGGTGTGTCACTTGAGAAACCCAAACGTATCATCAACAGCGCTTACTATTCCATCCCTTGGACAATCATCTCAAGTATAGTTATCGACCCAGTTGCGCCGGAAACACTCTATGCAGCCGATACTTACCTCGGTATCTACATGTCTACAGATGGGGGTGAAAGCTGGACGCCAATAAACGTGGGCATGTCAATGAGGGCGGTGCCTGTCTTGGCATTGTCCGCTGATGGCCATGTATTATATGCAGCAACACAGGGTGGAGGAGTTTTCAGACTGGAGATGTGGTAAAGGAGTTCAGTGAAGGGAAAACTGGCAACTGGTACGGAAATTTGAACAGCAGACTTGAGAAAGGACACCTTAAGAAGTGTCACTTGGAAAATATGTGACCCGGAAGGAGTTCCTGCGATCAGTTGGGTTCCTCAGTCTCTATGTCTGGATTTTAACTAGCGGTATCAGTTGCTTCTTCAGGCGTTTACCTGAATCAACTCCCGCAGAAGAGTCGCCGACATCTCCACCAGAGGAAGTGACCCCTACACCCGCTACAATAGAAAAGGCAGCTAAATCTCCTCTGGACGAAGTCACCCCTAAATCCTCACAGGAGCACCTAGTTGAGGCAAGGTATTACCAGACTCTGGAGAATAATACCATACAATGCCAACTCTGTTTCAGGAAGTGCCCTATCCAGGAAGGTAGCAGGGGATTCTGCCTGGCCCGTGAGAATAGAAGCGGCAAGCTATATACCCTGACCTACGGGAAGCCGGTGGCCATGCATATCGACCCGGTGGAGAAGGAGCCGTTATTCCATATGGAACCGGGGAGTGATACGCTTTGTGTCGGCACCGCTACCTGCAACCTGAGATGCAAGAACTGCATAAACTGGCACATCGCCCACAAGGCACCGGAGGAAGTCGAGGCAGTACCCATGATACCGGAGGAAATAGTCCAGGCGGCCATAGATCACGATGTTCATACCATTTGCTTTACCTATAATGAACCTACACAGCAATACGAATTTATGTATGATATTGCCGTGTTGGCAAAGGAAAAGGGATTGAAGGTTACCCTACACAGCAACGGCGGAATGAGTCCTGAGCCTATGAAAGCTCTCCTGCCCTACGTGGACTCGGTGGCTGTTGACCTCAAGGCGTTTGATGCTGAGCTGTATCGACGACTTACGACAGGTGAGCTATCACCGGTACTGGACACACTCAAGCTGATAAAAGCACAAGGAGTATGGCTGGAGGTTATCTGCCTTATCATCCCGACATTGAGTGATAACTTGGGTGATATTGATAATATGTGTAGCTGGATTAAAAACAACCTCGGAGAGGAGACGCCGGTACACTTCTCGCGCTTCTTCCCTACCTGCAAGCTGACCGGTCTCTCCCCCACACCCCTCGCCACTCTGGAGCAGGCACATGACATCGCTCGTGAGGCAGGGTTACACTATGTCTATATCGGCAATGTATCAGGACATGACTATGCCAATACATATTGTCCCGAATGTGGTGAGATGCTTATCCACAGGAAGGGTCTCCTTATTCAGGAGAACAACATTGAAAACGGCCAGTGCCATTTCTGCGGGCATGGAATTCCCGGTATCTGGAGGGAATAGGAGGTTGCTGTGCGTTATAGAACATTATTAATTGAATTAGCCACCCTGCTCATCCTCGGGCTGTTTTTAAGTAGCTGTGCTCCAGGAGAACCGTTACCAGTTCCATCTCCCCTGCAGCCTGCGCTGCCTCCAACCGAGCCTTCGCCGGCAAAGCCCACTGCCCCTGCCCCCTCACCTGAGCAACCAACTCCTGCCCCGGTACAGCCAGCAAGTCCGGCGCCTGCTCCTACCGCTATCCCAGCATATACCCCACCACCACGTCCCGACACCCCATTTGTTACTGAAGAAGAAGCGCTGCTCTTGCAGGATGACTTTGAGGATGGCAGGGTTGACGGCTGGGCACTCGGAACGGGCTGGGGCATATCACGCGAAGGCGACAACTATTTCCTCACCGGATGTGAGCACGAATTCGCTCGTCCTAACACGAGCGGTTGGGCAGACTATACTATTGAAGCTAGATTCAAGCTGGTCAATGGTAGCTTTCATTTCAACCTCAGGGAAAACCTCTATGCCGGGCATATCAGGTATTTCGTGGGAGTCCACGGTGGTGGACTCTACCTTCAAAGGCAAATAACCAGCGACTTCTTTGACCTGAGTCAAGCCAGCGTATCGATTAGATTCAAACAATGGCACAATATTAAGGCAGTGGTGGATGGTAATAATATCAAGGTATACCTTAATGGTAGCCTTAAGATTAATTACACCGATAGTGATATTCCTATCCTCTCTGGCATATCTTCTTTCGAGACACTGGAGAATTCTATTGCCCACTTTGATGATATATCGGTGACCGGCACGCGGATGGTACAGCGGGCTTCGTGGGTGAAGACCGGAGGTCCCTGCGGTGGTCTGGGCTATGACGTCCGGATTCACCCCATTGATAAGAATATCATGTTTGTCACCGATAACCCTTCCGGTGTCAACAAGAGCTATAATGGCGGTGACAACTGGGTACAGAGAAACAACGGGATAACCGCCCGGACGGGCACCTC
The DNA here is from genome assembly GCA_964460815.1 of uncultured Dehalococcoidaceae bacterium. Taxonomy (GTDB): domain Bacteria; phylum Chloroflexota; class Dehalococcoidia; order Dehalococcoidales; family RBG-16-60-22; genus CAYWRT01. Next base: position 5,348 of record CAYWRT010000121.1, read on the forward strand.
CGGAGACGGTATTCCCATCTTCTCCCTCACCATAGACCCTAACAATCCCGACATCATCTGGACGGGAACCCAGAGTATGCGTGGTATTTATAAGTCAACCGATGGCGGGGAAACCTGGACAAAGAAAGACAGCGGCATCAACGAGTGGAACGAAATCACATTTCGCGGCTTTGGCGTTCGCCCTGGAAACTCAGACGTCATCTTCGCCGGAGCCGAAATAACCACGGGAATCTTGGGGGCTGAGTTTGATAAGGCCAAGGGCAAGATATACAAGACTGAAGACGGTGGTGAAAACTGGCGGTGTGTCTGGGAAGGAGGTAGTCTCGCTCGTATCATCCTTTTTGACCCGACCAACCCAGATACAATGTATGCCTCCACAGGCATATTTGATAGGGAGGCCTACAACAACATGGGTGAAGGCGTATTGAAAAGCACCGACGGTGGGGAGACGTGGCAGAATATAAATAGCGGCCTCAATAATTTATTCGTAGGATTCCTGGAGATGCATCCACAAGACCACCGGATTCTTTTTGCAGCTGTAGGCAATAATACTTATCGAGAAGGTAGCGGTGTCTATAAGACCACTAATGGGGGACAAAACTGGACTAAGGTTTTGAATACGGAACCTAATGCGAGCACCGTGGTTACTATCAGTCCCTCAAACCCCGAAATAGTCTATGCCGGTGGAGCTAACGCCTTTTTCAGGAGCGATGATGGGGGTAAAACATGGCAGAAGTTCTGGCGAAGAGCGGAACACTGCTGGGGTCCACCGGGGGTCAGGGCTGGCTTTCCAATCAGTGCAGTAGTTCACCCAAATGACTCCATGATTATCTTCGTGAATAACTATACTGGCGGTGTTTTTAAATCCATGGACGGAGCCAAGATTTGGATAGACTGTAGCGCCGGGTACACCGGCGCCGATTTGCACCGGGTGGCCGTGACTTCTTACAACCGGGATGTAGTTTACACCATTGGCAGAAGTGGCCCCTTCCGCAGTTTCAATGGCGGGCAGGAGTGGGCGGGTCTGGCTTTTTCACCAGCCGCCTTACCGGAATGGTGTGAAGTAGCGGTAAATCCACAGAATCCCCAGGAGGTGCTTATTGCGGACGAATTTGAAGGGAACTTACTTCGCAGCACCGATGGTGGGAATAGCTGGGAACTGGTATTCAAACATCCTAGTGCCGGCCGTGGTCAACCCCAGGAAAGTAGACACGGCTTCAAGGCGATAGCCTATGCACCTTCAGACCCCAATATCGTCTACGCAGGTATGAGAAAGGGCAGGCGTACTATAGACGGCGACTTTCCTGCCCGACCAAGCTTCGGAATATACAAATCAGTTGATGGAGGGAAAAGCTGGACCGAGAAAAACAACGGTCTGACCGGCAGCTATTTGAATATCAATGACATCGTTGTCCATCCTGACAACCCTGACATTGCCTATGCCGCTACCTGGCGCGACGGTATCTTCAAAACAACTAATGGTGGTGAAAGCTGGGCAGCCATAAACAACGGCCTCCTATCGCTGGATGTTCGTTCCCTGGCTATTGACCCCGAGAACCCCGACACGGTATATGCCGGTCTGGCAGAAGGAGTGGGTATCTTTAAGACTATCAACAGCGGCGAATTGTGGGAGGCGATAAATGCCGGTATCCAGGTGGAGTGTCCTTCCTTCCTGCAACGCGTGGGACAGGTTCAGA
>CAYWRT010000122.1:0-6992 GCA_964460815.1 uncultured Dehalococcoidaceae bacterium
GCTGCCAGTATTTTATCATTGCCGACCCGGAGACGATGGAGTTCGAGGCGGTGGATAACTCAAGCGCCATGGCCGCCGGTGGGGCGGGCATCTCCGCTGCTCAGATGATTGCCGATAAAGGTGTCGAGGCGGTTCTGACCGGCAACTGCGGCCCTAACGCCTATCAGGTGCTGTCCTCTGCCGGCATCCCGATAATAACCGGGGTATCCGGGAAAGTAAAGGATGTTATCCAGGGCTACCAGGCAGGTCAGTTCAAGGCAAGCTCTCGGGCCAATGTGCCTGACCACTTCGGCACGGGTGGCGGTCCGGGAGCAGGAGCCGCTGGTCCTGGCATGGGTGGAGGCATGAGCATGGGTGGAGGTATGGGACGGGGTATGGGTGGAGGCATGGGCATGGGGCGCGGTATGGGACAGGGTATGGGTGGAGGCATGGGCATGGGGCGTGGTATGGGACGGGGTATGGGTGGAGGCATGGGCATGGGAGCCGGGATGATGCCCCCGGGCGCTCCGGCAGACCAGCCACAGAGCCCGGAACATGAAATCAAGGCATTAAAAGAGCAGTCCCAGGCGCTGGCGCAGCAACTGGCCAATATCCAGCGCCGGCTCGATGACCTGGAAAACAAAGGCAAATAAGAAATCAATTCGGTGGTTAAGCTATGCCCAGAGGAAATGGAATGGGACCTCCGCGCCGCGCGGCACAGAGAAGCGGCCGAATGAAGGGTAACCGGCCCGGCTCAGGCCCCGGTGGAGACTGTGTCTGCCCCGGTTGCGGAGCGAGAGTCCCTCACCAGATGGGCACTCCCTGTTACAACATGCGCTGCCCCAAGTGTGGAGCCAAGATGGTGAGAGGCTAGATGGTCATCGCGGTCGCCAGCGGTAAAGGTGGAACGGGTAAGACTCTGGTAGCCACCAGCCTTGCCCTTTCCGTAAAAGATAGCCACAAAGTTATGCTTTTGGACTGTGATGTCGAGGAGCCGAACGCTCACGTCTTTCTGAAGCCAGGTATTACCGGTAGCGAGCCGGTGCAGATACTGGTGCCTGAGGTAGCCGAAGATAAGTGTACCTACTGCGGCAAGTGTGCTCAGGTATGCGCTTATCACGCTATTGCTGTGCTCGGCAATCATATACTGACGTTTCCCCAGCTCTGTCACGGCTGTGGCGCCTGCAGCTACCTCTGTCCAGAAAAGGCTATCGCTGAGAAGCCCAGGGAAACAGGCCTTGTTGAGTGGGGGCACTCGGACAGCCTGGAACTTGTCCATGGTATACTAGCCGTAGGTGAGGCGATGGCACCTCCGGTTATCAGAAAGGTGAAAGAACACGCCGCTCATGACGGCGTGGTTATTATCGATGTTCCACCGGGGACATCCTGCCCGGTGGTTGAAGCCATTAAGGGAAGTGACTTCTGTCTCTTGGTAACGGAGCCGACGCCATTCGGTCTCAATGACCTTGTCCTGGCTGTCGAAACGGTGAGAAAGCTCAATATACCCTGCGGGGTCGTCCTCAACCGTGCCGGTGTCGGCGATGCCGGAGTCGAAGAGTACTGCCGCACGGAGAATATACCTGTTCTGCTTACCATACCCCTGTCTACCGAGATTGCCCGCCTGTGCTCCCAGGGCACGGCCCTGGTTGAGGGGCTGCCGCAGTGGCAGGACAGCTTCCGCCAGCTTTTTGACCGGATTAAGGAGATGGTGAATGAAAGAGGTCGTGATACTCAGCGGTAAAGGAGGCACCGGCAAGACCAGCATTGTTGGCTCACTCGCGGCCCTGGCAAAAAGGAAGGTGCTGGCTGACTGCGACGTGGATGCGGCTGACCTCCACCTGCTGCTCAGCCCTTCCGTAAAGAAGGAGACCGAGTTCTGGAGCGGTCAGGTAGCCCAAATCGACCCGGACAGGTGCACTGAGTGTGGCCTGTGCCAGGACCTGTGCCGTTTTGATGCCATCAGGGATTTCAGGGTGGAACCCGTTTCCTGCGAAGGCTGCGGATTCTGCTCCCAAATATGCCCGGTGGAAGCCATAACCATGAGGGAAAACCTTTCGGGGCACTGGTTCGTCTCCGAGACCAGATACGGTCCTCTGGTTCACGCCCGGCTTGGCATCGCTCAGGAGAACTCGGGCAAACTGGTAGCCCAGGTGAGGCAGCAGGCCCGGCAGATTGCTAAAGAGCAGGGACTGGACTATACTATTAGTGACGGGCCGCCCGGCATCGGGTGCCCGGTAATATCGTCTCTGTCCGGGGCCAGCCTGGCTCTCCTGGTTACGGAGCCAACTCTCTCCGGGATACATGACCTGGAAAGGGTGCTGGGTGTCTGCCGTCACTTCGGCATCCCGGCTGCGGTATGTATTAATAAATATGATATCAATGAAAAAAATGCCCGTCAGATTGAGGACTATTGCGCGAGCCAGAATATACCTGTAGCTGCCAGAATTCCATTTGATAATGTGGTAACGGAAGCTCTGGTGCGCGGAGTGCCAGTGGTCAGTTACTCTGATGGCAAAGTCTCACGCGAGATAGAGAAGCTGTGGCAGGACACCTCCAGGATGCTGGAGGACGAAAGAAAGGGGTGATAAGGCGTGCCTATCTATGAATATGAGTGTCTGAAGTGTGGTGAACGCTTCGAGCTTAGGCGCAGCATGGCGGATAACGATAAGGAGGTAAAATGTCCCAGGTGCGAGGCATGGGATACGCGCCGTATCATCTCGCTATTCGCCTCATCCTCGGCCGGCAGCTCCTGTGCGCCAGGCACTTCAACCTGAAGCATCGGCTCATGAGGCAGTTTGTCTCACTACAGGCTACTTATCAGGAGGTATCAAAATAGTGCCAGTATACGATTTCAAATGCCGGGAGTGTGGCCGGGTATCGGAGATGTTACTCCGCAGTACCGATGACCAGGCAGTCCGCTGCCCGGACTGTGGTAACAGTATGGAGAGACTCATATCGTCGCCTTTTATATTAAAGACCGCTTCGCAGGCGCCGGGGAAAACCTGCTGCGGCCGGACCGGACGTTGTGAGACGCCACCGTGCTCGACAGGCGACGTATGCAGGAAAGGATAAAGAAGTAAATATGGAGACGATTAATCTTGACCCCAGATATTCGACCAAGGAAATCCCGGGCAAGTGTATCAAGTGCCTGGCCGAGCAGGAGCTGGGCAACTGCCTGCTTGAGCTTCTCAGGGGAGAGGAAGAAAACAAGGAAATGGAGCAAAGATTCGAAGGCCTCGTTACCTTCTTAAAGTCTCCCGAGTCGAAAGCCCTGCGTGATGAGTCTGAGAGGTATCTTGCCGAGGGTAAACAGGTAACGGTGAAAATAAACCTCGACCCCGGGCAACCGAGGTACGAGCTTAAAGTCAAGTAAACAAATTTGGAGGTGCCTAGTGAGATGTGCGGTACCGGTGACCGGTGGTGTGTTGTCTTCGCATTTCGGTCACTGTGAGCATTTCGCCCTGTTTGACATCGATGAGCAAAAGAAGACGATACTGCGAAAAGCGCTGGTCGCTTCGCCGGGGCATCAGCCCGGTCTGCTACCCGAATGGCTGGCGGAGCAGGGCGTATCGCTGGTTATTGCCGGTGGCATGGGCTCCCGTGCCCTGAGCCTCTTTCAGCAGAACAATATTGGTGTCGTCATCGGCATTCTGGAGAGTGCCCCGGAGGAGGCGGTCCTGAGCTACATGAACGGGACGCTGACCACCGGGCCTAATATATGCGACCACTAAGCGGCTAGATGGAGGACAAATATATGGTAACCGAGGAGCAGATAAAGCAAAGCCTTGAGGCGGTGCTGGTGCCGGCGGTCAAGCGCAGCGTAGTCGGCCTGAATCTTGTGCGCGAGATTGCCGTCTCCGATGCCAAGGTCAAAATCACCTTAGCCTCGGCAGCAATTAACACGGGGACTCAGGACTGGATAAGAACCAAGGCTAACGAAGCCCTGGAGAAACTGCCCGGAGTGAACGGAGTCGAGATAAGCTTTATCGAAACTAAGCCCAAAGACCTTAATGAGATTGCCCATATTATTGCCGTGATGAGCGGCAAGGGTGGTGTGGGCAAATCGCTGGTGGCCAGCCTCAGCGCTATCTCGCTGAAACGGCAGGGTTACGAAGTCGGTATTCTGGATGCTGATATTACGGGCGCCAGCATCCCCAAAATGTTCGGCATTGATTACCACCCTGCCGGCAGCGATAGTGGCATTCTACCGGTATTGTCAAGGTCGGGTATTGAGGTCATGTCCATTAACCTTCTCCTGCCCAGCGAGGATGATGCCGTTATCTGGCGAGGTCCCCTTATCGGCAGGGCAATTACCCAGTTCTGGGAGGATGTGCTCTGGGGTAAGCTTGATTACCTGATAGTTGACCTGCCGCCGGGAACCGCCGACGCCCCGCTCACCGTAATGCAGACGCTCCCTATTTCCGGGGTAATCATCGTTTTTACACCGCAGGACCTGGTTGAGATGGTGGTTAAGAAGGCGGTAAACATGGCCAGAAAGATGGAAAAACGCATACTGGGTGTGGTCGAGAACATGAGCTACCTGTATGTACCCGAGATTGACAAAAGGATGGAAATCTTCGGTAAAAGCCGTGGTCAGGAGCTGGCCGATGCTGCCCAGGCACCACTGCTGGGGCAAATGCCGATAGACCCGGAGCTGGCCAAGCTCTGTGACGAAGGGAATATTGAGCGCTACGACAGCGAAATTGTAGCCAGCCTGGGTGAATCTCTGGCCCGGGCGGTCCTGACCGAGGCGAAGTGAAACAGGAGACAAAGCCATGTCTTCGGAACTGGATGACCTCCAAGCTCTGATAATGGGAGATGCCCGCAAGGTCTATTCTGACACGGTTATTGACCATGCCATGAACCCCAGGAACGTGGGCGATATGCCGGATGCCGACGGCTTCGCCAGGGTGACCGGCCCCTGTGGTGATACCCTGGAGGTCTGGCTCAGAGTAAAGAACGGCACCATTACTGGTGCCAATTTCATGACTGACGGCTGCGGCACCAGCATTGCGTCCGGAAGCATGGTCACCGAACTGGCCAGAGGCAAGAGCCTCCGCGAGGCTCAGAGGATTGGGCAGCGGGACGTTCTGGATGCGCTCGGGGGGTTGCCCGAGGAAAGCCAGCACTGCGCTCTTCTGGCTGCCAGCACGCTGAGGGAGGCCATCCGGGACTATCTGACGATGCAGAGAGAGCCCTGGAAAAAGGCCTATCGTAAGTATTAACGGTGGTTGACTCCATTTCGGGCGGAAAGGCCATGACTGCTACGGAATCCCAGGTGTAAAATGAGGCACATAGAGGCCGGTTAGTGGCTAATTCTATTATCTATGGCCCGGTACCATCATGGAGGCTGGGAAGGTCGCTGGGTATTGACCTCCTGCCGCCCACAGGCAAGACCTGCTCATTCGATTGTATTTACTGTCAGCTGGGAAGGACGGTTTGTCCCGAGGCGGAACGCCGAGAGTTTGTCAGCCTGGACAGCCTTGCCAGGGAGTTGAAAACAGTAGAAGCGATTAACGCTGATTATGCTACCTTCTCCGGGATGGGTGAGCCGAGCCTGGCTTCCAATCTTGGTGCCGCCATAACCTTAGTGAAGTCAACCCTGAAACTACCGGTGGCCGTGCTCACCAATTCCTCGCTGATGACGAGAGACGATGTGCGCTGCGAGCTGAGTTTGGCTGATGTGGTCGTAGCCAAGGTTGATGCGCCGAATGAGGAGCTTTTTGGCAAAATCAACCGCCCTTTTATCCGGCAGACACTGGCTGAAATCCTGAAGGCGCTCCGGCTCTTCAGAGGAGACTACCATGGGAAGCTCGCCCTGCAAGTGATGTTTGTCGAGGCCAACAAGGGCTACGCTGCCGACATGGCAGAAGTAGCCGAAAGGCTTTCGCCCGACGAGGTACAGATAAACACGCCTCTGCGTCCCGGCGGCGCGAGTCCACTGTCACCTGAAGAGGTAGCGGCTATAGAGCGGGAATTCGGCAATCTGGAAAATGTGGTTACGGTATATAGAGCGCCCAGGCCGGAAGTTAGGCCATTTGACCTGGAGGCAACACTGCGGCGCCGCCCCAGGCTCTAGGAGCCGTGCAGGGCTAAGAATAAAGGGTGTGAAGTAGGAGAGATTGAAGACAATATTGTCTGTGTAAAACGGCAAGCGGGAGGAATGATGAAAATATCGGTTTGCGGCAAGGGAGGCAGCGGGAAAAGTACCGTAGTTACGCTGCTGGCAAATGAAGCCCTGGCCAGAGGCTATCAGGTTCTGGTGGTCGATTCGGACGAGTCGAATTCCGGGCTTTATCGAATGCTGGGATTTGACCGTCTGCCCGTTCCACTTATGGAACTGGTAGGCGGTAAGAAAGGCTTGAAGCAAAAAATGGGCCAGCCCAACGTTCTCAGCGGGAGCCAGCTCGCGACAGCGGCTATTCCTGAGCAACATCTGGCCAGGAGGGACGGCCTCAGGCTGGTGACCATAGGGAAGATACTTCAATCCCTGGAGGGGTGCGCCTGCCCTATGGGCGTATTAAGCCGGGAGTTCCTGAAGAAGCTCAGCCTGCAAGAAGATGAGCTAGCGATTGTGGATATGGAAGCCGGGGTGGAGCACTTCGGGAGAGGCGTGGAAACGAGTATAGACAGCGTACTGATAGTGGTCGAGCCTCCTCTGGAGTCAGTGGAAGTGGCTGCCAAGATACATGAGCTGGCCACCGGAATCGGCATCAGAAACACCTGGGCCATCCTCAACAAAGTGCCATCGGACGAAATACGTACCAAACTGGAAGCAGAATTGCGCAGGCGACAGATTGAGGTAATCGGGTGCCTCCATTTTGACCCTCTGGTGTTCAGTTCAAGTTTAGAGGGCAGCGTCCGGGTTGACGGAAGCGCCGCGGAAGATATCAAAAGCATTCTGGACACTATCCTTTCAAAAGCGGGACAGGAACCCGGTGGCTAAAGCCGCCGTTAACTCCCGAGGTCTGAGGTCAGCTATAGCGGGCTTATTGGCGTAGAATCAGATATAT
>CAYWRT010000123.1:0-6877 GCA_964460815.1 uncultured Dehalococcoidaceae bacterium
TGAGGGCCTCGTACTCGACACGGAAGAAGTTTATAGTGGAGAAGACCGGGTTGGGCGCCGTCTGCCCCAGGCCGCAAAGCGAGCATTCCTTGACGGTTTTCGCTATGGAAAGCAGGGTGTCGATATCTTCATCACGCCCCCGGCCCTCGGTAATTCTGGTCAATATTGCCAGCATCTGCCGGGTTCCCAGCCGGCACGGCGTACACTTCCCGCAGGACTCTTCCTGCGTAAAACTGAGGAAGAACCGGGCCACCTCCACCATACATGTAGCCTCATCCATCACCACCATGCCACCGGAGCCCATAATCGAGCCCAGCTTGGCCAGCGACTCATAGTCTATCGGCGTATCAATAAATCGGGCCGGAATACAGCCTCCCGAAGGGCCACCGGTCTGTACCGCCTTAAGCCGCCGCCCCCGGGGGATGCCACCCCCTATTTGATAGACAATCTGGGACAGGGGAGTGCCCATGGGCACCTCCACCAGCCCGCTGTTGGCAATCTTCCCAGTGAGGGCAAACACGGCGGTACCCTTGCTCCGCTCGGTGCCTATGCTGGCAAACCAGTCAGCACCCTTCTCAATAATTACCGGAACGGTAGCCAGGGTTTTCACATTGTTGATGATAGTTGGTTTACCATCCAGCCCGGACTGGGCGGGGAAAGGGGGACGGGGGCGGGGCATGCCCCGTCGACTCTCAATGGAAGCTATCAGCGCCGTCTCTTCACCACAGACAAAGGCGCCGGCACCCTCCTTGATATGAACCGTAAAGTTGAAACCGGAACCGAGGATACCATTTCCCAGAAAACCCTTCTCCTGCGCCTGATGGAGGGCATTGCGGAGCCGGCTTACCGCCATCGGATACTCAGCACGCACATAGACATAACCTTCACCGGCACCTATAGCATAAGCCGCAATAGCCAGCCCTTCCAGAACAGCGTGCGGGTCGGCTTCTAAAATCGAGCGGTCCATGAAGGCACCGGGGTCACCCTCGTCGGCGTTGCATATCATATATTTGGCTGAGCCGGGGGCGTTATGACAGAATTCCCACTTTAATCCGGTGGGAAATCCCGCCCCGCCCCGGCCGCGCAGCCCGGAGCGCTTTATCTCCTCAATAACCTCTTCCGGCTTCATCTCAAGGACGACTTTCTTGAGCGACTGGTAACCACCCCGGGCGAGGTAATCGCTAATCCGCTCGGGATTAATGTGCCCGCAGTTGCGCAGGACGACCCGCTTTTGCTCCTGGTAGAACTTTATATCAGCATAGTGCGGAATCGCCTGACCGGTCATCGGGTCGTGGTAGAACAGGCGCTCAACCGGTTTGCCGGCACGGAGGTGCGAAGCCACAATATCAGCGGCATCATCCGCATCAACATGGGTATAGAAAATGCCATCCGGTTCCACGACAACATTGGGACCCTGCTGGCAAAACCCGTGACAGCCGGTGAAGTCAATCTCGGCTCCGGTTACGCCCTGTTTCATCAGTTCCGCCTTGAGGGCCTCATAGACGGCATCGCCGCCTCCCGAGACACACCCGGTACCCCGGCAGACAAATACCGTACGCTTTCGCGGCATATTACTCCTTCACCCTCCCGCCAAATAAGCGAGCTACCTTCTTGGGATTCATATTGCCGTGGGTCTCTTTGTTAATCATGAGGTTCGGTGCCAGAGCACAAACACCGATGCAGGCGACCGTCTCCAGGGTATACTCCATATCGGGGGTGGTTTCCCCCTCGTCAATATCCAGATGCTGCTTGACCAGTTTCAAGATGGATTTCCCACCGCGCACATGGCAGGCAGTTCCGCGACAGACCCTGACTATGTTCTTGCCCCGGGGCTCGGTATAAAGCTGAGCATAGAAGGTAATCACCCCCTGTACCTGACTGGGGAACAATCCCAGAGCACTGGCGATGCGGGGTATGGCCGTGGGAGGAATATGTCCAACCTGCTGCTGAATCTCCTGCGCCAGGGGTATCAGTGCCCACTTTTGACCCCGATAGCCGGCTATGATTCTCTCTATCTGCTTCAGGCTAACCCTGGGTATTTTTTTCGGCTCAGTCATTACCGGCAGTCCTTTCCAGCCTCACAGCGCATGATTTGAGCGCCGGGGCTTTGGCCTGACGGTCCAGAACGGTATCAAACAGCTCATAGACGGGGCTATCGGGGAATGATATCGGCATGAACAGCAGGCCTTTGGGCAGCGTGTCACTTACCCTGGCGGTAGTCAGCAGCTCTCCTTTAGCCGAGGCAACCTTCACCCTGTCGCTATCGCTGATACCGAGGCCTCTGGCATCGACAGCACTGATTTCGATAAAGGCTTCGGGACTGAACCGGCTTAATCGTGAGGCTCGCGAGCTTCGGGACCCGGCGCCGAACTGGTACAGGGTGGAGCCAGCCAGCAGGGTTAAAGGATAGCCGTCTCCGGCAACGCCCTGCGGGGTATACTCGACGGGAGAAAACCGGCCAAAGCCGCTGGGGAACAGTCCGTTATGAAGACGCCTGTTCCCCACATGACCACTCTCTATGTCAGCCCAATCCGCACCGCCCGCCTCAAGGTCAGCATAGGACGGGTGATGGTAGAAGGAAACCAGTTCTTCGATTTCATCCATTAGCTGCTGCTGAGTAGAATATGGCATCGGGGTACCTAACCTATCAGCCAGCCGGAGTATTATCTCTCTATCGGGCAGACTTTCGCCAACAGGCTCGATGGCTTTCCGTACTGGCTGCACCCTTCCCTCGAAGTTGGTAAAGGTACCCTCTTTCTCGGCGAAGCTGGCCGCCGGTAACACCACCGAGGCCAGCCTGGCTGTATCCGTCAGAAACATATCCGTTACTACCAGAAAGTCGAGGGAAGCAAGGGCTTCTTTGACCAGGGTCGGCTGAGGGAAGCTCGCTACCGGATTTTCTCCCATAATGAACATCCCTTTGACCTTTCCCTCTCTGGCCTGCTCCAGCATCTCCAGGGCCGTCAGCCCGATATTAACCGGCAGCTGGCTCCCCCAGCGCTCTTCGAATTTCTGCCTGTTTCGAGCATCACCTATACTCTGGTAGCCGGGCAGGAAATCGGGCAGAGTGCCCATATCACAGGCACCATGAGCATTGTTTTCCCGTTGCAGGGCAAAGATGCCACCGCGCCGTCCGATATTCCCGGTGAGCATGGCGAGATTAGCTAAAGCGATGACAGCACTGGTGCCGGTGACATGCTGGGTAATACCGTTGCCGTAAACGATAGAAGCCTCTTCAGCCCCGGCGAAGATGCGGGCAGCCAGCCGCACATCCTGCCTGGGGATACCCGTCACCCCCTCTACATAGTCGGGAGTATAATCTTCCAGGCTCTTGGACCATTGAGCGAAGTTGTCGGTCATGCGGGTGACAAACTCTACATCGAGCCTATTTTCGTCAATGATAACCCTGGCCAGACCATTCAGTAAGACCACATCAGTGCCTACCCCGGGCTGGAGCCAGAGGCGGGCAAAGGGAGCCAGTCTGGTCTGGCGAGGGTCAATAAGGCAGAGCTCGGCGCCTCTGTACCGGACAGCCCGCTTGATGGCATAGCTCACCGCCGGGGCCGACACTTCAGGGTCGGCGCCGATAACCATGATAACCCGTGACCGTTCCAGGACATCGAGCGAGCTTGTCGTACCGGGATAGCCGATAGAGGCGCCCAGTCCAATTCGGCTTGCCGGGCTGTAGAGCCGGCTGCCATTGTCAATGTTGTTGGTGCCCAGAACACCCCGGGCCAATCTCTGGAGTAAATAGTTCTCTTCATTAGTACACCTGGAGGAGCCAAAGATGGCCAGACTGTCGGGACCATGAGTTCCCTTGATTCGATTTAACTCAGCTGCCACCTGCTCCAGCGCCTGCTCCCAGGTTGTCTCCTGAAACTCACCATCCACCCTAATCAAAGGTCTGCTCAATCGCTCCGGACTGTGAATGAAATCGTAGCCGTAACACCCGCGAACACAGAGAGTGCCGCGGTTTACCGGGCCGGTGGCACCCGGTCGAGCCCGGACTATCTGGCCATCCTTGACGCCCAAATAGAGGGTGCAGCCACAGCCACAATACGGGCAGACCGTATTAACTGTAGTTGTCGCGGTACCGCTATATGTCCTCTCCTTCTCCATAATGGCTCCGGTAGGACATATGGCCACGCAGGTTCCACAGAAAGTGCATTCAGATTTCTCCAGCGGGGTGTCATTTAATGTGGCTGGCCTGGTCGCCGAGCCCCGGTGGATATAATCAATGGCACCCTCCACCACCATTTCCTGGTCGGCTCGAATACATTTGCCACAAAGGATGCACTTGGAGAGGTCTCGTTCGATAAAGGGGTTGACCTCCTCAATGACACTAAGCTGAGGGATTCTTTGAAATTCTATAAGCCCTATAGCCATCCCGGCAGCCAGCTGGCGCAGTTGACAGTGATTCCCCTTGTCACAGACAAGGCAGGAATCAGGATGGCTGGCCAGTATGAGCTTGAGAATTGCCTTCCGATGCTCCACTACCCGTGGTGAGCGAGTGTTGATTACCATTCCCGGCGCTATCGGGGCAACACAGGAGGCAAGCAGGGCACCCGAAAGCTCATCTTCCACCAGGCAAAGCCGGCAGGCACCAGTCGAAATGAGGTTAGGGTCGTGACAGAGGGTGGGAATGTCCACACCAGACTCTCGAGCCAGGTCCAGAATGGTCATCCCGGCATAGCCGCTGACCTCCACCCCATCAAGCGTAATGGTAACCGCTTCCTTAATAGTCATAGTCCCTGGCACTTGTATTAAAAGTGTGCCGGTTAGTTTTTACTGAGCGCCAGCCGCTTCCCCTGGCTCACCGTCCTGATACTGTCCAGGAGTAGAGAGCTGGCAGCCGCCTTGGGGATGAAGCCCAGGGCACCGGCCTGTTTACTGACCAGGGCATTTTCCTCATCATCGTACTGGGTCAGCACCAGGACTCTGGCTAGCGGGCACTCCCTGTGTATCTCCCGAGTGGCATCCAGGCCGTTCATTACCGGCATGACGATATCCATCACCACCACGTCGGGGGAAAGCTCGATGGTCTTATCCAGTGCCTCCTTCCCGTTTACAGCCTCGCCCACTACCTGCATATCCTTCTGCAGGTCGATAACCGCCCGTATGCCGTCGCGAACCATAGCGTGGTCATCGGCAACCAGCACCTTGATTCGCTGGGTCGCCTTATCCAGCAGCTTCTCGATGATGGGCACCAGCTTTTCCGGTTCAACAGGCTTAGCCAGAAAGGCCTCGGCTTCGCATTCCATCCCCTCCTCCCGCCGCCACCCCCGGGTAAGCTGTTTCTCCCTGGGTGCATTAATCACCAGGATGGGCACGTCAGCGAAACGCGGCACTTTTTTCAGCCACTTGTGAAACAGGAATGCATCTCCTCGCGGCATAATTGTGCCCAGGATAACCAAATCCGGCAGGCAGTCTCTGGTGGCTGCCTCAGCCTCGCCCCGGCTGCCGGCTGTGGCCACCCCGTAGGCTCTACTCTCCAATGTTTCCCGCATAGATTCGATAAAATTAATTTCATCATCTACAATCATAATTCTGTGATTCTTTTCCATTGTCCTCCTCCTTCCACAAGTAACTCCTTCAGTTCCTACTATAATCCATTACCGAATAAAGCAGAATGGGGGTTTTACCCTGATGGTCGGGAGATAAAGACCCTGTATATCACCGGGTTTTTTCCTGTGCTATCTTTTCCCACCCTCCACCCTCGCAGCATTCTCGGCTTAGCCCGTGGGACTTTTACGGGTTAAACAGCAGGTGAGCCGAGGGCGGATTCGGGTGGGAAGAAAAAAGCTGTGGTGGGAGACTTGGGGTGGGGAAAAGAAAAGGGGAGTAGCCTGCGGAGAGCAAAAGTTCCTTTTCTATTTCTTCTCACTGCTCGAAGGGGGATAAGGTAGGGGGCTATTTACGGGCTAAGCCACGGGTGATACGAGGGTGGCAGGGTGGGATTAGATTAGAAACGAGGGGGATTAAGGGGGTGAGGCCAAGACAGGCAGGGCTGTAAAATCCTGAAAGTAGTGAGGTTAGTGAACGCTTTATTATTAGTGTCGGCAGAGGTCAGATGGTTATAATACCCTTGCGCAGGGCGTATTTGACCAGGTCAATGCGGTTATGGATACCGAGCTTGGCCATGAGATTGGTCTTATGCCCCTCGACAGTCTTGGGTGTAATTACCAGCATGTCCGCTATCTCCTGTGTGCTGTATCCTTCGGCAAGCAACTTAAGTACATCTCTTTCTCGCTCCGTCAACTGGGCGTAGGGGTCCTGACTGACTCTGCCGCCGGCAGTGTGCTGGTAGTTTTCTACCAGGAGCTTGGCTACCGACGGGGAAAGGTAGGAATCCCCCTGATAAACCGAGCGTATTCCTGAGGCTAAATCCGAAGATGCTGCCGCTTTACTGATGAAGCCGGAGGCTCCCGATTCGATAACCGGAAAGACATATTCCTTATCGTCATACTGAGTCAGGAC
The DNA here is from genome assembly GCA_964460815.1 of uncultured Dehalococcoidaceae bacterium. Classification (GTDB taxonomy): domain Bacteria; phylum Chloroflexota; class Dehalococcoidia; order Dehalococcoidales; family RBG-16-60-22; genus CAYWRT01. Next base: position 6,478 of record CAYWRT010000123.1, read on the forward strand.
CAGCACCTTAGTCCTGGGGAACTCCCTGTTTATCCTGCGGGTTGCTTCCAGCCCGCCCATTATGGGCATGGCTATGTCCATGAGCACCACATCAGGATTCAGCTCCTTAACCATCTTTAATGCTTCGTTGCCATTGGCCGCCTCACCCGCTACCTCTATGTCCCCGGCCAGGGCAAGCAGGGCACAAATGCCATCCCGCACGATGGTATGGTCATCAACTACCAGTACTCTTATTTTGTCCATCTTCGTCACTGGAACTTATTGGTACTCTTGCCCAGGCGGTAGTCCCCTGTCCAGGCTGAGACTTTATGCCCGCAGTACCACCAAGAAATCCAACCCTCTCTCTTATGCTGAATATCCCCCGGCCCCGCCCACTCTCCTCAATATCGGTTACTTTTGA
>CAYWRT010000124.1:0-6751 GCA_964460815.1 uncultured Dehalococcoidaceae bacterium
CCGGCTTCCTCCACCTTCTCCCCGGCTTCCTCCACCTTCCCCCCGGCTTCCTCTACCTTCGCTTCCTGCACTTTGGCCTCAGCTTTCTCTTTGTCCTTCTTCTTCGCCCTGGCTTTCTTCTCCTTCTTTTCTTCCGTCTTCTCTTCCGGCTCTTCTGCCACCTTGTCCGCCACCACCGCCAGCCTGATAACGGCGGTTATATCATGGGTGAGCCTGACAGTCACCTCATAGCTGCCAAGCTGGCGGATGGGCTCTTCCAGTTCTATTTTCCTCTTGTCAACAACCATTCCGGCACGGCTATTTAGCCCATCGGCAATATCAGCGCTGGTAATTGAGCCGTAAAGCTTGTCCTTGGCGCCGGCTCTGGCCTTCAGGGTAACCTCTAATCCATCCAGCTTGCCCGCCAGCTCCGCCATTTCTGCCTCAGTCTGCGCGCGTTTCAGGACTATCTTCTTAAGCTGTGCCTCCACCACAGCCGAGGCTCGTGAATTGGCTAAGACAGCCAGCTTCCGCGGTAACAGATAGTTTCGTCCATAGCCATCGGCTACTTCCCTGGCCTCACCGGCACGGGCCACATTGGGTACATCCTCCAGAAAAATGACCTTCACAACTCGCTCCTTTTACTGACAATTATAATTCATCACAGGGAAATGACGTCAATATCTCCCACATATAATGTCCTGAAAATATTTTTGCTGGCGCGGCCAACAAATCTGCCCTACCCGGCAAGGTATTTTTCAGCATTGACGGCAGCGGTAGCACCATCGCCCGTTGCCGATACAACCTGCCGGATAGAGTTACTGCGTATGTCACCAGCGGCAAAAATGCCGGGTACACTGGTCTCCATCCGGTCACTGGTAACAATAGCGCCAGTGGCGTCGAAAGTCAAAATACCCCTGAGATAATCCGTATTGGGCTTGAAGCCGACAGACACAAAAACCCCGGAGACATCAAGAGTTGAATCCTGCCCGGTTTTCACATTGCGAACCCTGAGTCGGCTGACAAAGGCCTCCCCCATAATTTCCTCAACTACGGTATCCCACAGAAATTCTATATTGGGTCTGGCAAAGGCCCTCTCCTGCAAAATCTTGGTAGCACGGAGTTCATGGCGCCGGTGAACCACCGTTATCTTCGAGGCGAATTTAGTAAGCTCGATGGCCTCGGTAATAGCGGCATTGCCACCCCCCACCACCGCTACCGGTTTCCCCCCGAAGAAGGCACCATCACAGGTAGCGCAGTAGGATACCCCTTTACCGGTAAATTCGGCTTCCCCGGGTATACCCAGTTTCTGCCGCTCCGAGCCACTGGCTACAACCACAGCCCGGGTAGGAAAGTCGCCGGCTGTGGTCTTTACTACCTTCTGCTCCCCGTTTATCTCAATACCGGTAACATCGGCATTTATAGTTTCCAGTCCAAATTTGGTCGCCTGCTGGTGCATGGACTGGGTTAAATCAAAGCCGCTGACGCCCTCCGGAAAACCAGGGTAGTTCTCCACCTGCTCGGCATTTATGATTTGACCGCCAACCACCCCTCTTTCGATAAGCAGGCTGGTCAACCGGGCTCTGGCAGTATAAATGCCAGCACTGAGCCCCGCCGGACCGCCCCCGACAATGATAACGTCGCGCTCTTTTTGGTTATTGCTCATCAATTTGACCACCTTTACAAGAATTACGCCGACTCAGTAACAGCCTCAGAATATCAAACTACCCGCGACTGCCGTCTCACAATTTTAATATCGTGCTTATTCCAGAGCCGCATCCAGGCTCTTCTTCAGTTCATCCCTGGGCCTGAAGCCCACTATATTGGAAACAGGCTTCCCATCTTTGAAGAGAATCAGTGAGGGAATACTCATGATGCCATACTGGCTGGCAATTCTGGGGCTCTCGTCAACATTTACCTTGCCGAAGCTGACCTTACCATCATACTCCTCCGCTAGTTCGTCAACCACCGGCGCCACCATGCGACAGGGTGCACACCAGGGCGCCCAGAAGTCGACGAGCACCGGTGTCTTCGCCTGCAAAACTGCTTCATCAAAGGCAGTCTCTTTAATCTCCACTGGCTTGCTCATAGTTTCCCTCCCTGACTATTTCAGTTATACCCCGTTCTACTGTCTCCTTGGCTAAACCAATGGCATTCTTGATAGCCTTGGCCTGGCTGCGCCCGTGGGCGATAATGACATTACCGTTTACCCCAAGGAGACAGGCCCCACCATATTCGGTATAGTCCATTTGCTTGACCCAGGAACCCAGACCTATATCACGGAGCAGGTCTCTTCCCCGGAGTCGGTAGGCACTGGAGAAGACGTGCCCCATCTGCCGCACCGAGACTAAAAAATTGTCACTGAGCCCCTCGATAGTCTTGATGACTATATTCCCGGTGAAGCCATCGGTAACAATGACATCGGCGGTTCTCTTCTGGATATCCTGGCCCTCTACATTGCCAATAAAGTTTATATCCCCGGTTTTCCTCAGGAGCTTGTAACTTTCCTGAACCAGATGGTTGCCCTTGGTCCCCTCCCCACCATTGCTCAGAAGACCAACACGGGGCGATTCAATACCAAGAATATATTTACTGTAGATAGAACCCATTCTGGCAAATTCAACCAGGTGCTCCGGTCGGCAATCGGCATTGGCACCGGCATCAACCAGGAGAGTTGGAAAAGATGACATGGTATCCAGGAAACAGCCTATAGCCGGCCGGGCAATACCTTTCACCTTCCCCAGATTTAATAAGGCCGCACCCAGCACCGCCCCGGTATTACCCGCCGAAACAAAAGCTGAGGCATAGCCGCTCTTTAACAGGCCAATGCCAACTACTATTGAGGAGTTGGGCTTGTTGCGAATGGCTTTCATCGGTGATTCGTCAGGCTCAATAATCTGCTTAGCATCAACGATGGTAATGCCGGACTTGCGCAGAGAACGTCCCGCCAGCACATGGAGCACGTTTCTCCTGCCTACCAGAGCAATTTCAACCCCGTACTCCTGGGCAGCTTTTATCGCTCCCTTGACCAGTTCATGGGGGGCGTAGTCACCTCCGGCGGCATCAACAGCAATTATCATATTCCCCAGCTAAGACCCCCGGCTGACCAGACTTCCATACTTATCTTCCCTTCCTGAACTCTTCCTGAACCCTGGCAGCTGTTTCCGCATCAGCCATCAGGTCAACAACCGTCATCGCCATGGCCTTGGCTGCCTCAAGAATATGGCGAAGCCCAGCCTCCGAGGCGGCGGCCTGGGCAAACTGGGGAGAATGCAATAAAATGTCGGTCGGGGCTATGGCAATCACAGGCTGAATCGACGGCAACAATTGACTGACATTACCCACGTCAGTGCTACCACCCCACAGATTGGCATCGCCCAGGCGTATTTTGTGTCCGAGTAGCTGCATATTCCGCTGAAACAATCGAGCCAGGGTCATATTATTAAGCATCGCCGCGTAGCGCTCCCCCCACCTGTATTCCAGTTTAGCACCACTAGCCGCCGCGGCACCAGCAAAACAGTTTATGACCCTTTCTTTGAGTTCATCAAGATAGCTGTCGTCCTCGGCACGTACAATAAAGCTGGCGGCGGTATGCGCCGGGACAATATTGGCCGCCTCACCACCATCCGTAATAATACCATGAATGCGGGCTTTATCCCTAATGTGCTGCCTCAGGGAATTAATGGCATTATAAGACTGAAGCATGGCCTCCAGGGCATTGATGCCCGCTTCCGGTCGAGCGGCAGCATGAGCCGCCCGGCCAAAGAACTCAACATCCAGGGTCTGGCAGGCAAGGGCATGTATGGTTGCCATATTTGCCCCACCCGGGTGCACCATCATGGCCATATCCACATTGTCAAAAGCCCCTCTCTCCGCCATTATCACCTTGCCGCCATAGATTTCCTCAGCCGGTGTGCCGATAACTATGATGCTACCGCCGAAACCTTCAACAGCCCGCCTGGCAGCCACGCCGGCACCGACAGCACTGGTAGCTATCAGATTATGACCGCAGGCATGCCCCAGCTTGGGCAGGGCATCATACTCCGCCAGAACAGCGATAACCGGTTTCCCCACTCCGTAACTCCCCCGGAAAGCCGTGGGCAGTTCACAGATGCCCCTCTCCACGGAAAACCCGTTCTCTTCCAGATATGCAGCCAGCCAGGCGGCTGCCTGAAACTCCTGGAAAGCCACTTCGGGGTTAGCGTGTATCTTCTGACTCAGCCCACCAAGCTGCCGGCTTTGATTGTCTATCTCAGCGATGACCGAAGCCTTCAATTCCCCAATATCCAAATCCTGCTCTCCATTTAATGAAGGGGGCTTTCTGCCCGTAACATGTTTATTATAACCCAGTGTCCGGGGGATTTCTAGGCAATAAACGGTTTTAACAATATTAACGGAGGCTATATTGCATCCCCAAAAAAACTGTGTTATAATAATTTATCAAAGATAAGAATATTAGTGTAGTAAAGTGGGTTTGATTCCCACTTTTTTAATTACTGGAATAAGGCTGTCGGAGGTTTTAAGCCGAAATGAAGAGCGACTTTCTGCTCGCTATCACCCAGCTCTCGGCTGAGAAGAATCTGCCGAAAGATGTGGTGCTTACCGCCGTAGAAGCAGCGCTGGTATCCGCCTATAAGAAAGAGAACTTTGCCACCAACCAGAACATCGCGGTTAAGATTAATCCAAATACCGGCCAGGTCGAAGTGTGGGCTGAAAAAGAGGTGGTCGAGGTTCCCTCTGACAAACGCTATGAAATATCCCTGGACGAGGCGCAAAAGGTCAAAGAGGATATTCAAATCGGCGACACCATTATGGTTGAATCTACCCCGCGCAATGCCGGGCGTATTGCGGCGCAAACAGCCAAACAGGTTATCCTGCAGCGCCTTCACGAAGCGGAGCATAGCGCCATATTTGAGGAATATGCCGATAGAGAGGGGAACGTTGTCAGCGGGGTGGTACAGCGCTTTGAACTCGGGCAGGCTCACATTGACCTGGGCAGAACCGAAGCGATACTCCCGGCGTCCGAGCAGGTGCGTACCGAGCGATACCGGATAGGTCAGCGACTCAAGGTTATCCTTCTACAGGTGGCACGTACCAGTAAGGGGCCCCGGGTTATCGTATCACGTTCTCACCCCGACCTGCTCCGCCGGCTCTTTGAACTGGAGGTCCCTGAAGTCTACAACGGAACCGTAGAAATAAAAGCTGTTGCCCGTGAAGCCGGTTTCAGAAGCAAGATAGCTGTTGCCGCCAAGCAGGATGGTATCGACCCGGTCGGCTGTTGCGTGGGCTTACGCGGCATCAGGATACAGAATATCGTCAGCGAGCTAAATGGCGAAAAGATAGATGTCATCATGTGGAACCCGGACGCGGCTACATTTATCGCCAGTGCTCTCAGCCCGGCCCATATAGTCAGCGTCGAACTTAACGAAGAGGAGCAGGCGGCTACGGTAGTTGTCCCCGATAAACAGCTCTCCCTGGCTATCGGGAAGGAAGGACAGAATGCCAGGCTGGCTGCCAAGCTTACCGGGTGGCGAATTGACATCAATAGTGCCTCAGCCGCCGAAGCCGCGAGGCTGGCAGAAGCCAAGCTGGCAAAGGAGGCAGTAGAAGCCAAAGAAGCCGTCGAAGCCGCGGAAGAAATTATCAGCGAGGAAATACCTGCCGAGATGCTGCCCCCTCTGGAACCTCTGGAGCCTGTTGAGGAACCATCGGAAGAAGTACCCGAGGAGGAAGCCGCCGAAGAAGAGATTGAAGCTGAGCCGGTCTCTGAGGAGGTACTCATGCCGCCGCAAATGCTCCTTGAGCCGCTGACAATAGAGGAGAAACCCCGGCTCCGATTCGCTGAAGATATTATGGCACCCAGACCAGCCAAGTCCTCAGCCAAAACGTCCAAAACCAAGAAGAAAAAGAAGCCCACTTACGGCAAGGAAACTGCTGTGGATGGCATCAAGCTCAGAAAAACACGGCGAGAGTCTGATATTGAGGAGGAGGATGAGGAGTATTACTAGCACCCGCTCTGTGGTTGCCAAGCCAATAGCCCAGCGTACCTGCGTGGCCTGCCGCCAGGTAAAAGCCAAACGAGAGTTGGTCCGCCTGGTGCGTACTCCCGAAGACAACATTGAAATTGATAGCAGCGGAAAAAAGAAGGGGCGGGGTGCCTACCTGTGCCTGGCCCGGGAATGCTGGGAGAAAGCACTGAAAGGCAATCGTCTGGAACACGCCTTGCGAGGCAGTCTGACCCAGGACAACCGCGAACAGCTTATCAAATATGGCCAGGACCTTCTAAAAGGAGTTAATTAGTGGTAAAGACCAGCCAACCAGATGATGTTGTTGAGCCTGTGGTGGAGAAGGCTGGACGGAGCACCTCAGCGGCGAAGATACGCCAGATTGATATTCCACGCTCTTTAGGTGTCCGGCAGCTGGCTGACCTTTTACAGGTCGATTCCATACAGATTATCAAACAATTGATGAGAAACGGCATCATGGCCAACATCAACCAGGTTATTAACTATGATACAGCCGCCGCCATTGTGGCTGGTTTTGGCTATAAGGCACACCTGAAGCCGCTGAAAGACCAACAGATGGCCAGCGCTGTCGAAGAGAGCAAGAAACTGAAGCGGCTCTATGGTGCGGAATCCGAAAATTTACAGCCACGCCCCCCCGTAGTCACTGTCATGGGACATGTTAACCACGGTAAGACCAGATTACTTGACGCCATACGACAAACCAACGTCATGGATACCGAAGCCGGAGGCATTACCCAGCATATCGG
>CAYWRT010000125.1:0-6596 GCA_964460815.1 uncultured Dehalococcoidaceae bacterium
TTCAAACTGAATCCTTCCCCCTCTCCTTTGAAGGAGAGGGGGATTGAGGGGGAGAGGTAGAGATGAAAAATAATCTTGGAGTTAGTCTAGTTGGACTTTAATTATTTGACAACCATAGTTTTCCTGCCGGTGGTGGGGGCGATTCTCATTGCCTTCATCTCCAGCGAGCACGAAGGTGTCATTAAGCGCGTGGCCGCTGTTTTTACCGCCGTGCCTTTCGCCCTGTCCCTGTACCTCTTTGTTATCTTCGACCGCTCACTGGGTGCCGCGGGATTAATCCAGTTTGAAGAAAATTATCTCTGGATTGCACCGCTGAACGCCCACTATCACCTGGGGGTGGACGGCTTGAGTATGCCCCTGGTCTTACTGACCGCCTTTCTCGGCTTCCTGGCAGTTTTCATCTCGTGGAAGGTGCACGAGAGACCTCGTGAGTTCTTCGCCTGGCTGCTGCTGCTGGAAACAAGCATACTCGGGGTCTTCACCTCACTTGACCTCCTGCTCTTCTTTATCATGTGGGAGATAGAGGTTATCCCGATGTATTTCTTAATTTCCATCTGGGGCTCGGGCCGCAAGGAATATTCGGCCATAAAGTATGTCCTTTATACCCTGTTCGGCAGCGCCTTCATGCTGGCGGGCATCCTCAGCCTGTACTTCACCACCGGTAGCCTTAGTATGCTGGAGATAGCCAGTAGCGGGCTGGGCATGGTGCAGTCGATTATGCCGGCAGGAGCCATCTTCCTCCTGCTGTTGATTGGCTTCGCCGTGAAGCTGCCTGTTTTCCCGGTGCATACCTGGCTCCCTGACGCCCATACCGATGCGCCCACCGCCGTCAGCGTTATGCTGGCCGGAGTGCTCATCAAGATGGGTGGCTACGGGATGATTCGCCTCTGCGTCAGCATGTTCCCGGGGGTAGCCCAGACATACGCACAGATTCTATTAGTACTGGCATTAATCAGCATCCTGTACGGGGCGGCGGTTACCCTGATGCAGACCGACATCAAGCGGATGATTGCCTATAGCAGCATCAGCCACATGGGCTATGTGCTGCTGGGCATCTTCGCCCTGGGGCAGGTAAGCCTGACCGGAGCCGCCCTGCAGATGTTCAGCCATGGCATTGTTACCGGACTCCTCTTCGCCATGGCCGGATTGGTAATACATAACATTGAAGTGCGTGACCTGCGTAAACTCGGTGGTCTGGTGCGGCAGGTGCCGGTTATTGTCGTCGTTTTTTCCGTGGCTGGCCTGGCTTCGCTGGGACTGCCGACCACCAGCGGCTTCGCCGCCGAGTTTCTCATCTTCCTCGGCAGTTTTAACAGCACCGCCGTCCCCAATGTGCAGGTTTATACTCTTATTGCTATTGTCGGTGTTGTCCTTACCGCCGGCTATATACTGTGGATGTTGCAGCAGGCGTTCTACGGGCCGGTAAAAGAGGAATATAACGGCGTCAAAGATGCGGACGGCATGGAAAAGTTCTATATGTTCGTTCTGGTGGTAGTGATAATGCTGGTTGGTATCTACCCGGCGGTTCTGACCGATGTTTTTAAGCTCGGTATTTCGCCCATAGTGGGCTTGATTGGCGGCTAGGGGAATTGTTGATGCTTATTAAAAAGAAGGGGAGCAGGTTTTGAATCTGGAGCTGTTTATACCAGAAATAACCCTGGTTGTTTTCGCCATACTGGTAATCCTGCTTGACCTGGGCGTGCGGCAGAAGGCAGTGCTGGGGGCCGTCAGCCTGGTCGGGCTGGTGATAGCCGGCGGTTTCTCGGTGTGTATGTGGGGGGAGAGCCATCCGACTCTCTTCAACAATATGCTGGCTGTTGACAACTTCGCCCTGTTCTTCAAGCTGCTGTTTCTGGGCATTTCTTTTCTGGTTATTCTGGCTTCTGCCGATTATGTTGCCAAAATGGCCCGCTTTCAGGGCGAGTATTATGCCCTGATTCTGCTGTCTACCCTGGGCATGATGCTGATGGCGGCTACCGCCGATTTAATCTCTCTCTATGTTGCCCTGGAATTGACCAGCATCTCCCTCTACATTCTGGTTGGCTTTCTCAAAGACCGTAAGTCCACCGAGGCCTCGCTGAAGTACCTGCTGCTGGGGGCTATAGCTTCGGCGGTGCTGCTCTATGGCATGGCGCTCATCTTCGGTTTTACCGGTAAGACACAGCTGGGAGAGATTGCTCAGGTTCTTCAGGCAATGTCGCCGCAGGCACTTCTTGACAGTCCGGCACTGCTGATGGGTATTGTCTTTATGATAGCCGGCTTCGGCTTCAAGATTGCGGCTGTCCCCTTCCAGATGTGGGTGCCTGATGTTTATGAGGGAGCGCCCACGACGGTGACCGCCTATCTCTCCGTAGCCAGCAAAGCTGCCGGTTTTGCCATTATCCTGCGCATTTTCTTCTCCGCCTTCGACATACCCTGGCTGAACCAGAACTGGGGTATGATATTCGCCGTGCTGGCGGTCATAAGTATGCTCATCGGTAACGTGGTTGCCATTCCGCAGACCAATATCAAACGCATGCTGGGGTACTCCAGCATCGCTCAGGCCGGTTACCTCATGGTGGGGCTGGCCACTCTCGGGTTTTCTCCGGTGGCGGATGTCGTGGGGCAGAGCGGCATCATCTTCTTCCTCACCAGCTACGCTTTAACCAATCTGGGGGCTTTTATTGCCGTCATCGCTATTTCCAGTAAGCTTGATAGCGACCTGATTGCCGACTATGCCGGTATGGGCAGACGGGCGCCGGTGCTGGCCTTGGCCCTGACCTTCTGCCTTATCTCGCTCATCGGTATGCCGCCGGCCGCCGGATTTATGGCCAAGTTCTACATCTTCAGCGCCGCTGTGCAGAATCACCTGCTGTGGCTGGTGGTTATTGCGGTAATAAACAGCGTTATATCTGCCTACTACTATCTGCGGGTGGTCAAGGTAATGTGGCTCGGCGAGCCGGCGTCTGAGGAGAAGGTGCCTTCCTCCGGGGCGCCAAAGGTGGCCCTCTTCCTCTGCTGCCTGGGTGTCCTGATGTTGGGCGTTATTCCCGGTCTGGTGATGAGTCTGGCCGAGCTCGCCAGCAAGATGTTCGCCTTTTAATTATCTCTTTTTCACGACAAAGCAAACCGAGCTATTGCGTTCCGGGTACTTTTTAAACATATCAATTTCACGCTGGGCCTGGTCAGTTTCTTTAAGAACCTCTGGAACATGAGCGTATCTTCTTTGAGTCTCGTAAATCAACCTTTCAAGGGGAGCGAAATATTCAGTCCGCCACGCGTCTTCATCCAGAATAAAGTCGCCCATCAGCTCATATCCGCAACTCGAGATTTGTTTTCGTTTCTCTTCGATATTACCTCTTTCGTCATGAACCACCATAAAACCGCCTGGCTTGAGGAAACGCTTCCATTCCTGCAACCCTCGCTGGAAACCGATTACGTTTATAGAGCCTTCAGCCCAGATTATATCGAAGCTTTCGTCGGCGAATGTCATATCGAAGATTGAGCACTTTATTGCCTTTATTCTATCGGCTCTCTTCTCCTTCTCAATCCTTCTGTTAAATATTTCCAGACATTCCTGGTCTATATCCAGTCCTGTTATTTCCCCATTACATAACCTCGCTATCTCCATCGTAGGTACACCAGTGCCGCAACCTATATCCAGAATGCGCGGCTTATCCAGTTGTGGAAGCATCTGAAATGCCTTTCTCGTATATTTAACGAGCCGTTTTCTCACCAGGTCCTTTTTGTCCTGGAATCGTTCTTTCGGGCTTAGCACTTTAAATCCTCAAAAATCAGGACTCTCTGCTCTGGATGGTCGGGATGTCGCCGGTTTCGAAGCCGTGTTCTTTCATAAGTCTCACCGTGTAGTTAAACAGATTGCCAGTACCGGTGTCAAGACTGGCTGGTAGTAACCCTTTAGCCTAAGATAAGAAACCTGGAAGCCCATTGTGTTAATCGCTGGCAAAACAGTTGTAATAACCCGCCAGTTCTGATATTGTTTTTATGGACAAAAGATAGGGGAGCGTAACTGATGTCCGGTAAAAGCAAGCAGGAATGGGTCAAGAATGTCCTTGAGCCGGCATTGAAGCGTTTCCCGGAGCGGCAGCCCAAATTCAGCTCCACATCAGGCACTGAGATTCAACCCCTGTATACCGGTGAAGACCTTCAGGGGGTTGACCTGGAAGAATCACCGGGATACCCGGGGGAGTATCCCTTTGGCCGGGGCATCCAGCCCACCATGTACCGGGGGCGTCTCTGGACAATGCGTCAGTATTCCGGTTTTGCCTCAGCCGAGGAATCCAACCGCCGCTATCGCTACCTTCTGGAACAGGGGCAGACCGGACTGAGTATCGCCTTTGACCTGCCCACCCAGATTGGTTATGACTCCGACCACCCGCTGGCACGGGGTGAAGTGGGCAAGGTGGGTGTGCCCATTGGCACTCTCCGTGATATAGAGGCTCTCTTCCAGGACATCCCCCTGGATAAGGTTAGCACCTCCATGACCATTAACGCCACCGCCCCGATACTTCTGGCAATGTATATTGCCCTTGCCCAGCGGCAGGGGGTAGACCCGGGCCAGCTTGATGGTACTGTCCAGAATGACATCCTTAAAGAGTACATTGCCCGGGGCACCTATATTTTCCCTCCCCACCCCTCTTTGCGGTTAACCACTGATATTTTTGAATACTGCTGTCAGCATCTCCCCCGCTGGAACACCATCAGTATCAGCGGCTACCACATCCGTGAAGCCGGTTCTACGGCTATCCAGGAAGTTGCCTTTACCCTGGCCAATGGCATCGCCTATGTCCAGGCAGCCATAGACCGGGGGCTGAATATTGACGACTTTGCCGGACGTCTTTCCTTTTTCTTTGATGCTCATAATAATTTATTTGAGGAAGTGGCTAAGTTCCGGGCGGCCAGGATACTCTGGGCTAAAATAATGAAGGAAAGGTTCGGCGCCCAGCAGCCCCGGAGCTGTATGCTTCGCTTCCATACCCAGACTGCCGGCTGCTCCCTGACTGCCCAGCAGCCCTTCAACAACGTGGTCAGGGTTGCCGTTCAGGCACTGGCGGCGGTGCTCGGCGGCACTCAGTCGCTACACACCAACTCCTACGATGAGGCCTACGCTACCCCCTCCGAAGAGGCAGTCACCACGGCCCTCCGCACCCAGCAGGTTCTGGCCTATGAGAGTGGTGTTGCTGATTCGGTAGACCCGCTCGGCGGCTCATGGATGGTAGAGTGTCTGACGAAAGATATGGAAGTGGCGGCCAGGCAGTATATTGATAAGATTGATTCCCTGGGCGGGGCTCTGGCGGCTATCGAGAAGGGTTTCCCGCAGCGGGAAATCCAGGAGAGCTCCTACCGTTACCAGAAGGAGGTAGAGGAGGAGAGCCGGTTAATAGTGGGCGTGAACAGGTTTGTTTCCCCTTATCCTGAGATAAGCGGGCTTGTCCGGGTAAATCCTGAGGAGGCAGGAAAGCAGGTAGCCAGGCTCAATAAGGTGAAGCAGGAGCGGAACGCCAGCGATGTGGCCTCAGCTCTGGAAAACCTGAAAAGGGTTGCCGTGAGCCAGGAGAATACCATGCCCGCTTTTATTCGCTGTGTAGAGACTTATGCCACCGTTGGGGAGATTTGCGATGCCCTGCGTGAGGTATTCGGTGTCCAGAGGGAGTTTCTGATTTTCTGAGATTATTTAAAAAAGTATTACAGGGAGAAGGAGAAATAATGGTTAGAAAATTAGACCATGTGGGGATTGCGGTAAACAGCCTCGATGACAGCTTGCCTGTCTATGAAGGCATACTGGGGGTGAAGCCCGTCTCTGTTAGGGCCGTCCCTTCTCAGGGTGTGAGGGCAGCCTTTTTCGAGGTTGGTAATGGGGTGGTGGTTGAGCTGATTGAGCCATTGGGTTCGGATACCGCCGTTGCCCGATTTCTGGAAAGGCATGGGCAGGGCATTCATCATATTTGTTTTGAAGTTGATGATGTCGACAGTGAGCTGGAAGACATGGCGAGTAAAGGGATTAGTCCCGTTGAGCCGAAGGGGAGACTGGACATTACCGGCAAAATTGGCTTTCTTCACCCCAAATCAACCCGCGGGGTGCTTATTGAGCTTGCTCAGTACGGGACACCCCGAGATAAGGACTACCGGTGAGCCGGGAGAAGACTCGGGTACTGGTGGCCAAGCCGGGTCTGGACGGGCATGACCGCGGTGCCAAGGTGGTGGCTCGTGCCCTGCGTGATGCCGGCATGGAGGTAATCTATACCGGAATCCGCCAGACCCCGGAGATGATTGTCGAGGTTGCCCTCCAGGAAGATGTTGATGTCATCGGGCTGAGCTGCCTCTCCGGAGCCCACATGGAGCTCTTTTCGGAGGTCATGGAGCGACTCAAGCAAAAGGGGATGGGGAATGTGCTTGTGGTTGCCGGCGGCATTATACCTCAAGAAGATGTCCCATCCCTGCAAAAAATTGGCATAAAAGCCATCTTTGGCCCGGGCACTCCTACCCCTGAAATTGTTGACTCCATTAAGAACCTGGTGGCGGAAGGAAAATGATAGAGATTTTGCCTTGTTGAGCCTTGTATGCTCTCAACCCTTTTTGCTTATCTTTTCCCACCC
>CAYWRT010000126.1:0-6589 GCA_964460815.1 uncultured Dehalococcoidaceae bacterium
CCCCCCACCCCCCTCGCTTCTAATCTTTTCCCACCCTGCCACCCTCGCATCATCCACGGCTTAGCCCGTAAATATCCCCAACCCCTTATCCCCCCAGAGAGAGCGGGAGAAATAAGAAAAAGGGGCTGTCACCCCCTTAAAAACCCCGCTGGTGGGTGGTGGGGTATATCTTACGGGATAAGCCTCAGATGCCGCGAGGGCGGCGGGTGGGAAAAGATAGCAAGCGAAGGGGGTGGGGTGCTAAATAATCTCTACTCCACAGTCGATTCCCGCCTATAGAGCCGATTCTTCCAGCTAACACCGGCACCCACTATCCGCCGTCCGCCGGCATAGAGAGCGCTCGCAAAGAGGTACGAGAAACCAATCGGGTGCAATAACGCCGAAATTGCCGGCTCTTTGAAACGATTATCAATCAGCCCCCGCATTAGCAGTATCACGGCTACCTGGAAAATAATTAACTCACGCCAGGCGGAAGGAGCCGTCATCACAAAAAACTCGTTCCAGAGCCAGTAGAACGGAGCTAAAAAGAACAGGTAACCGGCCACCAGCATCCCGAACAAAGCCAGCCGTGACATGGCCGCCACTGAATAAAGCCACTTGATAAACCCCTCCCACATCGCCCCCAGGTTCCGGTACATATTGCACGAAACCACGGGGGACAGGTCAACCGCCATGTGTCGCCCGCCATGCCGGTTAATCTCTATCCCCAGCCAGACATCCTCCAGTATCCTGGACTTCACCGCCCGGTGTCCACCAATCCGCCAGTATTCCTCTCTGGGAAAGAGCAGGAACTGACCGATAGCCAGCGACGGCTTCGGTTCCCTGGAGCGATGGAGCCACCATAATGGCAACCAGCTCAGAATAACGAAGTATAAGACCGGTATGGCCACCTTCTGGGGCAGGGAATTAGCCAGCTGGCGGGGAAAACCGGAAAGCAAGGATGTCTTAAGCTCAAGTGCCAGGGCAAGCACACTGCGCAGCATATGGGGAGCATGAGTAGTATCAGCATCAACAAACAGCAGCCAGGAACCTCTGGCCTTCCGGGCAAGCTGGTAGCAGGCAAAGGGCTTACCTGCCCACTCCTCAGCCAGGGGCTCACCTCTGATAAGTTCAATACGGTTATCTTCAGCTACTATCTGCCCGACAATGCCAGCCGTATTATCCATAGAGTTATCATCCAGCACCAAAACCTCAAAATTGGGGTAGTCCTGTTTCTGTAAAGATTCCAGGCAGGTCCTGATGTTTTCTTCTTCATTCCGGGCCGGAATAAGGACAGAAACAAGAGGCGCTGGCTCGGGTACCTGGCTATCACCTCGCGGTGTCTTGAGGCTTCTTAAATTGAGGATAAGATTAAACAGAAAGCTAACCAGACCGGCGGCTATTATCACCTGATACAGCATGCCATCAATCCTTCCAGATACTGAACTAGGTTTCCCTCCTTCTTGATTGAAGCCAGCGGACGAGTCTTCCCCTGGCTCCGGGAACAGTGTGCAGCTCCTCAAAATGTTTTACAGTGAATATGGCGAGTACGCACAGCATGAACAGTGATTCCCATGAGCTTCCCCTGGTAACGACCAGATAGGCTAATGTGCCGGTGGCGCCGAACATGGCTGTCCAGGCGTCGACTTCTATAAAGAGACAACCCAGGACCATAAAGAAAGCGAAGGCAAGCAGCATCTCGTGCTGAGGCAGTGCCACGAGCACACCGAAAGTAACAGCGAGCGCCTTGCCACCGCGCCATCCCAGTAACGGCGAGAAAGCGTGCCCCAATATCGCGCTCAGTGCTACCGCTATAACCGCCAAATCAGTCAATTCAAAAAATGAGTGTGCCAGAAATACAAAAGGTATGCCCTTGGCTACATCCAGGATTACCGCGAGGTAACCCGACTTATTACCGCCAGCCCGGAAAACATTGGCGGCCCCGGGATTACCGTCTCCGTAGTCCCTGATATCCTTACCCAGAAACCAGTGCCCAATCCAAACGGAACAGGGACAGGCGCCGAGACCGAAAGCGGACACAGTGAGTAATATTGCCGACCATATCTCCATTATGCTAACACTCAAACTCCCCAAACACCTAGGATACCTAGGTATAACATAAAACAATAAAGCCAGTCAAGTATTGAGTATGTTTACTGCTCCCCACTCATTCGGGGGTAGGGGTACAAAACAATCTCAACCCCCAAACTGGAAGGATACAGATAAATAGGGTATAATTGAAGCTGAACTTATAGGGAGTACCGGATGAAAAATATACTGCGCGAAGTTCTGATAACAATCATACTGGCTCTGATTATCTTCTTTGCAGCGCGGGCGACCATCCAGACCTACATCGTCGTCATGACCAGCATGGAGCCCAGCTTTCATGAGGGACAGCGGCTGGTGGTCAATAAAGTCGTCTATATTTTCGGTGAACCGGAGAGGGGCGATGTGGTTGTCTTTAGAGCGCCCAACCAAGAGCATGATGATTTCATCAAGCGAGTCATCGCTCTGCCCGGCGACACGGTCGAGGTGAAAAATGGAGCCGTATACATTAATGGCGTCAGATTGGATGAGCCTTACATCAAGAGTCCTCCCAGCTATAACATGGCGGAGATGAAAGTCCCGGAGGACAGCTACTTTGTCCTCGGTGATAACCGCAACAACAGCAACGACTCACACTATGGCTGGTTGTTGCCGCGCGAAAACATAATCGGTAAAGCCTGGCTATCAACGTGGCCGCCGGATAATTGGGGGCTAGTTCCCGATTACTCCCTGGGGGAGCAGCTAGTTGAGGCCCGGACCTAGCCATATACCGTGCCGGGCTATCTACCAGAGACAGTTCGGGGGTAAGGGTGACGGACAGCGTTGAGGAAATCTTTAAGAAATCAGGAGCGGTGCTGAAGGGGCACTTTCAGCTTGCCTCCGGCCTGCACTCTCCCGTCTACTGGGAGAAGTTCCAGGTTCTGCAATTCCCCGAATATACAGAACAGCTCTGCCGCATGATTGCCGACCATTTCCGTGAGCAGGAAATCCAGGTGGTGGCCGGCCCGACTACCGGAGGGATTATCTTAGCGTATGAAGTTGCCCGGCAGCTGGGAGTACGTGGCATCTTTGCCGAAAAGGAAAGCTCCGGGGGAAGGGCCTTCCGGCGCGGCTTTCGCATCGAACGGTACGAGCGGGTACTCATAGTCGATGACATATTCACCAAAGGAGGCTCGATACGTGAGGTACTTGAAGCCGTGGAAAAGCTGGAAGGCAATGTTGTAGGCATCGGCGTGCTGGTTGACCGTTCCCCTCAGAAGGTGGATTTCGGTATACCCTTCTTCAGTTGCCTCCGCACGGAAGCGATAACCTATAAACCGGAGGAGTGCCCGCTGTGTGCCGATGGTATCCCGCTGGTCAAACCCGGCAGCCAGAAGCCGATACAATAAATCTGCTCCCGACACCTCGTCAACCGAGCCTTGATTGTGGGTTCTGATTAACCTCACCCCCGGTGTGATTATTATAATGACTCCATCTCCCTTTATCCCCCTTCCCCTACTAGGGGAAGGGGGAAGGATATGTAAGAGGGGCTGACGCCCCTCTCCACAGGCTACTCCCCATTGGGGGGTGCATTGGGGCAGACACTAACGGAATAAGCCGCAAATGATTCTGGGCGGCTTGGGTGGGAATAGATATAAAAGAAAAAAGTTCATACCAAGTCATGCGGTTCAGGTAGAGAAAAATGGGATAGACTTAAATGCAGTGGGGGGTGGGGAGTAAACCTGCGGAATAATCTCCGATGCCGCGAGGGTGGCGGGTGGGAAAAGATAATAACGCGAGGGAGGGGAACGGGTTGCCAAACCATCTCACTAAACTGAATCTGGGAGGCCTATTATGGAAACTGCCATAATCGTCATCGTCGTCATCGTCGCCGCCATCCTGTTCTTATTGATGATGAATTATATTACCCGTCTCAAGTTTGAAAAGAGATTCCGGGAGTGGCAGGAAAACGAGTCGCTGAGGTGGGAAACAGAGAAGGACAGGGCGGTAAAAGGCGCCATTTCTCAGAGCCGGGCGGTACTGGGCGGGAAGTTTACCGAGCAGATGGTGCCCTACCTCCCCGACTTTAAATACGACCCCACCGAAGCCCGCTTTATCGGCAGTCCCATTGACCTGATAATCTTCCCCGGACTGGCCCGGGGCGACCCCGAGGAAATCGTCATCATGGAGATAAAGACGGGCAAAACCGCCCAGCTTACACCGCAGGAGCGGAAGATTCGACAGCTTATTGAAGAAGGTATGGTCAGGTGGGAACTGCTGCAAAGACAGGTGGAGGGGGAGGGGTGAACTTCTCAGCTCCGGCCAAACTCCTTTTCCAGCTGCCTTGAGCTGAGGTGAATGATGGTCGGCCGGCCATGGGGGCAGGTGTGGGGGTTGGCGGCCTGCTCCAGTTGCCGCACCAGCTCCCGCATCTCGTCATCGCTTAATGCCTGCCCGCTCCTCACCGCACCGTGGCAGGCTATGGAGGCAACTATCTTCTCCTCCCAGTTACTCCTGGCCTCTCCCGATAAGGAATCAAGCAGCTCCCTCAGCATCCCCGCCCAGCTGTCGGCGAGCAGGCCCGGCACCGCCCGCACCAGGTAGGTCCGAGCCCCGAAGGGCTCAAGGGAGAATCCGAATTCAGCCAGCTCCTGGTAGCATGACTTCATGATTTCATCCTGCCCGGGATTAACCTCAAAGGTAACCGGCTCCAGCAGACCCTGTACTTCCATCGCCTTTTGCGCCCTCTGCTCTTTGACCTTTTCAAAACGGATGCGCTCGTGGGCGGCATGCTGGTCAATGAGGTAGAGTCCGTCAGGCCCCTCGGCGACAACGTAGCTGTTCAGGACCTGCCCCAGTACCCGCAGCACCGGCAGTGATACTGCCAGGGGTTGAGGGGCTTGGGGTGGTAATGGGCCTGGTCGGCGGGCACTCCAGCTTGCTGTCCCTAAATCCTGTCCGGGCGCAGCCGGTGATGCATAGGTGGCGGTTACCTCCTCAATCCTCGGCACCGGCATCTGCGCTACCAGAGTCTGTCGAACCGCTTTCTGGACAGCCCGGAAGACCTCGTGCTCATGCTGGAATTTCACCTCACTTTTAGCGGGATGAATGTTGACGTCAACCTCCTGAGGTGGCAGAGAGATATTAAGAACCGCTACCGGGTGTTTGCCCACCATGAGAAGCCCGTGATAAGCCTCCTCCACTGCCCAGGCTAAAAGACGGCTGTTTACCCAGCGCCGGTTGATGAAGAAGCTGAGGTAGCCCCGCCCGGAGCGGCCTATCTCCGGCGAGCCGACCATACCAACTACCCTGGGTATCAAGCCCCGGTTGCCACTCTGCCACTCTTCATCCGGTTTTTTCACTTCCAGCATCTTGCTGGCCATCTCCACACCATAAACATCAATAACACTGTCAATCAGCTGACCCCGCCCCGATGTTTTCAGTGTCTGCTTCCCATCAACCGACAGGGCGAATCCTACCTCGGGAAAGGCCAGGGCATACTGGCTGACCACGCTGGCGATATGGCTGTTCTCCGTAGGCACCGACTTGAGGAACTTTAACCTGGCCGGCACCCGGCGGAACAGGTTCCGTACCGTGAGCGTGGTTCCCCGGGCACGCGCCTGGTTTCGCCGGCTGGTAACAACACCACCTTCCAGACTGAGACAGGTGCCTGCCGGCTCACCAGCGGCACAGGTAACAATCTCCACCTGAGCCACCGCGGCGATGCTGGGCAGCGCCTCACCCCGGAAGCCGAGACTGCCGATGGACTGCAAATCATCGATACTGCCTATCTTGCTGGTGGCATGTCGTTCAAAGGCCAGCGCCGCCTCATCGGCAGGTATGCCACTGCCGTTATCCATGACCCTTATCAGGCTCACCCCACCTCCCCTCACCTCCACTGAAATTTGACGGGAACCGGCATCCAGAGCGTTCTCCACCAGCTCCTTCACCACCGATGCCGGCCTCTCCACCACCTCACCGGCGGCAATCTGGGAGACTATTTCCTTGTCCAGAATTTTGATGGTCATTTTGGTAAATTCTACACGCTTCCGTGTATATTGTCAATATTCCCTCTGGTTTCGACGGTACTTTCTTTAGAGTTTAACCCTTTTTGCTTTTCAAATCCACCCCCTGTGTCCCCCTCCTTTAGTAAAGGAGGGGGAAGAAATAAAAAGAGGGGCTGGCGCCCCTCTCCGCAGGCTACTCCCCATTTAACTTGGCGATACTTTAGGGAAAGGTGCTGCTCTTATATTATGGTTGGGTGGGGGCGGGGTGCAAAACTACGGGATAAGCCCTGGAGGATGCGAGGGCGGCAGGGTGGGAAAAGATATACAACGAGGGGGGTGGGGGTGGAACCTGATAGGCATAGACTATCAGCTATGAGCAGTATCTTCACTGACAAAACGAACCAGCTTTTCCCAATCTATTTGACCATTAGGAAAACAAAAGTCCTTAACGAATTCTGCTGTAAATTTATTGATAGCAGCATCCCAAGCTGGAGCATACTTCTGTTTGTGCTTAGCCGGTTCTTCCTTCATTAATCTTATCAACTTAAGGTAGAAGTCGGGGTCACCCGTAATTTCAG
>CAYWRT010000127.1:0-6578 GCA_964460815.1 uncultured Dehalococcoidaceae bacterium
TGCACGATGGGTCGTCTCCCTTTAATTAAAGGGAGACCGAGAGGGATTTCCAAGGTGGGGTGGGGGAATATTCACGGGCTAAGCCGATGATGGTACGAGGGCGGCAGGGTGGGATTAGATTAGAAACGAGGGGGGGAAACAGGGCGGGGTGCCACACTAAACCTTAAGTAGCTCAAACCCCAGTGTCATCATTCTAACCAAACTTCTACCATACAACTCACCACGAAAGCCAGGCCCGACTTGACAATTGTCATTTTTTGTGATTTAATAAGACAGAAGTTCATGGTAACACCCGAATATAGCTTCGGGAGGTGTGAGATGAAGCTTCATGGACTATTCGGAGTTTGGCAGGTGGACAGGTGATGCCCTGCCTTCTGGTGGGGCAAACCGAAAACGGGCTCGGCTCGAAAGTTTAAGGGGTCAGTCTGAAGAATAGGCACCCGATGCGGTGGTTATCACCGGAAGTGAGTTGAGTTCGTAACCAGGGAGTCTTGTGAGTGGAGGTTGCTTGAGAAAGTGACCTCCACTTCTTTATTAAATTTGACACCATCCCCCATCTTTACCTACAATGTCGGCAGCAGAGACACGCTGATTAAAGAAAGCACAGCCCACAAAGTGAGTAACACATTCTGTGATATTATTTCAGGTGTCCCCGTACCATTGTCCTTCCAGGAGGCAGCATGAGCAAAATCATCCAGACGGTGCCGGCTATCCTTACCGATGACCCCAAGGCACTGGAAACCATGGTCCGCCAGACAGAAACCTTCACCGGCTACGCTCAGTTTGACATCATGGATGGCCAATTCGTGCCCTCGCGAAGCGTAACCTGCGAGCATATCGCCAGGCTGACAACAAAGCTAAACTGGGAGGCACACCTCATGGTACTGCACCCCGAGACATACCTGGAAGATTTCCAGCGGGCGGGGGCACAGAAAATAGTCTTTCACTACGAAGCCACCTCCTCACCACGGGAGATTATCTCGCTGGTCAAAAATCTCGGAATGAGGGTGGGGCTGGCCGTCAATCCGGAAACCACCATCGCCGCCATCACTCCCCTGGTCAACGATGTTGACAGCGTCCTTTTCCTGTCAGTTAATCCCGGCTTCTACGGCAGCAAGTTCATACCTGAAGTCCTTGATAAAATAGCCGCATTCCGCAGTGCCCAACCCAACCTGGAGATAGGCATAGATGGCGGCATAAAGGAAGGCAATATCGCCCAGATTGCCCGGAGTGGCGTTGATGTTATCTATGTGGGCAGTGCCATATTCCGGCAACCGCAACCTGGCGAAAGCTATCGCCACCTCCTGGCACTGGCAGAGGCGAACGCACCGTAATTACTTGTATTATTCCTTTTCCTCATTGCCCCAGCTCTGCATCATCTCCTTCAGGCGCTGGGCAAGACTGGGATTTGACCGCAGGCGCTCAATGAAGATAGGGCAGCCTTCCAGCAGTGAATTCTGTGCCGCTGTCGCCATACTTGACAACAGGTTCTGCATACCGAGGTCTGCCTGTTGAGGAATATTCATTCCCGGCGCGGATGACTCCAGCTGGCGGCGAATATCTTCGGCGGTGAACCGCATCGGCATGACACAGCTCTTATACCACGGACATTCCTTACACTGGACTATCCCATAGGCTTCATTTAAAACATCATCCATATCTTGCTCCCTTCCTACTCATCCTCCATTATCGTATTTAACAGCGCCCAATCTATATCCGCCTTGCCGGTAAAAGACCCGATTTTTCTATCCTTCATTATACCATCTTTATCAATAAAGTAAGTGGCCGGAATATAGGCGACATTATACATCCCGGCTATATCCAGCTCGCTATCCAGCAGTACCGTGAAGGTAAGCCCGTTGTCCTCCGTAAACTTCTTTACAGTAGCATGAGACTCACCCAGATTGACAGCCAGTATCACCAGCCCCCGCTCCCTCCATTCCTCATCCTCAGATACCTCCTGTATAAAGGGCATTTCTGTGCGGCATGGGGGACACCCTGTTGCCCAGAAGTTGAGCATTACCGGTTTACCTCGGAAACTGCTCAGAGCCACAGTTTGTCCCTCAAGATTCTGAAGCTGAAAATCGGGTGCCGGGCTACCCGGTTGGAGAACCGGTGCCGGCTCTTGCTCGGAGGAGCAACCAGCTATGCCCAATCCCGAGACCAGTATTAGTACCAGTACGACGATTTTGATTGTCCTTTCCATAATACCTCCGAGATATAAATTCAGGCTATCAGCGAGGCAAACCAGCCGAGACTATTCGTCAGGATAAGCACGCCTACAGTTATGAGCAGTAAACCGCTAATAACATGGATTATACCAGAATAACGCTGAATACGCTTCAATATCGGCAGGAGGGAATCAAAGGCAACGCCGATAATCAGGAAAGGGAGACCCAGTCCCAGGGAATATACCGCCAGCAGATAAGCCCCCTGCCAGGCAGTGGCCCGAACTGAGGCTATAGTCAGGATACCACCCAGTATTGGCCCGACACAGGCCGTCCAGCCTAGGGAGAAAATAGCCCCGATGAGAAGGGAGCGCAGATAGCCCGTGGTATTGCCCAGAGACGGGTTTAGACGTTTTTCATAGTTTAACCAGGGCACCTTCAGAGCCGCCAGTATGAACAGGCCGAAGGCTATCAGCAGGCTGCCGGCGATTTTACTGAGCAATGCATAACTGGGACTAAAGGCATACCCCGTCAGCCCGACAACCGCTCCCAGGAAAATAAAAATAACCGAGAAGCCGACCACGAAGCTGAGGGAATGGAGAAATACGGGTACCCGCCTACTCCGGGCATCAAATATCTCCGGCCCGTACAAGCTGGCGAGATAGACCGGTACCAGCGGCAATACACACGGCGAGAGGAAAGACAATAGTCCGCCACTGAAGGCAATTATCAGCGATATATCTTCTGCCATCAATAATATTGTATAATGTATCTATTGGAAGTTGCCAGCGATGGCAGTATCTCGCAGCCAAGACGAATAAAAGATTATTGATAATGGACAAAATCACTGTCAGGCTTTATAATTTCAGATACACGTCCAAACAGCATCAAAGGGAACCTCAGGATATGAATGTCGCCGGGCAGTTAGAGGGCACCAGCGGTTCCAGCACAAATAATTATTAAGAGGAGGGGACGATGGCTATTTATGTTATGATGACAAATTTAACTGATGAAGGCAGGAAAACCGTAAAGACAAACCCGCAGAGGATTAAAGAGGTTAATAAAGAGGTAGAGGCGATGGGAGTGAAAATACTGGCTCAGTATGTCGTCCTGGGTCAGTATGATTTCATCAACATTCTAGAAGCAGATAATAATGAGGTTATAGCCAAGGTAGCCACCGAGTTAGGCTCGCGGGGAACCCTGCAGACCTCTACCCTGGCCGCTATGACGCTTGATGATTTTATCAATAGCCTGAAAAAATAAAACTGAGCTTATTCCCTAGGTTGCTGGTGCCCTTTGACTGCTCCAGGTATGCCCTCGGCTACTCACGACAACAGGAGGATAGTAATTAGACCCCTGAGTTTTACCCAGATTTCTCTCTACCAGACCTGTCCCTGGCAGTATAAACTGCAATATATTGACGGCCTTAAGCCAAAGGACAAGTGGTATTTCAGCTTCGGCACAGCCATGCACCGCTGTGTTGAGCACTTCTTTAAGGTCAGCACGCCACCACCACCCTCCCTGGAAGCATTATTGCAGTTCTACGAGCAGAACTGGCTTTCCCAGGGATACGAATCACCCGAAGAAGAGATAAGATATAAGGACTACGGGCGAGAAATACTGACCAGGTTCTGGGAGATTCACAGTGCCGATTTCCACCTGCCGGTAGCCGTAGAGCGCATGTTTCACATTGATATCAACGGTATCAAGCTGATGGGCTTTATTGATAGAGTGGATAAACTGGAGAGCGGCGGCCTATCAGTGGTTGACTACAAGACAAACCAGGAGCTGTTTACCGACGCTTACCTGGAAGAAGACCTCCAGCTGACTCTATATCAACTGGCCGCCCGGCAGACCTGGCAACTTCCTGTGGAGAGGCTTACTCTTTATCACCTCAGGTCAAACACCGCCTGCAGCTGCCCGCCGAGGGATGAGGCACGACTGGAGCAGGCCAGGCGACTGGTGCTTGAGGTAGCCGAGAATATTGTTAGCGAGAGATTCCCGGCCATTGAGAACCAGTACTGCCCCTGCGATTTCCCCGAGCACTGCCCTTATTACAGTCACCAGTATATGGCGGTCACGCCGGAACCCCGGCAGGAAATCCTGCCCGGCATCGCCGCCATTGATGCCGTTGAGCGCTACGCCTCCCTGAAAGCACAGATTAAAGAACTCGAGACGCAGCTTGATGAGGCGAAACAGATAATTATTGAATTCTGCCAGGCTGAGGGACTTAACCGGGTCTTTGGCAGCGAGCATGAGGTTACTTATAAGCTTATGGAGAAGACGGGCTTCAGCGAGGACGAGGTCAGAGCCCTCCTGGAACCGGAGGGACTGTGGGCAAAGGTGTTGAGCCTGGACCAGTCACGCCTCAAGCAGCTCCTGAATGATAAGGAAGTGCCCCAAAATATTAGAGATAATCTGGAATCCCTGAGACGTGTCCTTTCCGCCTATCCCCAGCTATCGGTGAAAAAGCAGGCCGGGGAAGAGAAATAGTCACTCCTGGCTGAATTTAATTTATTTTGTCAGCCCCCTGGCTGACTTAAGTGGGAGATATTCTTGTCCAGGTTACTTCTGGTTAGACACGGTGATACCAATTTAGACAGCAACATCAGGTTCTGGGGAAAGACTGACGTTGAGCTAAGCCCTGGCGGACTCAGGCAGGCAGAAAAGCTGCGGGACCGCCTGGCGACACAGAAGATTGACGCTATCTACGCCAGCAAGCTGAGACGCGCCCGCGTCACCGCCGAGATTATTGCCTCCAGGCACTCTCTCGATGTCTCCACCCGCGCTGAGCTGGCTGAGATTGATTTTGGCAGTGTTGAGGGGCTGACATTTGAGGAGATAAACCGGCTTCACCCGGAGCTGGCAGAGGTATTGAGCAAATGGAACCCGCATCCCAGGTTTCCCGGCGGTGAAAACCTTGAAGACCTTGACATCCGGGTGCAGAAGTTTCTGAAACGGCTGAAAAATCACCAAGCGGAAGAAACGGTGCTCATCGTAGCCCACGCCGGCACACTGCGGCTGATGATTTGCGACCTGCTGTCAATAGGCCTGGAGCACTGGCGGCATATGCAGGTTGACCTGGCTTCACTCAGCATTATAAAAACCTATACCCAGGGAGCTATATTAAGCCTGCTGAACGACGTCTCTCATCTCAAGTAACTTCTTAAATCTGGAGGTAATATGGAACTTGCTTTCGCTTCATGGAGTGGCGGCAAGGACTGCTGTCTTGCCCTTTACCGGGCAACAGCTGGCGGGCTGGAGGTTCGTTATCTGGCCAATACGGTAACCGAGGATGGCAAACGCTCACGCAGTCACGGCGTATCGGCTGAGGTAATACAGGCACAATCGCAGGCTATCGGAATTCCTCTGGCCCAGCGGCCCACCACCAGAGAAAACTATGAGGCTGAATTTATTGAAATGCTCCGGACTTTCAAGCAGGAGGGCATTGAGGGCGGTGTCTTCGGCGATATTGACTTCAACGAGCACCGACAGTGGATTGAAAGGGTATGCCAGATAGCCGATATCACTCCCTACTTACCATTATGGCTTGAGAACCAGGATAAGTTGATTAATGAATTCATAGACTCTGGCTTCGAAGCCATTGTAGTCGCCGCCAGGGCTGACATCTTCGGCGAAGAAGTGCTGGGCCGGAAGATAGACCAGGACTTCATCAAGCACCTCAAGGAGCTGGGCAGAACCAGGCCGATAACGCCGTGCGGTGAAAGTGGAGAATACCATTCCCTTGTCGTCGATGGCCCCATATTCAAAAAGCGCCTTGAGATTCTGGAAACCAGAAAGGAACTAAGAGAAGGCCGGCTCTTCCTGGATATTCTGAGCACGGATTTAAAAGCCAAATAATAATGCAGTTTTCAGGAGTCCAAAATGACGGAGATAATCGCCAGGGTCATTTCACAAAAAGGAACCTGTGAAGCCGGGCACAAGGTGGGAGATGAGTTTATCATCGGGCAAACAACCCCGCCGGGGATGTGCTCCTGGGCATTCTGCTCTCTCTTCCCTTTCGCCGAGGTCTTGCAGTTCGATGGCGCCTTCCCCTGGGAGAAAGACCCGGACAGGACTACGGTCGCCTGTCCCGATGCGGGAAATCCGGTGGTATTCGAGCTGAGACGGGTAAAAACCCCATAAGCGATTCTTAATCTGACCTCACCCCCTGTATCCCCCTCTCCAACCAGCAAGATTAATCCCTCCGTGAGATAAACGGGTCGGAGAGGGGGAAATTTCGTGAGAGGGGCATGTGCCCCTCTCCGCTGGTTGCTCCCCGACTAAATCCCTCTCGGTCTCCCTTTAATTAAAGGGAGACGACCCATCGTGCAAAAAGTATTGTCCCCATTTGAAAAAGGGGGACTAAGGGGGATTTCCCCCACGGGCTAAGCTGCTGATGCCGCGAGG
>CAYWRT010000128.1:0-4486 GCA_964460815.1 uncultured Dehalococcoidaceae bacterium
TCGGGCAAAGGCAACACGGGAACGTTGATGCCCCTCGGTTCAGAACCGACCTTAGATTCTGGCAAGCTCGGCAAGGCCCTGAGCTTTGACGGAGTGGATGACTATGTTGAAGTGCCTGATTCAGCAAGTTTGGATATTGGGACAAGTGATTTTTCAATCGAGGCATGGATAAAGCTTGGGACCACTGCTGATGACTATTACGGTATCTACGATAAGGGAAAGGGACTTACGAGTGGAGAAGGAAGATATAGTTTATTTATGACACCATGGGACACTCTAAGATTGCATATCTACGGCCAATCAGGTGGCGAGCAGGCCTATTACGACTCCACTCTGACTATCGATGATACCAACTGGCACTACGTAGCTGTATTCTGTGATAGAGACGGTGACGCAATATTTGCGGTTGATGACTCAACAGAGACTATTGATATATCTGGTTCAAGCTCATATGACGTAAGTTCGACATACGATGTAGCAATCGGTGTGAGGCAGTGGGACATCGGAGACCACTGGTTCAATGGTCTCATCGACGAAGTCCGCATCTGGGACACTGCCCATCCGCCGTTGCACGTTGATGATGATGGCGCTCAATACGCCACTCCCTATACCACCATTACACAAGCCGTAGCTGTTGCTGGCGATGGCGACACCATCTGCGTGCATAAGGGGACGTATGACGAGACGGTCACTTTGAACAGCACTACAGCCTCTGATATCTCTATTATCGGACAGAATAAGGCCACCACGTTCGTTACTGGAGGAATATGCTTTGCTGCTAGCTACTCAGGATTGAAAGTTCAAAATCTCACCATCACAGGTAACGGATATCTGTTAACAGAGACTTATGAGGCTACAATTTCCTGTCATTGGTCTGGCCACTACCCTATAACCAATCTTGAGTTCTCGAATTGTATCTTTGATGGAGAAGGATATAACGATGGGGAGGGTGGACGATGTGGGGTAGTTCTTAAGAGATTGGGAGGAGTCGTCAAGTTCGAAAACAACGAGTTTAAGAACTACCGTGGCTGGGCTACATTAGATGTGAACGATGGCTCAGGAGGAGGCCCCCTGACGGTAACGAGCTATACATTCAACAATAACAATGTCCACGATAACTGGGGTAGCTGCGCCCTTCGCGGCGATCCGGCTGACCGGACAGACACGGTAAACGTTACCAGAAATACCTTCGATAACAATGGAAACTCGGCCGCGGATTTCTGGGCTGCCCTTGAGATAAACGAGGCGGATAACGTCAACGTCAGTAATAATACCTTTACCAACACCCATGCTGGAAGCTGGGGCGAAGGTGAGGCAATGCAGTTGTGGATGGTCGGAAAAGTCGATATCGATGGTAATACTATTGAGAACAACTATATGGGCATTTATATCCTGAAATGGCCAGCAACGGATACTTACGACGTCTCTCAGATATCGGTCCACCATAATTCCTTCACTGGTAACGAAAATTTTGCCTTGAGCGTTGACGACGGCTTAACTGGCGTTCCTGTTGATGCCACCAATAACTGGTGGGGCGATGCCTCGGGGCCGAAACAAGCCACTACCAACCCCACCGCCACCGGCGATGAAGTGACGGATTACGTAGACTACAGTCCGTGGCTTGACGCCTCCCGTCGGGGAAAGGCACGAGACTACAATGTCAAAAATATTGATACCGGTGAGGAGTTCAACTGGATTCAGGCTGCCATCGATGACGGGGATACGTTAGGTGGCCATACCATCCTGGTCAGTAAGGGGACGTATGATGAATCTGTTACCATTAACAAGGACAACCTGACTATTTGTGGGTATGGTTCACGGCCGGCGATTACTGGCGGCTTGAAGTTTGCCTCGGGCTTGACAGGTTTGACGTTTAAGAACTTTTATGTAACCGGCAATGCAGACCCGTCGAAAAATTCTGTTGTACGCATGTACGGTACGATAACAGACCTTACCATAGATAACTGCGTGTTCGATGGTGAAAATGTCGCTGATCGTCACGGCTTCACAGGTGGTCAGCTCGAGGGTGACGTCACCGTCACTAACTCGGAGTTTGTGGACATTCTGGGTTGGGCCGTTTTTGACAGCCGGAGTGGCAGCGGAGGTGATGGCTCAGCCATGGGCACGGTAACTTTCACCAACAATAAAGTCCACGACTGTAATGGTACGGTAGTATTCCGTGGTTTATCGACTGACTGGACTGACAATGTTTATATCTACAAGAATACTTTCGAAAACATTGGTGTGGCTGGGGTGTCTGACCATTGGGCAGCCTTCGAAGTTAACCGTGCCGATAATGTTGAAATCCACGATAACCAAATTCGCAATGTCGTAGAGTGTTCATGGGGCGAAGGTGATGCAATGCAGTTGTGGATGGTCGGAAAAGTCGATATAGATGGTAATACTATTGAGAACAACTATATGGGCATTTATATCCTGAAATGGCCAGCGACGGAAACTTACGACGTCTCCAACATATCGGTCCACCATAATTCCTTCACTGGTAACGAAAATTTTGCCTTGTTCGTTGAAGACGGCTTAACTGGCGTTCCTGTTGATGCCGAGAACAACTGGTGGGGTGACCGCAGCGGACCGTATCATTTAACACTCAATTCAGACGGTAAAGGCGATGAGGTAAGCGACAATGTTGACTTCGACCCCTGGCTGAAGCGTGCCATTAGTCCATGGCCGCTACTACCCCCCAAGCACAAATCGTGGCCACCAATACTCCATTGGCCTAATTGGCCACAGTGGCCAAAACATCGATGAGTGGATGAGCCATTGCTGTGAGATGAGCTAGTGTGAAGAAGGGGGGGCAGGGCTTAGGTCCTGCCCTTTTCCCGTTCTATTCAGCAGGTCAGGTGCAGCGCCGCTATCACTCTATTGGTTGGGGATAGCTGGTTATATATTTCGCAGGCTTCTCCGGTGGGCTGGACAATAAGCTGGATATTTCTGGCTTCGGCTTCCCGCTCCACTTCAGGCAGGACCTTCATCATGCCCGGGGCACCGGTGCCAACCAGCAGTATCTCCGGGTTTTCGTTCATAATACTGGTTATGTCCTTGAGGTTTAGCTCATGGCTCTCGTCCCGCCACCAGTCACCCTGCACCCGGTCCGGGAAAATGATGACATCAGAGGTGTACTTCTTTCCGTTGATTACTATCTGGCCGAAGTTATAAGAGTCAACCCTGTTCATGGCTAGACCCAGACCATGCCGCCATCCACGTTCAGGACCTGCCCGGTGATATATCTTGCCTCCTCGGAGGCCAGGAAAGCCACCGCCTCGGCCACATCGCGTGGAGTACCGAAGTAGCCGAGGGGAATGCGCTTCAAGAATTCCTGCCTCTGGTTCTCACTTAGTTGCTGCGTCATCGGAGTATCAATGGCGCCGGGGGCGATGGCGTTGGCAGTAATACCCCTTGAAGCTACTTCTTTAGCCACAGAACGGGTAAAACCAATGATACCTGCCTTGGCTGAAGCGTAGTTGGCCTGACCAACATTACCTACCTCACCGGTAATACTGGCGATGCTGATGATTCGGCCCCAGTGCTGCTTGAGCATTTGCCGTAGTACCGCCCTGGTACAGAGGAAGGCACTTTTGAGGTCAACATTCAGCACGGTGTCCCAGTCCTCGTCCGACATCCGCAGCACCAGCTGGTCACGGGTAATACCGGCATTGTTGACCAGGATATCAACCCGGCCGTAAGTGCTGGTGGCTGTCTCGACAAGGCGGGCGACATCGGCCGGGGAACTCACGTCAGCGATAACCGCCAGGCTCTCACGGTTCATCGCCCTGATTTCTGCCGCCACGCTTTCCAGGGGCTCAGGCTCACCGAGGTCATTAACCACCACAGTTGCTCCAACCTCAGCCAGTTTCAGGGCGATTGCCTGCCCGATGCCCCGGGCACTGCCGGTAACGATGGCGACTTTATTGGAAAGCTCCATGCCAGTTGCTCCCCTTTGACTATTTTTATCTACCTCACCACTCTACCTCATTACCTCTGTATTTTACAACCCTCCCCCTTTCCCCCTCGTTTCTAATCTAATCCCACCCAAGCCGCCCTCGTATCATCTACGGCTTATCCTGTAGATAACCTCCACACCACCCCACTTGGTATTTACTTCTTTCTTTCTTATCTTTTCCCACCCTGCCGCCCTGTGAAAATCCCCCTTAATCCCCCTTTTTCAAAGAGGGACAATACTTCTTTTATAATGGGTCGTCTCCCTTTAATAAAGGGAGACCGAGAAGGATTTAATCCGTCCCCCCAAGAGGGGAATAGCCTGCGGAGAGGGGCCTTAGCCCCTCTCATAAATTCCTCCCCCTCTCCTTGTTAGGAGAGGGGGATATAGGGGGTGAGGTAGATAAAAAACTCCTTTACCAAAGGGGGGACAAAGGAGGGAGGTTTAAAATATAATAAGAAGAAAACGAGGGGATATTGACAGGAGCCAAGGCACAGATGACTCCCGAGCAGCGAGTATTGCGCTTCA
>CAYWRT010000128.1:4586-6559 GCA_964460815.1 uncultured Dehalococcoidaceae bacterium
ATATTGACAGGAGCCAAGGCACAGATGACTCCCGAGCAGCGAGTATTGCGCTTCATCAAAGAAGAGCGACTGATATCCGGGCGGCAGAAGCTGGTGGTGGCTGTATCCGGCGGCCCCGATTCGGTCTGCCTGCTCCACATCCTGGTGAAGCTGCAAAAGGAACTGGACATAAAGCTACATGTGGCTCACCTCAACCACCAGCTACGCGGTGCTGAGTCCGAGGCTGATGCCAGGTATGTCGCCGAGCTGGCTCAACGTCTGGATATTCCGGCTACCATTGAGCGGCACGACGTCAATTCCTACCAGTCACAGCATCACACCTCACTGGAAGAGGCGGCCCGCGAGGTGCGCTACACGTTTCTGGCCCGGGTCGCCGGGGCAGTCGGGGCAGCGGGGGCGGTGGTGGGGCATACCGTCGACGACCACGTGGAAACCATACTGATGCACCTGATTCGGGGCAGCGGCACCAGAGGACTGAAGGGATTGCAGCCACTGAGCCGGTGGCAGTCTTCCGGCGCCAGCCTTACTGTAATAAGACCCATGCTCCCACTGAGCCGGGAGGAAACCACCGCTTACTGCCAGCAATACAGACTCAACCCATGTACTGACGAATCAAACACCTCGCTGATGCCTTTTAGAAACAGAATCCGACACGAACTCCTGCCACAGCTCCAGAGCTACAATCCACAGGTAGCTGAAGCCCTGCTCCGTACGGCGCGCATCGCCGCCGATGACCTGGACTTCATAGATAAAGAAGTAGCCCGGGTGTGGCGCAGGGTTGCCCGGAAACAGGCAAACACGGTTATTCTGGACAAGCAAAGCTTTCTCAGTCTGCCTCCCGCCCTGAAGCGGCACCTGCTCCGAAACGCTATAGAGGAGCTGCTGGGTAGCCTTAAGGATATTGAGGCGCGCCATATTGAAGAAGTGATGGGTATTCTGGGCAAGCCAGCCGGGAAGAAAATCAGCCTGCCCGACGGCCTTACCTTCACCATAGATTACGATAGATACCTGCTGGGCTCAGATGCGGCGGCTCTGTCGCCATTCCCCATTCTGGGAAGCGATATTAAACTCAACATACCGGGCAAAACAGGTGTTCCGGGATGGGGTATTGAAGCCATTATCGTAGACCCTTCCGGAGCCAAGGAAAAAATCGAAGAAGCCAACGACCTCACCGCCGTCTTTGATTTCGATAAGACTGGTAATCAACTCACCGTGCGTCGCCGCCAGCCCGGCGACCGTTTCCAGCCACTGGGCATGAGCCAGCCCAAGAAGCTCAACGAGTTCATGATTGACGCCAGGATTCCTCAAGCCTGGCGACAGCGAATCCCAATCGTCTGCTCACCAGAGCAGATAATCTGGGTGGTCGGCTGGCGCATTGACGAACGGGCCAGGGTCAGTCCCAATACAAAAAAGGTTCTATGCCTGAAATTTAAGCGCAGCTAGGCTTCATCTGTAGAATTATACTTTTAACGAGGTGCTTAAGAGAGGGACAAAGCCTTGTTATCTTTTCCCACCCACCACCCTCGCAGCATCTCCTGCTTATCCCGTAAGATATACCTCACCACCCCCAATAAAGTGAATAACAGAATAGAAATCCGCCCGACATCATTAAAAGGGAGTAGCCTGCGGAGAGGGGCGCCAGCCCCTCTTTTTTATTCTTCCCCCTCCCTTTGCCAAGGGAGGGGGATACAGGGGGAGGGTTGTAAAATCCTAAAGTGGGTACGGTAGAAAAGAAACCCTCACATCACCCGCTTCAGCCTGGGGTTGGGGGTAATGCCCGGGATTCTGCCCCGCTTGGCAATAGGCTTACCCTCAATCTCATGCAGGTCAGCGGTAAAGTCAATGGGCCTGGCCCCGCTGATGTAGCTGCCCACACCGAAGCCGTCAACCGGTGCCCCCCTCTCCAGAAAGTAGGTAATACGCTCCGGGTCAAGGCCGCCGCTGACGAAAATACCCACATGTTTGAAGCCGGC
>CAYWRT010000129.1:0-6527 GCA_964460815.1 uncultured Dehalococcoidaceae bacterium
TCAGTGCCTCACCCTATCATTTCGGTAAGGGGAGCTTCAGGGAAAGAATGATAGCGACACGCGCCGCCGACTGCGTGGCTATTTTTGCCTTTAACAACCTGGTGGGCGGGCAGGATGAACTGGTTTTTGATGGCAACAGCCTGGTACTGGACGAGAAAGGACGGCTTATAGCCAGGGGGAAACAGTTCGAAGAGGACCTGATTATAACCGACCTTGATGTCGAAGCTGTGTTTCGGACGCGTCTTCACGACCCCAGATGGAGGAAAGAATTACTGCTTCGTGAAGAACAGGGGCGGGCGGAGAAGATAACGGTTTCCGAAGCGCGGCCAAGCACCGAAAAACCGCCGTTGCCCACCCGTCATGTCGAAATACGTGGCCTGCCCGCCGAGATATACGACGCGCTGGTACTGGGCACGCGTGACTACGTCCTCAAGAACGGTTTTAAGAAGGTATTGATAGGTCTTTCCGGGGGCATAGATTCCAGCCTGGTGGCAACCATTGCGGTTGATGCGCTGGGTAAGTCAAATGTGGTCGGGGTGGCCATGCCTTCAAAATACTCTTCTCCCGGCAGCCTGTCGGATGCTGAGCTTCTGGCCAGGAATCTGGGTATCACACTCCTGACTATTCCCATTGCCAAGGTTTTTCAGGCATATCTGGATATGCTGGTGGCAGCTTTTAAAGGGACGGAGCCTGATGTGGCTGAAGAGAATATCCAGGCTCGCATCAGGGGCAATATCCTGATGGCGCTATCAAATAAGTTCGGCTGGCTGGTGCTGACAACCGGCAACAAGAGTGAAATGGCTACGGGCTACACCACATTATACGGAGATATGGCTGGCGGTTTTGCCGTGATAAAAGATGTACCCAAGACAATGGCTTACGAATTAGCCGGATACCGGAATTCGGTGGCTGGCTCGGAGCTGATACCATCTGCCGTCATAGATAAACCTCCGTCGGCTGAATTAAAGCCCGGGCAAAAGGATTCCGACACCCTGCCGCCGTATGAGCTTCTTGACTCCGTATTAACCGAGTATGTTGAGGAAGACAAAAGCGTTGAGCAGATTATGGCTATGGGAATCGGTGAACAGGTGGTCAGGCGTGCCGCCCGACTGGTAGATACCAGCGAGTACAAGCGACGTCAGGCACCGCCGGGTATAAAGATAACCGCCAGGGCTTTCGGCAGGGACAGAAGGTTGCCCATTACCAACAGGTTCAAGGGGGACTGAATATAAAGCTGGCAACCTCTGTATAATTTTTCTTTTAGAAAAGGCGTGGTATAATAGCCTAAAGACCATGCCAGGGAGTAGGGAGACTTGTGATGGAAGTTGTCGGCTCGGATGCAGAAGGTAAGCTGATAGCCATTCTCAAAGTATTGACTGAATCCTCGGAGCCCCTCGGGTCAATCACCATTGCCCGCCGGCTTGGTCAGGAGGGGATTTTCCTGAGCGAGAGGGCCGTGAGATATCACCTGAGGATAGCCGACGAACGCGGTTTTACCCAGCCGGGAGGCCGGGACGGCAGGATGATTACACCCGAAGGGAGGCAGGAGGTTAAGGAAGCCCTGGCCGCGGCGCAGCTGGGGTTTGTCCGCGAGAAGCTGGAGATGCTGGCCTACCAGACTACTTTTGACCCCGAAAAGCGTGCCGGTCAATTACCCGTAAATACGTCGCTCATTGACAGGGACAAATTTAAGAAGGCAGCATCGGCCATGAAAGATGCCTTCAGGGCCGGTATATGTGTCAGTGAACTGGTGGCCACGGCTCAGGAAGGTGAAAAACTCGGTTCAGTGGTCGTGCCCGGCGGGAAAATCGGTTTCGCCACTGTCTGCAGTGTGGCTGTAAGTGGCGTACTCCTGAAGGCCGGGGTCCCTACGGAGTTCAGGTTTGGAGGTGTGCTCGAAGTTAGAAACTCGAAGCCGAGGCGCTTCGTGGCTATAGTCGACTACGCCGGCACATCCCTTGACCCTTCAGAGCAGTTTATCCGCGCTAAAATGACGAGTGTTGTCGAAGCCGCCAGGACAGGGAATGGTAAACTACTGGGTGTTTTTCGCACCATACCGGCACCAGCCAGGGAAGTTGTCGAAGAAAAGATAGCCGTGCTCAGGGAAGTGGGCATCGGTGGGGTCTATGCTCTGGGCAATACCAGCGAGCCACTCTGCCAGATTCCGGTAAACCTCAATCGGGTTGGAATTGTGCAACTCGGCGGTCTCAATCCGGTAGCGGCGGCCGTTGAGGCCGGTGTTGAGATTGAAAACATAGCCGAAAGCGGTTTGATTGATTTCCAGCAGCTACACAGCTATTCGCAGCTTTAGGCTGAGTGTCACGAATCTGCAAAAGAAACTCACCATTATATTGTTAAGTATCTATTTGTAGACGCCGTATTCCTTGGTGAAATCAACCATAGCCCTGACGTTCTCCGGCTTAACATCATCAAAGAACGCACAGTTAGCCATGATATAGCCACCGCCTCTACCGCAGTTATCAATAAGTTTCTTGGCGTAGTCCTTCACCTGCTGTGGTGTGCCTACGGTCAGCAGGTCCATGCGCATGTTGCCGGCGATACAGGCAACGTCACCCAGCATTTTCTTGGCTCTGACCATATCCACATCGTCGAACAGCCAGACGGTCTTGCCTTTAGGCAGGTCCCGAATAACCTCCAGTCGGGAGTTGGAGCCCCCCTCAGCCCACAAAAACGGTACGACCCCCTCATCAATCAGACCCAGAAGAATCTTTTTCAGATAGGGCCAGTAGAATTTCCGGTACTGCTCATCGGAGAGAAAACCGTCGGCACCTTTATGCAGAGGTAAGAATATGAAAGGATTTCCCATCGCCTTTGCCGAGTCCACGCCTTTTTTAATCCAGAACGGCAACATGGCGTCCATGGCTTCGATGAGCTTTTCGGGCTGTCGGTATATGTCCGTCATGATGCCTCTGGTGCCTCTGAGGGTGTCGCCGAGTATGTCATAAGGCGCTTTGGTGTAGTCACATTGACCTGCGGGGAATCCTAATTCCGGCATCTCTTTAAAGAAGGCACCGAAATACCCCATCCATTTCAGGGCTTCACTCCCGGCTTCCAGGAGGGCTTTAAAGGCAGCCTGAACGTCGGGCAGACCATAGGGGTAAAAAATAACGCCGGTTCCGTACATTTCATTTATGGTCGTGAGGTTAGGGAGCTGCTTGAAGGGCTCCAGGGCCCCGAATATACGCGGCAGAATGGTGGTGGTGAAGAAATGTGAAGGGTCCTGTAAAAAGGCATCATATTCGTCCGCCTTCATGTATTCGCCTTCGAGGCACTGGTAGGTAGACTCAGGCACAACCCCATGACCGGGATACTTGTATAGCTTGTAGTCAAGAATATCAAAGAACCTCCCCGGACCGGGCGCCACGCAGCCGAAGTGCGCGTCCGGCTGAAAGTCCACGTAGAACTTTTTCCAGGCTGCGTTGGCTTTTTCATAGTCATACATGACTTCAAGAGGCGTGAGCCCAGAATAAAAAGCTGGGAAAAAGCTGGGAATCAGTAACACCGGCACCCTGTCCGGTAATTTCTTCAACTGAACGGCATCTTTTATCCTGGTTGCCCTTTCCTTGTATAACTTTTCAGCTTCAGGGCTGGCAAACTCCACGCCCTCCGGCGATAGCCACCTCTGAAACAGCGCCTCCTGCCTCTCATCCGATGACATCTCTTCCCATTGTTTTTCCATTATTATGACCTCCTGCAAGTTCTCGGCTGAGGGTGCCTATTTAGCACCTGTCCATTTCTTGGCGAGAGATACACCGGCCATGGCATCCCGGCCATAGGCATCGGCGCCGGTATACTTCATTATCTCCTCGGTAATCTGACCGCCACCAATCATGACCTTGACCTTGTCTCTCAGACCGGCACTTTTTATGGCTTCTATAGTTTTTTTCATGGAATCATAAGCCAGCGTCAGGAATCCGCTTAAACCGACAATAGGGGCACCGCTCTCTTTTATCTTGTCGACGAAATCCTGCGTCGGAACATCCACGCCGAGGTCGTAGACCTCAAAGCCGTTAACATCAAGCATAAAGACGACAATATCCTTGCCGATGTCGTGTATGTCGCCGGCGACAGTGCCGATGACAACCTTGCCCCCGGGCTTGACCCCCCCGGTCTTGGTCAGCTTCGGCTTAACCAGTTCGTTGATGCTCTTCAGTATTTCGCCGGAGTATACGAGGTCGGGGATGAAATACTGCCCATCGGCAAAGCGCTTGCCCACGGTTTCCATAGCGCGCCTGGCATCGTCGAGGATGCTCATGGGGTCATCGCCAGCATTCAATCTATCCTGGGCAATTCCCAGTACCTCTTTTTCCTTCAAATCAGCCAATGTCTTAACTAAATCTCCAGCCATATTCCTTAGCCTCCTTATTATTTTTGCTACAGTCCCAAATAGGCTTTCCTCACATGGTCACTTTGGAGGAGCTGGTCACAAGCCCCTTCCAGGACCATTCGGCCATTTTCCAGCACACATGCCCGGTCAGCTATCTCCAGGGTGTTTCGAACATTTTGCTCGATAAGCAGGATGGTAATGCCCTGGTCTCGCAGGGATTTTATGATCTGGAAAACCTCGGCTACAAATTTCGGTGCCAGACCATAAGACGGCTCATCAAAAATGCACAGTCTTGGCCTTGACATTAGCCCCCGACCCATAGCTAACATTTGCTGTTCGCCACCACTCAATGTTCTGGCTAATTGCCCCTCTCTTTCTTTTAATATGGGGAAAAGTTGATAGACCTGCTTAAGCGTTTCTTCCTTCTGTTTCCAGGCATGCCTGGGATAGGCACCTATCTCCAGGTTTTCAAGCACGGACATTTCGGCAAAAAGTCTTCTGCCCTCAGGTACATGAGAAATGCCAAGTTCCACAATGGCGTGAGGTGTTAGCCCGTCTATCCGCTGACCAAGGAACACCACACTACCTGAAGCGGGACACAGCAAACCGGAGATAGTATTGAGCAGTGTCGTTTTGCCGGCGCCATTGGCACCAACCAGGGCGACTATTTCGGCTTCATCAATTCTTAAAGAGACGTCCCACAGGGCTTGCATCTTGTCATAAAAAGTATTTACGTTGCAGACTTCCAGCATAAGCCTACTCCCCTAGGTACACCTCAACGACTGTTCTGTTGTTGGCAATCTCTTGTGGTTTTCCTTCGGCAATCTTCTCGCCGTGATGGAGCACCATAATTCGGTCACATACGCTCATAATTGCTTTCATAACATGCTCGACCATGAAAATGGTAATCCCCTTGTCCCGGATTCTGGTTACCAGCTCTATAGCCTGGGCTACCTCGGTGGGATTTAGCCCCGCCATCAGCTCATCAAGCAACAACAGTTCCGGCTTGGTGGCCAGCGCTCTGGCTACTTCAAGTCGCTTCTGGTTAGACAGGGTCAGGTCTTTAGCCGAGGTCGCCGACACTGCTGATAATCCCACAAAATCTAATAACTCTGTAGCTTCTCTGGTGGCATCCGCTGATGACATACCGGGTGATATCCCGAACAACGAGCCCAACCGTACATTCTCAAAAACTGGCATATTGGC
Source organism: uncultured Dehalococcoidaceae bacterium (assembly GCA_964460815.1). Lineage (GTDB taxonomy): Bacteria > Chloroflexota > Dehalococcoidia > Dehalococcoidales > RBG-16-60-22 > CAYWRT01. The sequence goes on from CAYWRT010000129.1 coordinate 5,555, forward strand.
GAAAATTTTAACCGATTGAAACGTTCTGGCCAATCCCATCCGGCAGATTTGATGTGGCTTCAAGCCAGTTATATTTTTACCCTTAAATCTGATAACCCCTGGTTTGGGAGCCAGAGACGCTGATATTAAATTGAACAGCGTTGTTTTACCAGCTCCATTGGGGCCAATCAGACCGGCGATTTCACCCCCGTCGACATGGAAGTCGACATTGGAAACAGCGGCTAGCCCTCCAAAATACCTGGTAACGCCTTCACCTTCAAGTATCCGCATGTTGCTCCCCCGTACTCCGTTTCCGCCACTTTTGTATCAATCCCACAATTCCATCGGGCATATACAATATCGCTATCACTAAGATTATACCAAAAATGAGCATATATAACTCGGAAAATCTGGTAATCAGTTCTTCTTGCAGGTAGGCGAAAATAACGGCGCCTATTACCGGACCGTAAAGCTGCCCCATGCCGCCAAAGATAGCCATCAAGACCGGCAAAAAAGAATAGCGTACATCAAAGGCGATGCCCGGGTCAATATATGTCCATCTGGTGGCTATGGCTGCCCCGGCGGCCCCCATGAAGAAAGCGCTGAGGGCAAAGACGATAACCTTCACCATAGTTACATTAATGCCCATGTGTGCCGCAGCCTCTTCGTTCTCACCGATGCTCAGCAGCGCCAACCCGTATTTAGAGCGTCGGATAAAGTAGGCGACGAGCATAAATATCACAAAAATGCCGAGCATGGCGTAATAAATAGTATTGTAATCTATAATGACCACGAATCGGCCGCGAGTGCCGGTTACATGAAGCTCCCAGAACATAAGAAGATGTGCGATGAGCATAACGAGTCCGAAGGTGAAGATGGCAAAATATATGCCCCTCAGCCTCAGGGTTAAAGCGCCGACAAGGAGGGCAACGATGAAACTGACCAGACCGCCGGCAACTATAAAGACAGGCAGGGGTAAATCCTCCCCCAGGAA
>CAYWRT010000130.1:0-6500 GCA_964460815.1 uncultured Dehalococcoidaceae bacterium
TCTTCCATTTCCCTGGCGATAGTCCACGCCCGCGTGTGATGCGCGCCTATGTCCGAGGTGGCGTAAGCCAGCGCCATGGAACTACCAGCCCGACTGTCATAGGCGGACTGTTCCAGTCCCTTGACCTGAAGGATGATTTTGTCCATCTCCGGCCATTTCTTAATAATGCGGCGGGGCCCGTCAGCGATAATGTCGCCGAGACCCTGCCGATGGGCAATCTTCTGCATCAAGTCCAATATGCCATCATCATCTCCCCACGTTATCACCCTGCCATCAAGGTCGTCTAACGATAATATCCCTTTCTCGTAACCCTCGATTACAGCCCCGATAATGTTGCCCGTTGAAATCGTGTCCATCCCCAGTTCATCGCAGAGACGGTTTGCCGCCAGTACCGCCGCGAAATTGTCTATTCCCAGGTTAGAGCCGAGCATGGCGCATGATTCATATTCGGGGCCCTCGACTACCGTTCCCGCATATTTCCCGTTCTTAACGAGGCAAATGTTACTACAGCACATGGAACAGGAAAAACAGGCGCTGTCACCTATCTTGTAATCCGCAAGCATCGTGGCACCATTGATTTGGTCATGTTTGGCGAAGACACTGTCCTTGAAATTATAGGACGGCAGAATGCCCTTCTCATTGGCATATTCGATGACATTCATCAGCCCTTCCTGCTGCCACATTTTGAAGTATTTATGTTCTTTTAAATAGCTGTAAGCCTTGTCAGCCTCCGCCATCAGTCCGTTTATGTCGTAAACCGGAAGGTCCCGGTGTCCCCTGACTATAATCGCCTTGAGGTTCTTAGAGCCCATGATGGCACCGAACCCCGTCCTTCCCGCATTACGCCCCCAGTCAGTATTAACACAGGCAAACTTCACCATATTCTCACCGGCCGGGCCGATAGTGGCCACATGGGCGGTGTGGATATCCAGATTCTCTCGGATAATACCCTCGGCTTCCAGGCAGCTTTTGCCTTTCAGCTCAGGCATGGGAATAACCCTGGTTTCACTGTTGTCAATAAAGAGGACGGACAGCTCCGGGGCTCTGCCGGTAATGGATAGAACATCGATTCCCGTCTGACGTAGCTCAACACCGAAGCCACCACCTATGGAGGAATCACCATAAAGGCCGGTGGCCGGTGATATGGCAATAAAAGAGTTCTTCCCCGAAGATGGTATGTAAACGCCGGTCAGGGGACCCGGGGCGATAACCATGAGGTTCTCCTCACCCAGCGGGTTTATCTTGAAACTATGCTTCCTCAGGTTGTCCCAGACTAATTTGGCGCCAAAGCCACGGCCTCCGATGTACTTTTGAATAAAAACGTCCGAGAGGTCCCGGCGCTCCGCAATACCCTTCGTCAGGTCTACGAACAGGTTTTTCTTAAAATATCCGCTCTCTACAGTCATAGCTCTTCCTTGCCTATCTCCGCATAGCGAATGGTCTTCTTTTCGCCCTTCTCATAGAACTCGACTTCCTTCATCTGGGTATAGCTCAGGACGTTATTCAGGCGTCTGTGTTCACCAAGGGCGTGTTCTGGTATAAGCCTCAGAGCGCCTAAGGGGCACTTTTTAACGCACTCTGGCTCTCCCCCGCACATATCACACTTGATGGGCAGAACATTATCTCCGTGTGCGTATATCGCCCCGAAAGGGCAGGCTTCTATGCATTGATAACAGGAGATGCAGTTCTCCTTGTATAAACGTACGATACCTTCGACCCATCGCAAGGCATCGGTAGGACAGGCCTGAGCGCAGGCGGGTACTTTACACTGGCTGCACACAATCGGCATTCTCATGACCGGATGAGGATAGGTGTTTATTACCCTTATCGCCGACTTCTTGGGGTTGTTGACTCCAAAATGTTTAATGGCGCATACCAGTTCACAGATTCTACAACCGGAACACTGCTCCGCTATTACCATTAGCCTTTTCGCCATCAGATAATCCTCCCAAAACCAAACAAAACCCCGGTCGCAATTGAACGGGGGATATATCCCCTGTAAAGCTACGTCGTTTAAAAATATGGGGTGTGGGGACTGGCCATATTTTTAGATTGTGCTCATCTAATAATGTCTTACTTCTCAATTGACGAGTATACGCCGGTAAGTGCCACGAACAAAACGATAATGGGTTTATCAACTCTCTTGAAGTTTATGGGGCCATGGAACAATCCCGGTGGAATGTGGACGATTGAGGTGGTATTAATGATATTTATCTCGCTTTCCTCGCCTATGTGAAACTCGATTTCTGCGTCAAATTCACGGATATTCATCAGGTTGCCGCCAATGAAACAAAAGAACTCATGGAAGGGGTGTGCATGAGGCTCCTTCCACTCCGGATTCCTCAGATTTCGGGACATAAGGACGGGTTTTGTAATGTAGTCATGCATTATTGTGCAGGGTGCTTTCAGATTATTAAAGTTGGCAATCAGTGACTCTGAATCCACCCAATGCCCTTTTTCAAGAACATTTTTAATTACATATTGCTCGTATTTTTTTCCGGCCATTTCCTTATATCCTCCTTCTCTAATATTAACCCGAGATAACCTGTGTTGCTGTTTGTGTCCAGGTTGTGTCATGGTTCAATATTTCTCAGGCAAACCGGTCTTGCCTGAATAATACAGCCTGTCCCCAGTTTCGCTCCAGCTATCCCGTTTATTCGCCTTATAGCACACATCCTCCTTTTGATTTGTATCAGGTGACCTGCAAGACTGAGGTTACGCTCATTGCTTAATAGACTAGTATACTTAAATCCCTTTGTCAATCTGCCGAATATGCAATTAATTTATCTTTCTCTGTTTAAAATTCACGATATGTCGGCAAGGGGACTCCCCCGGAGACAGCTATGATTTCACCGGTGACAAATGACGAAAGCTCCGATGCCAGGAATAAAGCGGCTCCGGCTATATCCTCCGGAGTACCGTACCTCCGCAATGGCACCCGTGTGGCTACGTCAGCAAAAAAGGCATCAATATCCCGGATTTTCGCTTTCTCGATAACAGGCTCCCAAAACGGTGTCCGTATGGGCCCCGGCAGAATAGCGTTCACATTGATATTATCGGGGGCTAATTCAAAAGCCAGGTTAATTGTCATCCCTATCATTCCGGCTTTTGCCGAATGATAGTCAACCGCGGGACTGGGTGGGCTTTTGGCACCCAGAGAAGAGATGTTAATAATCTTGCCGTATTTCTTTTCTCTCATATGCGGTACGACTGCCTTACAGCAAAAAACCGGGCCTTTCAGGTTCAGTGCTAGAGCCTTATCCCACTTCTCTTCGGTGATATTGGCAATACCGCCGGCACCCCCCCTGGCGCCTTTGGGAAGCTCTTCCCCGCCTGGAGTGACTCCCCCCGCACTATTGACCAGAATATCCACCTTCCCGAACTTACTGATGGTCTGGTCTACCATAGCCTGTATTTGACGGAGGTCGGTCATATCACATTTCACAAAAACGCCTTCCCTTCCCTTTTTGGAGACTTCCGCCGCCGTTTCCGTGCCTCCCGCCGTTTTAATATCAGCGATAACGACGGAGCAGCCCTCATCGGCAAACATGAGGGCCGTACTTCTTCCCATCCCTGAGGCACCCCCGGTAATAATGGCAACCCTGTTAGCAAGCAGCATACATTTCCTCCTGATAATATATTCAAGACCTCAAGTTTTAAACCTGGTAAGCCTGTCAGCCGCCGCTACTAACGTAAGCGGCCTGACAGTTCATCACCCGCCGGTAATCGGAATAAGCAGCGCGATACGGTCGCCACTTTGAAGCTGAAAGTCCATGCCGTCAAAGTATAAGTGCCCGTTGACATTGAACTTGTAAAGCTCCATCAGCCGGTCTTCCCCCGTACGGAATACCGTCCCCTCAAGCGCCGGTATTTTATGCCTGAGAGCGGCAATAACATCCCCCATGCTCGCTCCATCATTTAATTCGACCTCTACCTCCCGCAGAGCGGTTATCTCGTGAGGTAGCCCAAACATCTGTACGATGCATTTAAACATAACCCGATATCTCCGTATCTGTGCGGATAACGTTTATTGTGGCCAGAGCTCCCGAGCGACATCATCCAGGCCAAGCTCCAGCAGCTTTTTCCGGCTCGGCCTGGTGGTTGCCGGGTCCCAATCGAGGGCGCCAAGGTTCCAGTATGCCTGCGCTTCGATATCCTGGGATAAACCGGCGAGCGGACCCTCCTTCTGGGGAGGGCGTCCGACTATTCTTGGGTGTACCTGACGCTTAATAGGATTGTCACCTTCACGAAGGGTAAAGACGTGCCTCATAGTGGCAATCCTCTCGCCTGTCTTGAGCATTTCATCCATGGGACGGTCCCAACCCGTCACGGCTTTCATATATCCCTCAAAATATTTGTAGGCGTCCGGTACTCCCAGGTTACCATGCATGCAGAGTCCGGCAGAACTGAGATAGTGCTGCTTGAATTGAGAGGGTCCAAAACCCTGAGTGTGGCGACCGGGCGTAGCATCCATCTGGTACAGGGCAGCCGCCGGCTTACCCTGAAACATCTCGGCAGCGAATTTAGGGTCGTGCAGCCCCAGCTCCTGCCCGCCGATATGCACCGCATATGCCTCGGCACCCTTGCCGATTCTCTCGGCCGCCAATCGTACACCATCGGCGAGGACGGCACCGAAGCCCTCCCGCTTGGCCATCTTCTCGGTCATGGCGACAATAGCCTCATGATTGCCCCAGGTAAGCTCAATGCCGTCAGTATCCGCCCTGGTAATGAGTCCGTGCTCATAGCATTCCATGGCGAAGGCGATGATGGTACCGGTCGAGATAGTATCCAGTCCGTAGCTGTCGCAGATATGGTTGGCCATGGCTATCGACTCGGCATTATTGTTGAGGCACATCGCCCCGAAAGCCCCCAGGGTCTCGTATTCCGGGCGGCGAGTGCCGGCCGGATACTTATACTCGCCGACTCCCTCCTTGAGTATGCCTTTACAGGCGGCCGGACAACGCCAGCAGCCTGTCCGGCTGCCCAGATTAGCTATTACCACATCCTTATTAAGACCGGCGACATCGGGCAGGTCAAGAACACCAACGCCACCCCAGTTCCTGACCGGAGTATCGCCGCTGTGGGCCGAGAGGTCGGCGTGCCCGCCGGTGCCATATATGTGGAATCGCTCAAGGAATGTCCTGGCCTCGGCTATATGCTCTTTTCTCAATCTATTGACTGTATCGATATCGTCTATGGGTACCTTAATGTTTCCCCTGGCTACCACCGCCTTGAGCTTTTTGGAGCCCATGACCGCCCCCAGGCCAGAGCGCCCCGCAGTAGAACCTCCATGAGTAATAATGCAGGAAACGAGACAGAGCTTCTCACCGGCCGGGCCTATGCTGACCACTCTGGCTTCCTTACCGTGTTCAGCCTGCAGCGTGTCGTCGGTTTCGTAGGTACTCATTCCCCAGATGTGAGTTGCGTCTCTCAGTTCTGCGCTCCCATTGTCGATAAAAAGGTAAACCGGTCTTTCGGAAATGCCGGTAAAAAATACGCCGTCATAACCAGCGAACTTGAGGTAGGGACCGAAAAACCCGCCGCAATTGGCATCTCCCCACCCGCTGGTGAGTGGTGATTTCGCCACTACGGTGTACCGGCAGCCGTAAGCAGCCGGAGTACCGGTAAGCGGGCCGGTAACCAGGCCAAACATATTCTCCGGTCCCAGCGGGTCCACCCCACCCTTCTGCCGGCTGTAAAGAATCCTGGCCCCAACGCCATAGCCACCGATAAAATCTCGATAGAGGCTCTCCTCAGGTGTCTCCTCTCTTATCTCCCCTGTCGAAAGATTCACGAACAAGAGTTTTCCCATGTACCCTCCAGCCATTGCTAACTCCTTTCCCTGTCAATTGCTGAATACATCGCCAATATACCCATGGCTAAGCTTCGGGTCAATGCAACGATTATATATTATGGGGATGACCTGGCTCCAGTAAGCGGAACGGTTATTCGGGATTTCATCCTTCGCGGGTATCCGGCTTATTAATAAGCGCCTTGTCTGTATCTGATAATGCGTTCCAGGCTTCTTTGAGTCTCTGACGTATGGTCGTCAGAGTAATTATCGCCAGAGCCAGGTCTTCAACGCTGGGCCATTCATAAGCATCGAGAGTGAATATGTCTCTTTTGTGAGAAATCTCTGCTGGGAAGGTCACACCCAGGTTAGAAATCATAAAGACATGTGGCTCTTTGTCGAGGTGTATTCTGACCTGATTAATAATCGAGGCTATTTCACGAATTCTCGCAAATGCCTGTTCAAACTCCTGAGTGGCGTATGAATATCTGCGAATAGGGTCTTCTGACATCGAATACCTCCACCACAGCTTTTCTTATATTTTACCACAAAAACAGGGGCCGGGCGTTCGTATTGACTAACCGGCTTCGTTATTTTACAATGTTACTTGATGCGCCAGTAGCTCAGTTGGTTAGAGCGTTGCTCTGATAAAGCAAAGGTCGGTAGTTCGAGTCTACCCTGGCGCACCACCTCAGTTAATCGCTATTCC
>CAYWRT010000131.1:0-6479 GCA_964460815.1 uncultured Dehalococcoidaceae bacterium
TATACCTCTGGAAACGAGAGATGAGGTGGGATGCGGTGTCTTGTGCTTCGGCGGAAATCGGACTTATTTTCACCACACTGGTCTTAATTACCGGGCCCATATGGGCAAAACCGGTCTGGGGAATATGGTGGACATGGGATGCCCGCCTGACAACATCGCTGGTACTCTGGCTGATTTATGTTGCTTATCTTCTGGTGCGCAGCTTTGCCACCGAACCGGAGCGGGGGGCCAGGTTCGGGGCGGTGATAGGCATTGTAGGATTCATCGATGTACCCATTGTTTTTCTCACGGTAAACCTCTGGCGGACGCAGCATCCGACTGCGATAATCTTTGAAGGCGGACTGGCAACACCAATGCTCATGACCCTGCTGGTGTGCATCATCGCTTTCACGGTGTTGTACGTCCTCTTGACCGTTCAGAGTGCCAACCTGAAGTCTATGGAGACTGAAATCAGGCGTTTAAAGAGCGCAAAAGCAGAGCAGGAGGATACGGATTTATGGAGAACTTAGGCTATCTACTGGCGGCGTATACCATCATCTGGGCAGTTGTCTTCGGCTACGTGTTATTCATGCAGCGGAAGCAGAGGAGGTTGCAGCGGCAGATTAACCTGCTTAAAGAGTCCATGCAGGCGCCGGAAGGGCAGAAATAATGGAGGTGATAATAAGCTACCCGGGGCTGTGAGCCTCGTCTGGAGAAAAAATGAAGATTATTAACGACTTACTCTCTACCTTAAAGTACGAAGTACCGGTTAGAGATATTCGTCAGGGTCCTTTCCAGACAGCGGTAATGACCCGTAACTGTGGGCTGGCATCGACACCGCATGACCCCGGTCCGCACCACAATAATATCCCGGTGAAAGAAGCCGGGCTCCTGCTTGACAGAGACGTTGTTGCCTTGGCTCATATGTCTCTCTCCGCAAGTCCTTTTGAGGCAGCCATCGGCATGGCGACCATCAACTCGCTTCTTGATGTTGATGAGCGTCACTGCACGGAACTCAACGCTGGCGACCTGCTGTTCAAGAAAGGGGAGAACCAAAAAGTGGTTGTAATCGGGCATTTCCCTTTTATATCCCGGCTTCGGAAAGTGACCGGAGAATTATGGGTGATTGAGAAGAACCCGCAGGAGGGTGACTTCGTCGAGGGTGAGGCCGAGAGACTGGTACCGCAGGCGGACGTCGTCGCTATCACCGGCACCGCCTTCACCAACCACACTATTGAGCACCTGTTGGGCCTCTGCCAGCCTGATGCCTATGTCATCATATTGGGTGGTACGGCGCCTCTGTCCCCGGTCCTGTTCGACTATGGTGTCGATGCCGTTTCGGGCACGCAGGTAACCGACCCGGAAGCGGTGCTGCGCTCTGTCAGCCAGGGGGCAACCTTCCGGCAGATAAAAGGCATCAGGTTGCTTACCATGACAGGGGAGGCGAATTAAGTTGATGCCGCCGGGAAGCCATGGATACATTGTTGACCATGAGGAGGTGGAAAGATATTGACATTAAAGCCTGTTCTTGAGGAAGCGAGGGAGAAGCTCAAGACCATTATCGCCGAGCACCGATTTGGCGACGAGCCAGTGGAGGTTACTATCGGGACTCTATCGACTGAGCAGGCGATAGGGAGCCCCAGCCGGCAGGACTACGCTTTACTGGAGGGCAAAGAGGTAATGATTGAGGCCAGGTTCAAGGGAAGCTTCGGCCAGGCCTTTACCGACCAGCCCCACGAGTTCGCTGGCCTCCTGATGGATGTCATGCACCTGGGACTGGACACGAAGGATGATAGGGCGATATTTGTGGCCACCCTCAACGCCGTCACCGCCCATCTTGGTATGGCTACCGGGGTTCGCCATTGCCGCGATAAAGAGCCGGAAGAATGCGCCGCAGAGATTGCTCAATATATCCTGAATAAATTCGGGAGAGTTAAGGTTGGCCTGGTGGGATACCAGCCGGCCATCCTGGAAAACCTGGTAAATACCTTTGGGGAAGACAATGTGCGAGGCACTGACCTTAACCCCAGGAATGTCAGCACGCATAAATTCGGGGTTGAAATCTGGGGTGGTGGGACGGAAACAACAAGGTTAATCAACTGGTGCGACCTCCTGCTGGTGACCAGCAGCACTATTGTCAACAATACCTTTGACGGTATTCGAGAGGAGGCCGTTTCGCAGGGCAAGCACCTGATTGTTTTTGGAGTTACCGGGGCGGGAGTGTCAGCCCTGCTTGGTCTGGAGAGGGTGTGTTTCCGTGCCCACTAGGAACCAGCATTAATGGCGGTGAGGCAGATAAAACCCTCGCTTGACGCTGGAGTGCCGTTTTCGGTATTATCTTATTGGGAATAGCCGCGATTCTTAACTTGTCAAGGGTGTAAAAAGTCATGATAGTGGAAATGAAGACGGGGGCCTCTCAGGGAGAGATAGACGGTGTGGTGGCGAAGGCAAGGTCACAGGGGCTTGACGTCCAGTTGAATAAGGGCACTGATAAAACGGTGGTGGCCCTGCTGGGAAGCAATACGGGGCAGCTGTCCCCGGATATATTTGCCGTGCTGCCCGGTGTTGAGAGTGTAACACGGATTATGAAGCCCTACAAGCTTGCCTCCCGGGAGGTTAAACCTCGGGACACCCTGGTTTCCTGTAGTGGGGTGGAGGTCGGGGGTAAGCGTGTCGTCATTATGGCCGGCCCCTGTGCTGTCGAGAGTAAGGAGCAGCTTGTGGAGGTAGGCGGGGCGGTAAAAAAGGCTGGAGCCAGCGTCCTGCGCGGTGGCGCTTTCAAGCCGCGTACCTCTCCCTTCAGCTTTCAGGGTCTGCAGAAAGCCGGGCTGGAGCTGCTGGCACAGGCCAGGGAACAGATAGGGATACCCGTGGTTACCGAGGTGGTTGACCCGCATGATGTGGCGCTGGTATCGGGATATGCCGATGTACTTCAGGTCGGCTCGCGCAATATGCAGAACTTTGCCTTGCTGACCAATATTGGTAAGAGCCGGTGTCCCGTGGTGCTAAAACGCGGATTTGCCTGTACCATTACCGAGTGGCTTACTGCTGCCGACTACCTGCTGGCAGAGGGAAATGACCAGGTTATTCTCTGCGAGAGGGGCATCAGGACATTTGAGGATAGTGTCCGCTTTTCTCTGGATATATCGGCCATACCGGTACTCAAGAAGTCCAGCCATCTGCCGGTAATCGTTGACCCAAGCCACGCTGCCGGGCATTACTCACTGGTGCCGGCGATAGCCAAGGCAGCGGTGGCGGCTGGTGCCGACGGACTTCTTATTGAGGTTCACCCCAATCCGAAAGAAGCCCTGGTAGATGGTCTCCAGTCGCTCACACCGTCAGATTTCACCAGGTTGATGGAAGAACTCAGAACCATTGCCAAATCCGTAGGCAGATATATCTAGTCCTGTAGTTGCTGAGTGTCCGAGAAGGGGCAGCGATTAATCTTCTTGAAGCTGCCTCTTTGTTTGGAAGTAACGGAGTTTTAAATGTTGAAGGACTATATTGTTCTGACGGTGGATGGTATTGCCATTGTGGGTCAGCTTTACCTGCCCGGTAACAAGACTCAATGTCCGGCTGTGTGTATCTGTCATGGCATTCCGTCAGGGGCTCCTCCTGAGCCAGGTGACGGAGGCTATCCCCGGCTGGCGGAGCAGATTTGCGGCGACGGCTTTGCCGTCTTGATTTTCAACTTCAGGGGGACGGGAGACAGCGGCGGCAATCTTGACATTCTGGGCTGGACGCGTGATTTGCAGTCTGTCACTGACTACCTGTGGAGTCTGGCTGTTGTCGATAAGTCTCATCTATCACTGATTGGCTTTAGCGCCGGGGCTGCCGTCTCGTTATATGTAGCATCACGGGATGAACGGGTCTCCGGTGTGGCTGCCTGCGCCTGCCCGGCTGAGTTTACCCTCTTTACCGAGGCCGATAAACCGCAGTCCGTTGTTGACGGCTTTCGAAACAGGGGCGTTTTCCAGGATGCGGATTTTCCACCGTCGGCTGAGGAGTGGCTTGATGGCTTCAGGCGGGTCAGTCCGGTAAAGGATATAGCTGGCATTGCCCCCAGACCTCTGCTGCTCGTGCATGGCAGCCGGGACGAGCTGGTGCCGGTAAGTCATGCTCGCCGGTTATACGAGATAGCTGGGGAACCAAAACAGCTGGTTATTATCGATGGAGCCGGTCACAGGCTAAGGCAGGATGACAGGGCAATTGGTGCCGTTCGGGAGTGGTTGAGTTCCCGGTGCTAAAATTTTAGCTCGTAAAGATTGTTTAGCAATCCGTCATCCTGACCCCATTCCCTTGTTATCTATTCCCACCCGCCGCCCAGTTACATCTTCTGCTTATCCCGCAGTTCTTTACCCACCACCCCACTTGGTATTAACTTTTTTTTCCTTTATTATCTTTTCGCACCCTGCCGCCCTCGGCTCATTTACGGCTCGTCCGTAAGTAGCTCCCCCCTCCCTTTTAAGGAGGGGGGATATTTAAGGGCTAAGCCACAGGTAATTCGAGGGTGGCAGGGTGGGATTAGATTAGAACCGAATTCCTGATCTTCTCCAGAAGTCTTTTATTACTCCTTCTTGGGAGCATCTACTCCACACACCCTGCTTTCTTCTACTCCCTTTTTCCCTTTCAGCTTAAGCGTTCGGTACTCCCGCCAGGAAATCTTCTCGTCAGGGCGTCCGAGACCCAGTTCTCTCATTAGTTGGGCGACTTTCTCAAGCTTCGGTTTCATTTCCTGGATGTCAAAACCCTGTAGATGTGGGGGAAGCTTCTTCCGCTCTTCGGGTTCCTTATTTAATAAGTCGCAAATTGACTCTGACCCCCAGCGTGCCCCTACCGAAGGCATCCCCTGGTCACGCCCGCAATCGTAACAATCCGCGAGTACACCACATTTTTGTTTCTCAGAAACAGCAAAGAGCGCCTCATACATCGTGGCATCGGGGTCAAGAAAGTCAAAAGCCCTCTGAATTCGATTATAGCGTAATCTAAGACAATCTGTAGCGCCGTATGTCTCCTCAAATCTATCCATTATGTCTTCCACGATAGGAATACACGGAGCAACGTGAAGACGCTGATTTTTCGCTAAGTCCTCGTCAGTAATGCCAACTACATAAGCGATAGCAAAGGCGCTACCGATAATACCACCACAATTGCCGGTTCCTGTAAAGGCTATACCGGAATGGAGCCCCATCATTCCCTGGACTATTATTTCCTGTACATCGGGTTTAAATAACTCTATGCCCTCAGACCTGAAGGCCTCGCATATTGATGCGAAAGTAGACGGGGCTCAGGCCCCGTAATTTTTCCCCTCCCCAGCCCCAAGGTGAGCTGCTTTGTCTATGATTCTTTTCTTCTTGGCTTCGTCAATCTCAATTTTCGGAATCATTTTACCTCCTTACTATTTAACCTTATCATATCATGGTGATTATCACCTCGTCATATCATGGCAGGTATAACCTCCGGATGTCAGTATAGTTTGATAATATACCGTGGCGGCGCCCAAGTCAATTTGAACTCGGTAGATTTTCCGGATAACAAGCCGCACCGTCAGGCAACAAGGCACGAGGTAAGTCACTTCTGTCCCGGCTGGATGTCCAGCTCAATCAAGAATGGTATAATATGGCTTGGATTATCCTTTCCGCAGGGGGATAAAGGGGGTGGGGTCACCAAAAAGGAGAAAAACCATGAACTCAGCAGTAGAAGAACTTGAAGCCAAAGGGAGAGCCGCCAGGGCAGCCTCCCGACGCCTGGCTTACCTCTTCACAGATATCAAGAACCAGGCTTTACATAATATAGCCGATGACCTGCTCTCTAGGAAGGACGAAGTCCTGGCAGCCAACCGGATTGACTATAAAGAAGGAGAGGCATCAGGCATGAATGCCGCCATGCTTGACCGCCTGATGCTCGACCCCGGCCGCCTGGAGGCTATCGCCGGGGATGTACGCGCCGTAGCCGCCCTGCCCGACCCGGTGGGAGAGATATTTGACATGCGCACCCTGCCCAACGGTTTGCAGGTTGGCAAAAAGCGGGTGCCTTTAGGGGTAATTGGTGCCATCTACGAGAGCCGACCCAATGTCACCGTAGACATATCGGTCCTCTGCCTGAAGTCGGGCAATGCCGTTATCCTCAGGGGCGGCAGGGAGACAATAAACTCAAATATTGCCATAGTCAAGGTGGTTCAGGATGCCTGTAACCGGGCCGGGATGCCCGAAGGAGCCGTGCAGTTTATTGAGAATACCGACCGCGCCCTGGTCAACCACATGCTCAAAATGAACGACGTTATTGACCTGATAATACCCCGGGGTGGGGCGGGGCTGATAAAATCCGTCACCGAGAACGCCACCATGCCCGTGGTTAGCGGTGGCATCGGCGTCTGCCATACCTATGTGGACAGGAGCGCCGATGTGGACAAGGCGGTGGCTATCGCCTTTAACGCCAAGGTGCAGCGCCCCACAGTCTGTAACGCCCTGGACACCCTGCTGGTACACGCCGATATTGCC
>CAYWRT010000132.1:0-6332 GCA_964460815.1 uncultured Dehalococcoidaceae bacterium
AGCGAATTGTGGACTTTCACTATTCGATTAATCGCCTTATATACCGCATCTACCGGTCCGGTACCCAGAGCCGCGTCCTCCAGGGTCTGGTTATCCGGTCCGATAAGCCTGACGGCCGCCGTGGGAATCCCCCTATCGCCGCAGGTAACCTGAATACGGTCAAGGTGATACTCCTCGGAAACAGTACGCTGCTCCTCAGCAATCAGGGACTCGATATCGCGGTCGGTTATATTCTTCTTCTTATCCGCCAGCTCCTTAAAAGCAGCAAAAGCCCGGTTCAGGTCCTCATCATTCAGACTGTAACCCAGTTCCGCCAGCCTTTCCTTAAAAGCATGCCGCCCGCTGAGCTTACCCAGCACCAGGCTGCTGGAGGGAATGCCGACAGTTCTGGGGTCCATTATTTCATAGGTTATCGGCATCTTGATAACGCCGTCCTGGTGTATCCCTGATTCGTGGCGAAAGGCATTAGCCCCGACAATAGCCTTATTGGGCTGAACAGGAAAACCGGTCAGCTCGCTTACCAGCCGGCTGGCTTTATATATCTGTCTGGTGTCAATATCGGTTGTCAGGTTAAAGAAGTCCTTACGTGTCCTGACAGCCATCACGATTTCTTCCAGTGAGGCATTGCCGGCCCTTTCGCCAATGCCGTTAATCGTGCACTCTATCTGCCGGGCACCGTACTTTATCGCTTCCAGGCTATTGGCTACCGCCAGACCCAGGTCGTTATGGCAGTGAACACTTACCACAGCCCTGCTGATATTAGGCACGTTCTGGCTGATTCCCTCAATCAACCTGCCAAACTCGTCCGGGATAGCATAGCCCACCGTATCCGGGATATTCACAGTGGTAGCCCCGGCCGCAATGACTTCCTCCAGAATCTGGTATAAATACCGCGGCTCAGTTCGGCTGGCATCCATCGGCGAAAACTCAATGTCGTCGGTGTAGCCCTTGGCCCGGGCTACCATACTGCGCGCCATCTCCAGAATTTCATCACGGCTCTTTTTCAACTGATGCATGAGATGTATGTCTGAAGCCGACAGAAAAACATGTATCCGGGGGTGTTCTGCCACTTTAACGGCTTCCCAGGCACGGTCTATAGCTTTGGGGCTGGCGTGGGTGAGAGCACAGATGGTGGGAGTACGAACCTCTCTGGCGATAAGACTGACCGATTCAAGGTCTCCTGGTGAACTGGCTGGAAAGCCGGCCTCAATAACATCCACTCCCAGTTTTTCCAGCTGCCGGGCTATCTCCAGCTTCTCCTGGACATTGAGTGTACCCCCCGCCGCCTGCTCCCCATCCCGCAGGGTGGTATCAAAGATAATAACCTTGTCCATAGTTTCCTCCTCGGGAGAATTATTCAGAGATAAAAAGGCCTGTTCCCCTCTCCACGATGTCAGGAGAGGGGCTGGTAAGGATGAGCTTTATTCTCCCCAAAAAGGAACGTCTATGGTACTGCATGGCTATATGTTTATATTATATACGTGTTATGTAATTTTGTCTATCTATTAATAGAAGGCACCTGTTAAATATCATAAATTATTCCGAGGCAAGTGTTTTATATGTACTTCATCTCCCTTTATATGTGCAGTTTTCTTCATACCCTTATGTCTAGCTCTTTAACTTCGTGTTTATCGGGGACATCTTCCATAGCCATTAGCATATAAGCATCTTTTACATTTTCTTCAAGCTCTTCGATTGTTTCACCCTGAGTCATTATTTCAGGGTGCTCAAGCAACTTCCCAACCCAGAATTTATCCCCTTTCCAGTAAATCATCTGTAATTTAGTAAACAAATTCCAAACCTCCTATATCACATCCCCTTTAGCCACGGCATCATCTTGCGCAGTTCGGCACCAACTATCTCAATCGGGTGCTCCGCTTCCATACGCTTCAAGGCATTGTACACCGGACGGCCAGCCTGATTATCCAGAATCCATTCCTAGGCAAAACTGCCGTCCTGAATCTCAGCCAGGATTTGCCTCATCTCATCGGCGGCCATTTCATCAATAACCCTGGGGCCACGGGTGTAGTCTCCATACTCCGCCGTATCACTGACCGAGTAGCGCATGTAGCTCAGGCCGCCGTTGTAAATCAGGTCAACAATCAGCTTAAGCTCGTGACAGACCTCAAAGTAGGCGATTTCGGGCTGGTAGCCAGCCTCAACCAGAGTTTCAAACCCGGCCTTTATCAGGGAGGTGACGCCGCCGCACAATACCGTCTGCTCACCGAAGAGGTCCGTCTCGGTCTCCTCGGCGAAGGTGGTTTCCAGGACGCCGGCGCGGGCACAGCCGATGCCCCGGGCGTAGGCAAGGGCTATATCCCTGGCTTTGCCCGAAGCGTCCTGATGCACGGCGATAAGCGCCGGAGGCCCGGCATTCTCGGTATAAAGCTGCCTCAGCATGTGTCCGGGGCACTTGGGGGCTATCATGGTAACATCAACATCAGATGGCGGCACAATCTGCCCGTAATGGATGTTAAAGCCATGAGCAAACATAAGCATTTTGCCCGTAGCCAGACTCTTCTCAATAGATTCATGATATATGGCTGCTTGCAGATTATCCGGAGCCAGCATCACCATGATATCCGCTTCTTTGGCTACTCCAGCTGCGGATAAGACCTTGAAGCCGGCTTTCCGGGCGCTCTTCCAGCCCGGGCTCCCCTCAGCCTCGGCAACAACCACCTGGCAGCCACCGTCCCTGAGGTTCTGAGCATGGGCGTGTCCCTGACTGCCATAGCCAATGATGCCTATTACCTTCCCCTGAAGCAATGCCAGATTGGCATCCTTGTCATAATATATCTTGACCATAATGCATCATCTCCTTTGGGTTATTCCTTGGGACGGCTCCTGGTAGCCTTTTCCTCTACCGGCAGCGAGCCAGTGCCGCCCCTCACCATAGCGATACGGCCGGTTCTGGCTATCTCCCTGACGCCAAAGCCGCGAATTAACTTCAGCATGGAATCAACCTTATCCTCGTCTCCGGTAACTTCAATCGTCAGTGAATCCGCGGCAACATCTACGATATTAGCCCGGAATATATCGGCAATTTCAATAATCTCGCCCCTCGTCGCTGAAGTGGCCCTCACCTTTATCAATGCCAGTTCCCGAACGGTAATGTTATCCCCGGTGATGTCTGAGACCTTGACCACGTCCACCAGTTTATCCAGCTGTTTTCTGACCTGCTCCACCATAGCGACCGAACCGTTGACAACGATAGTTACCCGCGATATATGAGGCACTTCACTGTGTCCCACGACGATGCTATCTATATTGAAGCCACGCCGACGGAAAAGGCTGACCATGCGGTTGAGTACCCCGGGCTTATCTTCCACAAGAGCAACTAGGGTGTGCTTCGTCGTGGCCATGATAACACCTCTTTCTTAGGTTCTTCAATAAATTCAGCAATAGATGCCCCTAGCGGCACCATGGGGAATACGTTTTCTTCAGGCTCCACCATAAAGTCTATCAAAAATGGACCTTCATGTGCCATTGCCTGCTCAATAGCCGGAATCACCTCTTCGCGGCGGGTAACCCTCAGCCCGGGGATGCGATAGGCTTCGGCAACCTTAACGAAGTCAGGACAGGAAAGAGGGGTGGCTACATATCTCTTCTCATAAAACAGTTCCTGCCACTGCCGCACCATCCCGAGATAGCCATTATTGAGAACCGCTATCTTGACGGCGATGTTATCCTGAACCAGGGTAGCCAGTTCCTGTATGGTCATCTGGAGACTGCCATCGCCATCAACGCACCAGACGGTTTTGTCCGGACGGCCTACTTTAGCCCCCATAGCTGCCGGCAGCCCGAAGCCCATGGGACCCAGTCCGCCAGATGAGATGAAGCTGTTCGGCTCATTGTATAAGTAGTGCTGGGCGGCCCACATCTGGTTCTGGCCGACTCCGGTGGCAATAATGGCTTCACCTCCGGTTATTTCATATAATTGATGAACTATATATTGCGGAAGGAGCCCGGCGCTATCTTTGATATCCGTTAACGGATACTGCCTCCGCCACTCTTCAAGCTGCTGAATCCACTCAACATGTTCCACAGTATTAACCAGCTCATTTAACGCCTGAAGTACCGCCTTGACATCGCCAACTATCGGCACATCAACACGTACGTTCTTGCCAATCTCCGCCGGGTCTAAATCAATATGTATTATACGGGCATGGGGAACAAAGGCGCTCACCTTGCCGGTAACCCGGTCATCAAACCTCATGCCGATGGCAATTAGCAGGTCAGTGTTATCCAGTGCTTTGTTGGCGTAGCCGGAACCATGCATGCCGGCCATGCCGTAACTGAGTATATGACTCTCGGGAAAACTGCTGATACCTAACAGGGTAGTAACCACCGGTATTTGCCCCGTCTCGGCAAGCTGCTTTAATTCAGCACTGGCTCCGGAGATGAGCACACCCCTGCCGGCTATAATAAGGGGGCGCTGGGCTTCATTTATCAGCTTGGCGGCATTCTTAATCTGCGTGGGATGCCCCTTAAGCGGAATCTTGTAGCCGGGCAGGTCCATCTTGCTCGGATGCTGAACCTCGGCTGGCTCTATTTGGACGTCCCTCGGCAGGTCAATTAGTACCGGCCCGGGACGCCCCGTCCTGGCCAGGTAGAACGCTTCCTTAAATATCCTGGCCAGCGAACTGGCTTCAAGAGCCACATAGCTGTGCTTGGTAATAGGCAGCGTAATGCCGGTTATATCAATCTCCTGAAAGGCATCCTTGCCGATGAATGGCGTGGCGACCTGGCCAGTCAAAGCCACTATCGGTGATGAATCCAGGTAGGCATTGGCGATGCCAGTCACCAGATTGGTGGCACCGGGTCCAGAGGTAGCCATGCAGACACCAACCTTGCCCGTCGCCCGCGCATAGCCATCGGCAGCATGAGCCGCACCCTGCTCATGGCGCACCAGGATATGGCGAATCTGGGGATATTGAGGCAGAACATCATAAAACGGCAGTAAGACACCACCGGGGAAACCAAAGATAACCTCTACTCCCTCTTCTATCAGACTTTCACAGATAATCTGGGCTCCAGTCTTCTTCATGATAGCCTCCCTTTATTGGCTGAACACCGCCCCGGTACTAGCTGAAGTAACCTTCTCAATGTAGTAGCGGAGGTAACCCGTTTTTATTTTCGGTTCAAAATTAGCGAGCTTCTCCAGGCGGTTAGTAATTTCATTGTCGTTAAGCTCTACATCAAGTCTGTAATCAGGAATGTTGATGCTGATTATATCCCCCTCCCTTAAGGCAGCGATGGGGCCTCGGCTGGCTGCTTCCGGGGAGACATGCCCGATAGCCGCGCCACGGGTAGCCCCGGAAAATCTACCGTCAGTGATAAGGGCAACCTCTTTATCCATACCGATACCACTCAGCAGGGAAGTAGGCGTCAGCATCTCCCGCATTCCGGGTCCTCCCCTGGGACCTTCATATCGAATAACCAACACGTCACCCTGCTTAATTTTACCGCCCATAATCGCCTTGGTGGCTGCCTCCTCGGAGTCAAATACCTGGGCAGGACCACGATGCGTCATCATTCCCGGAGCCACCGCCGCTCTCTTGACCACAGCGCCATCCGGAGCCAGGTTACCGAATAGCAGGGCAAGACCGCCGGTAGCCGAATGGGCGTTCTTTACAGAGCGAATGACCTCTTTATCCAGGGTACGGCTATCGGCAATATTTTCCGCCAGCGTTTTCCCGGTCACGGTTCTTGAACTGAGTTTTAACAGTCCCCTAAGCTCACCCATGACCGCCGGTATACCGCCAGCCCGGTCCAAGTCCTCTATGCGATTCTGCCCTGACGGACTTAGTTTACAGAGGTATGGGGTGCGCCGGCTTATCTCGTTTATCATGGGCAGTTGAAAGTCAACCCCTGCCTCGTGAGCTATAGCCATTAGGTGTAAAACCGAATTGGTGCTGCCACCCAGAGCCATATCAACCGTGAAGGCATTATGAATAGCATCGCTATTTACGATGTTGCGGGGTCGAATGTCATCGGCTAAAAGCCTCATCACTTGGCGTCCGGCTTCTCTGGCCAGCCCCGGCCGCCTGGCATCAACCGCCGGAATGGTACCGTTCCCCGGCAGACCCATGCCCAGGGCTTCGGTCAGGCAGTTCATGGTATTGGCCGTAAACATGCCGGCGCAACTGCCACACCCGGGGCAAGCCGTTTCTTCCAGCCTCAGCAGTTCCTGCTCAGTCATTTTACCGCTCGTCACGGCACCTACCGCCTCAAAAACTGAGCTGAGGTCAACCTTTTGACCATCCAGCTGCCCGGCCAGCATGGGACCACCACTGACAAATACGGCGGGCAGGTCCAGCCTCATCGCTGCC
>CAYWRT010000133.1:0-6237 GCA_964460815.1 uncultured Dehalococcoidaceae bacterium
CAATATCCAGTACCCGGCCGCTTTTTATCCCCCTTCTCAGAATCTTCCTGACGAAGTATTTATATTCGGGCATGATGTAATATCTGGCGCCCTTATCATATTGGATAACGGCATCCATGTCAGCGATTGGCTCTTCAGGAAGGGGTATTCTGTTGCCCATGCTGAATTCTCCACTTAACTATCATAAAGAGAGTGTTTGTTAGCTCAACCTCTTTATATTTTACCACCATATTTTACAACCCACCCCCTGTGTCCCCCTCCCTTGGGAAGGGAGGGGGAAGATTTGGGAAAGAGGGGCTAGCGCCCCTCTAACACTCCCTTTGGGGGTGGGAGGTACAAAACTCAGGGATAAGCCGTAGATGACGCGAGGGTGGTCGGGTGGGATTAGATAAAACCGGCTTCGTCCCTCTCTTTAATCTGTTTACATACCTTTGAGTGAAGTGTAAATCCCGCCGGTGCCACCGTAGAGCATCAGCCCGTACCTTTCGTA
The DNA here is from genome assembly GCA_964460815.1 of uncultured Dehalococcoidaceae bacterium. GTDB lineage: Bacteria > Chloroflexota > Dehalococcoidia > Dehalococcoidales > RBG-16-60-22 > CAYWRT01. The sequence continues at coordinate 491 of CAYWRT010000133.1, forward strand.
GATGGGCAGGGCGGCCTCATAAAGATGCAGCATCCTTTCGACGCCCGCCGGCTCCCTGTCCTCGTAGGCAGAATTTATCATGGGCGTAAACGGGACGATGGAAGCCACTACTCCCATGGAAGCGGCCATCTCCACGCCCTTGAGCGTAGTTTCGTCGTCCTCACCAAGGCCGGCAATGACCATGGTGTAGACCTCGTTGTGGCCAAACACATCAAGGCATTTCTCCCACACCTTCTTGTAGTCGTCCAGGGTGTTCTTGCCCTTAATGGGCATAATATCTTCCCTGAGGCTCTCATCAAAGCACTCGATGTTGCACAGGGCGGTAGTAGCGCCGGCATCTTTGCCCTCGCGCAGCAGTGACTCAAGCAGGGCATAATCGGCCAGGGGTTCAAAATTGAGTGTCTTGGTAACGTTAGCCTTCTTATTTATGAGCCTGGCTGCCTCGACCAGGTCCTCCAGGCCCTTGCCCCGGGTGAGCTTGGTGCCGGTGCTGAGGGTGACATGTTTTATCATACCCTCTCTATAAGCAGCTTCAGCCACCTCGGCAACCTGCGCGGGGGTCTTGTCCATATAGCCGGCCCACCAGCTTTCTATAGCGCAGAACTTACATCCCTTGCCGATTTGTTGATAGCCGCACCTCTGGTTCAGGACGGAGCGCAGGTGGTCGGGCTCGCCGATGACGGCGACATCACTCATCGGGATGCCGTCACTGGTGGACATGTCATAGTACCTGGGGCGGGGCATCATGACAATATCGGTGAATTTGGCGTTGTTCTCCCAGATTTCATACTTGCCCGAGTCGGCCTTGACCATGTGGAACGGGGATTTTTCGGAGAACCTGCCGTTAATTACCAGAACCGTGGTAAACAAGCCGGTTACCGGGGTTTCCAGCAGGAAGACGAACCTGCCTCTCTTTATCGCCGGGGCATTCCACTCTCTTTCCAGTTCGTCCTGTAGTTGTGGCGGGACCAATACCCCGTTCGCCTGGAGTTCGGTCTTTATCCTGCCCAGGACACCTATTTCATCTGTATAAGTTAAAATCGGTGCATTTGACATGATACTTTCCTCCCTTTGAATTAAATTTGAATCTACCTCTCCGGGTTAATCTGCGGGACAGGTATATACCTCTCTAAGATTCATATCACATGATGTCCTCCTCTGCTTTAACCCCGTAATCTCTCTGGGTGCCGAATCTGGCTACATCCTTGATGGCGCTGAAGCCGCCACCCCGGACACAGCCCGCCTGGCAGGCACACAGGTCCAGCCCGTATTTCTCGTATATCGCCACCGCCTGCGAATAGAGTGAGAGCATCCTGTCGGCGCCCGGCGGCTCCATATCCTCATAGACGGCACCTTTGGCCGGACTGTGTGGTACCAGGAAGGTCATTACCCCGTGAGAAGCTGCCATGTCCACACCCTTCAGGATTGAGTCGTCATCTTCGCCAATGCCAGCTACGGCTACGGTAAACACCTCGTTCTCTCCGAAGATGTCAAGGCATTTCTCCCAGGTTTTAATATAAGTGGCTACAGGAATCCTGCCCTTCACCGGCATCACCTCCTGGCGAAGGCTCTCATTAAAGCACTCGATATTACAGGATACGGTGGTGACGCCCGCCTGTTTTGCCTCCTTAAGGAGGGAATCAAGAAGGGAGTAATCAACGATTGGCTCAAATTCAAGCATGATAGGCACTTTTACCCTTGCCTGTATCAGCTGTGCCGTCCTGACAAGGTCCTCTAATCCCTTCCCTCTGGTGCTGAGGGTGGCTGTGGTCAGGGATATGTGTTTGACCACCCCTTCTCTAACTCCAGCCACAACGGTATCAGCAATTTCAGATGAGGCTTTCTCGATGCTGGCATCCCACCAGTGCTGGACAGCACAGAACCGGCACGGCTTGCCTGTCTGGTGATAGTAACACGTCTGGTTCACCACCGAGCGTAAATGGCCCGGCCCCACGATAACAGCCAGCTTGTAACCGGGAATGCCGCGGCTGGTAACGCCGTCATAGAAGCCCGGGCGGGGCAGCAGGGTGACATCCGTGTATTTCTCATCGCCTGCCCAGACTTCAAAATTGCCCGAATCTGCCCTGACCAGATGAAGTGGCGATGTGGCTCCCCGTTTCCCGTTGACGATAAAAGCCGGAGTCAGCTCGCCATAAGCGATTTCGCCGGGCTGTTGGGCCTGGCGATGTCGCGAGCCATGGTCGCTGCCGAGCAAATTTCCTGTCTTTTTTGGCGGTTCCAGGCATAAGACCATGCGCCCCGTTCTTATGGCGGGGGCGTTGTACCCTGTTTCCAGTTCGCTGATTAGCTCCGGGGGGATTTGCACACCCCTTGCCTGGAGCTCAGCCTTCTTTCTGACGGCTGAGTCTAGCCTGTTCATAGCCAGCTTATTAAGTAGTCCGGTCCTTTGCCTCATTTTTCTTAAATTTGAGATAGAAAGACGGTGAGCAGTATGGCGGCTGAGATTACCAGCCGGAATACTGACAGGGAAGTGAAGGCCTTAATCCCCATATTCCTGTTTAAAGAATCTTTAATGAGCCTCAGTCCACCAACCAATGCGTAAGCACCGGCAGCGATAACCAAAGCGAGGTAAAGAGCACTCAAAGTAGCTACGAAGAAAAGCCCTATGCTTAATAGAATTGTTATGCAGGTAGAGGCGACGCCGATTTTTACGGCGGCCTGCGGCGATGGCGTAAAGAAAAGAGCCGGGGTTGCCTTTGTCCTCGGCTCCCGGCTGCTGGAGGTTACGTGCAGGGGATAATAGACCATGATATGAGCCGTCTGCCAGGCAACGCCGAGGAGGTAAAGGTACCAGGGGAGCCAGCTACCGAGCAGGGTTCCCGGAGAGAGAGCTGCCCAGCCCCCCAGATAAATCAACCCCACAATGGGTGGCAGCGAGAGATAACCGACTCGGTCCCGGAGGCAGGTTGAATAGAGGGCACCGAGAATAACCGCCAGAAGAAGGATAAGGAAAGTTGGGGGATTGAACCAGAACCAGGCCATTGAGAGGCTGGCGGCAAGTGCCACTATCACCACAAGCAGGGCTTCGTTCGGCTGGACCCGGCCGCTGGGGATGGGGCGGTCTGGCCAGATAAACCTGTCGCGCTCGCGGTCCGCATAGTCGTTGAAGATATTGATGGCGCATCCCGCCAGGGCTACGGTGCCAAAACCAATCAGGCACTGTGACAGTGATGGAAAGCCTTTTAGTGCCAGTACGGCGGCGCTGGCCGCGTTTATGGGGGTCAGAATAAAAAAAATGGGACGGGTTAAAGCCAGGAAGCCCGATAACCTGTCCCTTAGTTTATGCTCACGTCCGGCAGCCAGTTCTTGTCCGGAGACGGTACCCGCCAGTATACCTGGCGTGCCGTTTATTGGTGCTCTTGCTCTGATGAGGTTCATTCTCAAAATCTGTAGCTGATGCCATACCCGCCCCTGGGGTAGTCCCAGGTTATAGCTCCCTGGTCACAGATAATGCGGCAGGTCCCGCACTCAAGGCAGCCTTCCCAGGCAAAAACCACAGTATTATCCTCATTAATCGTATAGTTCTCCACCGGACATAAATAAGTACACAGCTTGTGTGGGCACTTACGGCATATTTCCTGGTCTACCTGTATGTGGGGGTCTTTATCAACATGGAATAGATTCAGAGCTAACTTGTCATCAATGTTCATACGAACGCTATCCCTCCCTTCACACACTTCCAGAGAAAACTAACGAGCGGGCATATTCTGGAGAATGCTCGTTTTAATCCGCTTCGGCGGCGGATGATGGCTTTATCGCTGGCATAATAATCGCGCAGGTTTGCCCGGAATCTTCTGAGCATATTAAATTCCTGGCGCCGCTTGGGTAGCTCATTCACGGTAAAATAATCAACCGCCATCTGGGTTATGGCGTCAAAGTAGCCGTCAAAAAACTCGGGGTTTTTCTCGGCAAATCGGTTCAGTTTCCGGTATCTTTTCAGGTCCTTCATGACGAAACTGCCATTCAACAGCTTCTGGTAATGGGACAGGTCTTTCTCTGTGAAGTCGCCCTTCTTTTTAGCTTCTATCACCGCCTTGGCGGCCGCCTCTCCGGAAGCCATGGCGAAGTTGGTTCCCTCATAGTGTATCGAGGCATTGAGGAAGCGGGCAGCGTCGCCGGCTACCAGCAGCCCATTGGTATAATATCTGGGGGTGAAGTCATAGCCGCCGTCAGGAGCCAGGTGCGCCTGGTACTCTATGGTCTTGCCGTCTTTAATATAATTCCTGACAAAGGGGTGTTCCTTGAAACGTTCTAACAACTCTGTCGCTTTTTGCTGGCTCGCCATAAGGGGTTCGACACTCAGCCAGGTGACTACGGAGAGGGTTTCCAGATTGGTGTAGATATTACCTCCGCCCCAGATGCCTTTGGTGGCATCCCCGGCCATGTATTTTAGCTCGATGCCTTCATTGCCACTGAGGTTAAAGCGTTCTTCAATTACTTGTCGGGGTAGCTCAATGACCTCTTTCATGCCCAGAGATACCTGGCGTGGCTTGAACTCCTTCCTCAAGCCGGCTTTCTCGGCCAGAAGAGAATTGACACCATCAGCCGCTATGACGACATCGGCATAAACATCGCCTTCTTCTCCCCTGGCTTTCACACCGACAACCTTGTTGCCCTCCCATAACAGGTCGTCAATTATCGTATCGGTGATTAACATGGCCCCGACATCCTGCGCCTTCTGGGCATACCAGCTGTCAAACTTGGACCGGTATACGGTGAAGCTGTTATTGTATGGCGGCTGGTTATGTTCCTCGCTCTCCACCCCGATAGACACAGCGTTCTTCTCTGAAATCAGGAATATCTTCAATCCCTTGATGTGGCGCTCTACGGGTGCTTCCTCCCAGAAATTGGGTATCAGCCGGTTTAGAATGGGGGTGTAAATGATGCCGCCGAATACATTCTTGGCTCCGGGGTATGCCCCGCGTTCTATCAAAAGGACTTCAGCGCCGGCCTTGGCCAGGACATAAGCGGCCGTGGTCCCGGCGGGACCGGCCCCGACAACAATGACATCGAATTTTTCGGACTCTTCCATTATTTAGCTACCTGCGTCTTACTTCTTTTTGCGTGTTTTCCCTTCCTGTCCCAGGGGGACCGAGCCAATGTCTCCTTCGTAACCCTGAAGCCGGTAAGCCCCTTTAGGCAGGTCTTTCATATCCCTTTTCTCCACCTTGTATATCCTGCAAAGTAGGCAGGTGAGGTCGGGCGCACCGTACATCGGGTCAAAGTGCTCATTGGAGGTGAGCATGTTGGGGCTGGATATGGTAAGCCCGTGGAGCGGCCCCGGCTCCTCAGGGTAGAAGCAGTTGGCTGTCGCCATGACCACGCGGGGGTCAATCCCGGGGAAAACCCGTACCATCTGCCTGATTCTGCCTCTGGGCGACTCAATCCAAATCCAGTCGCCATCCTCGATGCCATGCTTCTTGGCGGTATCGGGGTGTATTTGCGCCGTCGGGTAGACCATGAAGCTCCTCAGCCAGGGGATATTCCGGTACTGGGCGAGGAAGTAGAATGGCTGGCGATACCCGCTGGTGAGAACGTAGGGGTATTCCTTGTAAATTTCCGGAGTGGAGTTGGGGCTTTCGCCGGGCTCGACAAATTGCGGTAGCGGGTCGTACCCCAGTCCTTCCAGGACGGTTGAATATAGTTCCAGCTTGCCGGTCGGGGTGGGGAAGCCGCCTCCCTTTCTCCAGTAATCCGTCTTGTATTTATAGTAGATCTGGTCTTTT
>CAYWRT010000134.1:0-6195 GCA_964460815.1 uncultured Dehalococcoidaceae bacterium
AAACTGGGAAAGCCCTTCCCTGAGTCTGCCCTGAACATGAGAGACCAGGTGCATGACGTGGGAGTAGCGCTCAATCTCCATGAACTGGGTGACCTCAACGGTGCCGGGCTGGCTGATTCTGCCGACATCATTGCGGGCTAGGTCTACCAGCATGATGTGTTCGGCCCGTTCTTTTTCGTCATTCCTGAGTTCTTCTTCAAGGGCTTTATCTTTATGACTGTCCTGGCTGCGGGGTCGGGTGCCGGCGATAGGGTGATTGGAGACCACGCCATCCTCAACCCGTACCAGAAGCTCGGGAGAAGTCCCCACAATATGGAAATCGCCCAGGTGGAGGAAATACATATAGGGCGAGGGATTAATCGAGCGCAGGGCGCGGTATATGGCAAAGGGGCTGGCATTGGTGCGGCGGGCCAGCCGCTGTGACGGGACCACCTGGATTATATCGCCGTCGTAGATGTGTTTTTTGGCGCGGGATACAATGGCCTCATACTCTGACTGAGAGAGGTTTGATGATACTGAAGACTCGGCGGAGGTGGCTGGAGGTGAAGCCTGAGAGGGAACCGGCTGACTCAATCTCTCTACCAGGCGGTCTATCCTGTCTGTTGCCTCATGATACCCGACCTCCACATCGCCGTCCAGGTGGGCATGAGAGACAACCTGTATTTTGTGGGTGAGGTGGTCAAAGACAAGGAGGGTATCCGCCAGCATCAGCAGTGACTCAGGCAGGCATATCGGGTCGTGGTCTGGAGAGGGTAATTTCTCGAAGTAGCCGGCTACCTCGTAGCTCAGGTAGCCAACCATCCCGCCGTGAAAACGGGGCAGGCCAGCAATCGTTACCGGCTGAAAGCGCCTGAATTCCTCCTCTATCATTAGCAGAGGGTCAATGCTTTTGTCGCCGCCGGTACTGAGGATGAGGGAGGGCTCGGTGCCAATGAAGCTGTATCGCGCCAGCCTCTCACCACCCTCAACACTCTCCAGAAGAAAGGAGTAGTTGCCGTGAGCTATCTTGAGGTAAGCTGATACCGGTGTTTCCAAATCAGCCCTAATCTCCCGGTAGACCGGTATCAGGTTGCCGTGTTTATTCAGTTGTCGGACTTCGTCCAGAGTCGGGTAGTACATCTTACCACCTAATAAAAAACCCCCCGCCCTTAAAGGGGCAGGAGGCTTACTTCCGCGGTGCCACCCTTCTTGACCAGGGTCTAAAAGCCCGGTCATCTCTATCAGGTACAGGGGCAACAACATAAGATTTTTACCCCGATACCCCGGGACCTGTTAACGCTTCCCCGGCGGCAAAGCCTACTCGCCCCGAGGGCTTTCGGTTTGCGGCTCCCAAGTCCATTCAGCTCCGGCGCTGGCATCGGCTCACACCTTACCCGACTCTCTGTGCCCCGCTTTGAAGCCTACTACTCTTGTTCACAGCCTTTGCATTATTATGTTATGTTTTAATTTAGCATGGTGAGGGGGGAGTTGTCAAGGATTTGAAAAAATTGGTAGTGGGGTGATTTTAAAGGGGATGGGATAAAACAATCTGAATAAAAATGAACTAAATTGAACAAAAGGGAATTGACAAATCTTACCTATAGGTATATACTATAAGTAATCATCATGAAAAGAGGCGACATGGGGTTCCGTCCCTATGAAGTCTCTTTTCGCTTTTTTATGTCCCTGATAATATCATCTAAATAGAATATCCTGATTTTATGATGTAATTTCCTAAGCAAGTAGGAACAACCAACCCTGCTGCAAGCTATGAGGCATTCAAGTTTGCCTTGGTCTTGAAGATACTCTACTAGACATGAATAGTCTCCACCGCTCGTTACTATAACTGCCTTCTCGTAGTTCTCCTTGTCTATCATTGCTTGTAGGGTTAAGTTCACATCAACGTTTCCCTTATATTTATTTTCATGTGTAGCTACTTCCTTAAATTTAAGTTCATATCCGTATGCCCCCAATGCCTCATATAATCTCTTATACTTCTCTACATAACCGATAAAATAGTATGCTATTTTAATGGCATATTTCTCTCTCAAATAACTACGAAAGTCGCCATAGTTTAACTTCTCCCCAATTCCCTCAATCGATTTATAGAGGTTCTGCCCATCAATGAAAGCGTAATTTACGGGTGGTTTATGCATACTGTGGGACATTATAGTTTATATTTTTCGAAATTAAAAGAAGGAATTACAATCAGTGAGTTTCGCAACTCCTTCAATAATCAAGATACGGTCACTAATCTCCCCTCCCCCCTTGCTTATCTATTCCCACCCTAGCCGCCCAGCATCATCTTCTGCTTATCCCGTAAGGTTTGCCTCCCAACCCCCAAATGGTAGGCTTTATAACCTTTTTCTTTCTTCCTCTCCTACCAAGGGGGATAAGGGGTGGGGTTATTTGCGGGCTAAGCCATGGGTGATGCGAGGGTGGCAGGGTGGGATTAGATTTGCACCGAGAGGGGGGAATACGGGGGGTAAGGTAGAAAAATAATCCGCTTTACTGCCATTAGTCATATAACTTGCCAATAGTCCAATAATAGGCTATACTTTCAACAGCATTTATTCTATTATAGAGTCCATCATGCCGCTTTCAGAATCCAGTATAGGACAAAAGGCTCACCGTCACAGGGCCTTAGAGCGTCTGTGGGCCAGCCTGACGCTGGCGGTGGCTCTCTGCCTGATTATTGCGTCTCCCGCAACTGCCCAGGACAACCTGAAAGAAAATTTCCAGTTCAGCTACGACCCGGTAAGCTTTGATAAGAGCGAAATTCACGGCAGTGAGGTCTTTCACGCCACCATCGCGGGACGAGTCACCTGCACTAAAAATCTGCCAGTGTCAGCAAGTGAAGCCAGCATCACCTCGCGTGTTGTCGCTGTTCATACTGCCACCGGCACCGGAGTAACCCTTAATTCGAGCTATACCGCTGCCATAAAGCCATTCCCCTCCAAAAAAGGCGAAACCGCTGAAATCAGCCAGGCGGTGCCCCTGCAATTCCCGGCACAGGCTGAGGCAGGTGATTATGATGTTATCGGCAAGATTGTTGAAGCCAGGGTTAAGGTTCTATTCGTCTGGGTCGACGTCACCGGCTATCTCCCCCAGAACCAGAGCATGGGCACAGTAAAATATACCGCCACTGAGTCAGCAGTGGCACCGCCACTAACATCACCCCCCTCGCCACCTGAACTGGAACCGGAACCGGGTCCCCTATCTTTAAAACCAACCCCATCTGGTGCCGATATACCTGCATCATCGGCGCCTATTATGGCTTGGTGGGGCGAGATGGTAGTCCTTATAGCCGCTGGCACAACCATCTTCAATATCGTCTGGTTTCTGCGTCACCGCACCAGATAGACTTGGCATCTCTTTTATTATCTATCCCCACCCAATCCGCCCAGCATCATCTAAGGCTATCCCATTCCTCTCTACCCGAACCATACCAGGTCATACGGTTCAGGCAGAGAAGAACAGAATAGCCTTAAATGCCAGGGGGTCGGGGGGGAGAACTACAGGCTAAGCCGAAGACGAAACGAGGGCGGCGGGCGGGAAAAGATTACTAAAGGGGGGAGGGGTTAGCTAAACCATTTACCGCCTCAAGGTCACCTATGTTTATAGTCTCGACCTCCCTGTTGATTCGTTTGATGAGGCCGGTCAGCACTTTGCCCGGTCCTATCTCGATAAAGGTAGACACACCATTATTGACCATGTACTCAATAGAGCGTTGCCACTGGAGCGGGTTACATAGCTGGTTGAGGAGTTCGGTTTTGACCGCCTCTCCAGTTGTCAGCCGCCCGGCAGTGGTGTTGGCGATAACCGGAATAGACGGTTTCTGAAAGGGAAGTGAGCTGATAAAATCGGCCATGCCGTCAACCGCTGGCTGCATCAGAGGCGAGTGGAAGGCACCGCTTACCTGAAGTGGGATGGCACGGCTGGCTCCTCTGGTTTTGGCTAGGTCCATAGCCCCAGTCATATTCTCAGCGGCGCCGCTAATGACTATCTGCCCCGGGCAGTTGATGTTGGCTATGCAGGTATCTGTCTGCTGGCAAACCTCGGACAGAGGAGCCTCATCCAGCCCGATTATAGCGGCCATGCTACCCGGACGTGCCCGTCCGGCTTCGTGCATCAGGCGTCCTCTCTCCCGTGCCAGGCGGACACCCGTGGCGAAGTCAAATACCCCGGCTACCAGCAGGGCGGTGTATTCGCCCAGGCTGTGACCGGCCATAAAAGAGGGTGCTGGCAGGCTGTTGCCGCCAATCTCTCGGGCAGCCTGTAAACAGGCGAAACTGTCGACTACCAGGGCTGGCTGGGCATTGATGGTCTGGCGGAGCTCGTCCTCGGGGCCTTCAAAGCACAGCCTGGAAAGGGGGAATCCCAGAGCTTCATCAGCCTGGTCAAAGGCGGCTCTGGCAGAATCAACATTATCGTAAAGGTCACGCCCCATGCCCACCCACTGGGAGCCCTGACCGGGAAATACCCAGGCTACCTTGGTCATGTCTGTTGTTGTCCTCCTCTAAAGAAATTTCCAGACAGAAAATACTCTCCCCTTACGTCGTTAAGGTGAGGAATATAATTGAGGGGGGTCTCTCATTTATAAGGTAAATTTAGCCGGCGCTTTTTTTCTGCCCTTCCATCTTGATGACCTCCCTGCCATTATAAGTACCGCAGGTAGGACAAACATGATGAGGCAGCTTGGGATTGTGGCACTGGGGGCAGTAGTCCAGTATCGGCGGCTTCACGGCATTATGACTGAGCCTCTTACCGGCGCGCGCTCGACTTTTTTTTCGCTTTGGTAAAGCTCCCATATTCTACTCCGTTCTTTTATGCTTATTTGTCAGGGGCTACAGCAGTTTCGTCAGCTCAGACCAGCGAGGGTCCTTACTTTGTGTGGGACAGTGGCAGCGTCCCTGGTTGAGGTTATGTCCGCAATTCGGACACAGCCCGGCACAGTCTTTATGGCAGAGTGGCTTCATCGGGATAGCCAGCAGAGTATACTGGCATATCGCCTCGGTTAAATCGAGGATATGGTGTTCGTCAATAGTGAAAGCGCCCTCATCGGGCGAGGGCAGTGGCATACCACTAACGACATCTACAGTAGGCAAATACTCCTCTTCGAATTTTAGAGTCAGCGGGTAGCGAAACAGGCTCAGACAACGGCTGCAGGTAAGTTCAACCTCGGTGCACAGTACGCATTTTGCCAGTATACTGCGCTGAGTACGCAGCAGACGGCACTCGCCCTGAACCAGACAGCCTTTACCGTCACCTGAAATATCAGCAACCTCGTTTACCTGGTGAGCTCGTGTTGAGCCAATAGGCTCTTGAAGTAGCTGAGATACATTTATCTGCATGCCCCACCTCCACTCCAGTTCAGTATATTATAGGCTAAGATGGGTGCTTACCGCAAGCCTGTGGAGAGATATAAAGGATGATAGATTATGTCGATTATACCACCATTAACGAATGGATTAAACAATCTCCGTAAGCTGAACATCAAAAGTCAGGTCCTTGCCGGCTAAGGGGTGGTTGGCGTCCAGCGTTACCTTTGATTCGGAGACATCGGTGACCGTGACGGGAAATGTCCGTCCGTCTGATTGGCTTACCTGTAGCCTCTGGTCGACCTGTGGTTCCAGGTTCTCCGGGAATTCACTCCGGTCTACCTCCATCACCATTTCTTCGCGGTGGGGGCCATAAGCGTTCTCTGATGGTATTTGGACGGTTTTTGATTCACCCGGATTCATGCCGACTACGGCCTGTTCAAAGTCCGGTATTAGCTGGCCCGTCCCTATGGTAAATTGCAGAGGTTCGCGGTCGGCGGAGGTATCGAATACTGTGCCATCATCCAGTTTGCCCGTGTAGTGAACCTTAACGGTGTCGCCGGTTTTTGCCTGTGCCATAACTTCCTCCTTGGGGTTTATTATTAATGAATATTGAAATGCCAGGAATATACGGGGGGCGTTCTGCGATTAAAGAATTAAAACAGGTTATTTGGGGTTATTTTGGGTGGGAAACTTGATAGCCATTTCGAAATTATTAATGGCCGTATGCAAGTTCAGAGTTCCTTTAATATGCTCTGATAAAATATTGTAACATACTTTATCGGCATTTGCAAAATAGTGAGTGTAAGTTATTTTTCTACCCCACCCCCTGTATCCCCTTCGTTTCTAATCTAATCCCACCCTGCCGCCCTCGCATCACCCATGGCTTAGCCCG